>JAFRZX010000166.1 GCA_017442315.1 Bacteroidales bacterium
ATGAAACTGGATTCCGAACATATCAGGTTTGTAATGGATCGCTTCAAGGAAAACACAACCGAAGTTCGTAATATCAAGCAGTACCTACTTGCTTCGATATACAATGCTCCGTACACCATAGATGCCCATTATGATGCACAGGTAAGGCACGACATGGCTACGGGAAAACTTGGAGGGAGGTGGTAAAAATGAAGTTAAATAACGAAGGACAGAGAGGTGAAAATATTTGGCAAAAAAAGCGACTGTCATTGCCGTAGTCAACCAGAAAGGCGGCACAGGCAAGACAACGACCTGTGAAAACTTAGGTGTTGGACTGGCTATGGAGGGCAAGAAAGTTCTGTTGGTAGACACAGATCCACAGGCATCTTTAACAGTCAGCCTTGGCAACCCATTCCCTGATGAGTTGTCTCCCACCCTTTCGGACATGATGGGAAAGATCATCACAGAGAAACCTATCGCTCCGGGAGAAGGAATCCTGCGACATCCCGAAGGTGTGGACTATATGCCTGCCAATATCGAACTGTCAGGTCTGGAAGTTTCTCTGGTAAACGCCATGAGCCGAGAAACAATCCTCCGTCAGTATCTGGATACGGTCAAACAGAATTATGATTTTATTCTTCTGGATTGTATGCCCTCTCTGGGGATGCTGACCGTTAATGCGCTTGCAGCTGCCGATAATGTGCTGATACCTGTTCAGGCGGCGTATCTTCCCGCAAAAGGCTTGGAACAGTTGCTTGAAACTGTCAACAAGGTCAAAAGACAGATCAATCCCAAGCTGAAAATCGAAGGTATTCTTCTGACAATGGTGGACAGCAGAACAAATTATTCCAAAGACATCAGCAACCTTATCCGTGAAAGCTACGGTGGTAAGCTGAAGGTCTATAAGACAGATATTCCCCGTTCTGTCCGTGCAGAGGAAATCAGTGCTGAGGGAACCAGTATCTTTAAGCATGATCCCAAGGGTAAAGTTGCCGAAGCCTATAAAGTTCTGACAAAGGAGGTGTTACACAATGCAGAAAAAAGGCGCAAACATCAGCTTGAAGGGGTACGATGATATTTTCTCAACAGACCAGTCACGAGCTGAAGCCCAGCAGGAACGAGTGCAGGAAATTCCTCTTTCTGAATTACACCCCTTCGAGGGACATCCGTTCCGAGTGGTGGACGATGAGGAAATGATGAAAACGGCTGAGAGTGTCCGTGAGTTTGGTGTTCTCACACCTGCCATTGTACGTCCTGACCCTGACGGTGGATATGAAATTATTTCTGGTCACAGGCGACACCGTGCATCTGAGCTTGCAGGCAAAGAAACCATGCCGGTTATCGTCCGTGATTTGGACGATGATGCCGCTATCATTTTGATGGTCGATGCCAATTTGCAGAGAGAAACTATTCTGCCGAGTGAGCGAGCTTATGCGTACAGCATGAAACTGGATGCTATTAAACATCAAGGCGAAAGATCAGATTTAACTTCCCGACAAGTTGTCGGGAAGTTGGAAGCTGCCGATTTGGTCGGCGCTGACAGTGGCGAAAGTGGCAGACAGGTTCAGCGATATATCCGACTGACCGAGCTTATTCCCGAACTGTTAGACATGGTGGATAATGGTCAGATCAAATTCAATCCTGCGGTAGAGCTTTCCTATCTTGCAAAGCAAGAACAGCAGGATTTTCTTTCTGCCATGGACTATGCTCAGACTACTCCTTCTCTCTCACAGGCGCAGAGAATCAAAAAACTCGCACAGGAGGGCGAGTGTACTCTGGACGCTATGTGCGACATTATGAATGAGATCAAGAAAGAGGAACAAGGCAAAGTCACTTTCAAAACCGATGCTTTGAGAAAGTATTTCCCAAAATCTTACACCAACAAGCAGATGGAGGATAAAATCATTCAGTTGCTTGAACAATGGCAAAAGAAACGAGAGAAATCTATGGAAAGATAAATGAAGGAGGATAGTGTGTTTACAGAGAAAAATATCAAAGCAGCATTTAAGATGCTTTGTGAAATGTACGATGAGGAAGATCGTTGGATGATGGATGCATCCGATGATTTCTTTGCGTTGGAGGGCATTTCCAACTACTGCATGGCAAAAGCCTTGGAGGGGCGCATGGAAGATGTCTTTGAGTACAAGGCGGTCAGCGCTGGTAGGAACCATGTTGATTACCGTGGAAGATACCTGTTCGATCAGAGGGCAATTCGTATTCTCGCCGTTGAAAACTTCGCAATGGAAGATTATCACTACGGAATGGAATATGAAGCAGAACTGTGGCTTCTGGAGGACATGAGTTTTGCGGTGGTACATTGCTTCAGAACCATGATGGAAAAGCATGGGCATTTGGGAGCATTAACTGAATACCGCATCGTAAGAGACAATATCGAGAGCAGCGAGGATTTATTCTTCTCCATTGAGGAACTTCTGGAGGAACTGGACTGCATCTGTTCTCTTGCGGAAAGCTACAAAAGATAAGCTATCTATGAACTGGAATGTTTGTAGATAGCTTTTCTTATATCCCGAAGAAATGGAGGTAACGACACTTGAAAGAGTATGATGTAAAAATCACCGAGACCTTGGAAAAGACGGTCACGGTGCAGGCTGAAAACCGTGATGCTGCGGAAGAACAGGTTAAAGCTGCCTACTACAATTCGGAGCATATTTTGGATGCTGAACACTTCACGGGTGCTGAGTTTAACACTCAGGTAGAGCGTGAGATTCAGCATGAACAGGCTCCCATGATGGATGTGCTTCTGATTCGCCCTAATATGTATCCCCAGCCCGTGCAGATTGGCTGTGAGTTGGAGAATTTGCAGAAAGCTGTGGGTGGTGACATTCAAGCGGTCTATCCCTACGAAGATCCTGTTGCCCTTATCATGGACGAAGAAGCCAAGCTGACAGGTAAAGACCTGAACCGTGCCTTGCGTGATGAAGATGGCGATATGTACGACATTGTTGCCGGTGATTTTCTGGTGGTCGGTCTGGGTGAGGATGATTTCTGTTCCCTTACCCCTGAACAGATGAAGAAATATGAAGAACACTTCCATCAGCCTGAAATGTTCGTCCGTCTGGGGCGCAGTATCATGGCTATGCCTTTGCCTGACGATAAGGTGAAGAAAGCTGATGCACCTGCTAAAGATGCTCCCGTTCCGCATAAGAGTAACCACGACAGAGATTCGCTGTAAGGAGGGGCTATGGAAAAAAGAGGTTCCACTATTGCGGATTTGATGGAGCGCCGCCGCATTCTGGA
>JAFRZX010000167.1 GCA_017442315.1 Bacteroidales bacterium
AGCCATCATTATTACCCCGGGATTTGCTGATATCGAGGCAAAACTACAAAACAAACACAAAATGTAAAATATTGACTTTCAACGACTTTTTCGCGACACAAAGTAACATGTAAACTAGTTAGACAACACTAGAATATTATTATATATATTATAATATATACTAGTATATAATACCGATATAGCAGTCTATAATGCTCCCGGATTATCTCACTTCCGAGCAACAGTTCTGTTTTGCGTACTGGTGGGAAATGTTCAAAAACGGCCCAACATATCATAAAATTAAGAAATATTACTACATTTGCATATTATATGATATGTTAAGCATTCATTATGGGCAAAAGTACTATGGCAACACGTCTTCCGAGAAGATTGGAAGAAAATATGAAGATTGTAGGTGAGCAGATCAAGCTTGCCAGACTCAGACGTAACCTCAGCAGAGCGCAGGTTGCTGAACGCGCTATGTGTTCTGAACTGACAGAAGCTCGAGTTGAGAAAGGAAGTCCGACAGTAGCTATCGGCATATATCTTCGTGTCTTGTATGCCTTACAACTTGAAGACGACATATTATTCATTGCTAAGGAAGATAAGCTTGGCAAGGAACTCCAGGATATAGCCTTGATTAACCGCGAACGAGCATCTAAGAAGTAGTGGATATGGACAGATTATATGTATATGCAGATTTCAATTGGCTGGAGAAGCCGATGCTGGTCGGAGAACTCGGATACGAAAGTATCAGGGGTTCTCAGAGTTATTCCTTCAAATACTCTCCGGAGTGGCTTAACCGTCATGCTAGTATAATTCTGAGTGAAGACATACGAAACTATCCAGGCGTTCAGTATACACAGCCTGGTAAAGAAATCTTCGGATGCTTTTCTGACTCACTTCCTGACAGATGGGGAACCACACTCCTGAAAAGACGAGAACAGACTTTGGCAAAAGAAGAAGGAAGGCCTGTGAGAAACCTCACATCATTCGACATGATTATGGGAATCGAAGATGAATCCCGAATGGGAGGGTTCAGATTTTCGAAATCTCCCGATGGCCAGTTCATAAATACCTCGGATAGGCTTTCTGTTCCACCAATCATCAGTCTGCGAGAGCTAATTGCTGCCAGTCATGCAATTGAAGAAGCAGAAGAAAAGGGCCTCCTAGTGGACCAGAAATGGATATACCAACTCCATAAACCAGGAACATCACTTGGTGGAGCAAGACCAAAGGCTAATGTCATTGACGAGGACGGACTCATGAAAATGGCAAAGTTCCCTTCTCGTAACGACACCTTCGATGTAGAACTTTGGGAACACATTGCCCACGTCCTGGCCAAGAATGCAAAAATCAATGTAGCAGAAACTCGAGTTGTCAAAGTAGGATCTCAATATCATACTCTCCTATCAAACAGATTCGATAGGACCAATGACGGTAGACGCATTCATTACGCATCGGCTCTGACTATGCTTGGTCTTAAAGATGGCACTGGCTCTGAGGATGGTTACGGATACCTTGATATCGTTGACTTCATAATCCGCAACTGCACAGATGTCGAGGAGAATGTACGAGAGTTATATCGCCGTGTCGCATTCAACATCTGTATCGGAAACACAGATGATCATTTCCGCAATCATGGTTTCCTGCTTACTGCGAAAGGATGGACTTTGGCTCCGGCATTTGACTTGAACCCTACAATCAACAGATATCAGGGAATTATGATTACCAGATACACCAACGAATCGGACATTAATGCCCTATTAAAAGCTGCAGAGGATTATTTCATCCCGAAAACTGAAGCCGAGGAAATCATCAAGAGCGTCAAGGATGCACTTAAAGATTGGCCGAAAGTCGCCA
>JAFRZX010000026.1 GCA_017442315.1 Bacteroidales bacterium
AGTGGCTCAAAAAAAAGCCACGAATTTGGCACGATTGAAATTCCTAAATCTGCATGTTTTGCACAGTTGAAACAAAAAGAAAACCTCTGAATTCGTTGAAATTCAGAGGTTTTCATCTTTTTGCTGTGATTCTTCGTGGTGTCACCGGGAATCGAACCAGGGACACAAGGATTTTCAGTCCTTTGCTCTACCAACTGAGATATGACACCATTTTGTTTTAGAACTACCCTTTCTTTCGATTGGGATTGCAAAGGTAGGCATTTTTTCTTAACCTGCAAATTTTTCTTGAATTTTATCAGTATTTTTTTTAGAAAATAGTTTTAGTAACTTCGCAGCCTAATGAAGAGGACTATATATATATCAGTGATTCTGCCACTCAAGCTTGAGTGGGAGCCATGCTATAGTCTGCCGGAAGACATTCAGGAAATTTCACCTGGAGATAGGGTTAGAGTAAGGTTTGCTAACAAGATTTACTGTGGAGTAGTAAGTGATGTAGATATCACACCTAAAACCGATAAATCCAAGATCAGGTCTATAATAACAATTGAGCATAATCTTGAAAAGATATTTCAAGAAGAAATAGCATTGTGGAGAAATGTTGCCGAATACTATATGTGCAGCATTGGAGAAGTATACAAGGCCGCATATCCTCAGGGTAAGCTCGATCTTGAAGAGGCGCATGCAGAAGCATTGCAAAGAATGAATGCTCGTAAGGAAAGAATCCTTCAGAGCATGTGTCTGAAATCAGAAAGACTTAAAGAGAGATTGGCAAGGAAGAAGGAACAGCTGAAAGTATCGAAAGAAGGTACAAAAAGCAAAAGAAAGCTTCTGGAAGATGTTGCAAAACTGGAATGCGACATTGCAAAAGCTGAAGAAGCCATTGCAAGTGCCAAAAGCAGCATTAATGCCCCCATCTATGATTCATACCGAAGCTACAGCCATGAAGTTGACGAGATAGCACTTACAGAAGCCCAACAAACTGCTTATGAGAAGATAAAGGAAGTCTTCAGCATCGGCAAACCTGCCATGCTTCACGGCGTCACAGGGTCCGGCAAGACTGAAATATATATAAAGGCTGCCAAGGAAGTCATGTCCAAGGGTCAGAATGTCCTGTACCTTGTTCCGGAAATAGCATTAGGCAGACAGCTTGAAGAAAGGCTATACAAACATTTCAACTCCAGTCTGATGACTTTCCATTCAGGTCAAAGTCCCGTATCCAGGCGGAATACTGCAGAATTCATACGCTCCTGCAGAAACGGAAGAAAGCCTGATAATTACATCATACTAGGCACACGTTCCTCACTGTTCCTGCCACACTATAACCTCGGCCTGATTATCGTGGATGAAGAACATGACAGTTCATACAAACAGGACTCTCCAGCACCCAGATACAATGGAAGGGATACTGCGCTATTGCTCCACCAGATTCACAATCATAAAGATAACAAATGTAACATAATTCTGGGCTCAGCCACACCTTCACTGGAAGAGATCTACAATTGCAGATCCGGCAAACACGAAATGATCCGGCTCAACAAGAAATACCATTCAGCCGCCGATCCGGAAATTGAGATCATTGATACGAAAGCCGAAAGGCTGAAAAACGGAATGACCGGAAGTTTTTCCAGGAAACTGATCCAATTCATTTCCAATACAATAGAAAACGGAGGGCAAGTCCTGATATTGCGCTCAAGAAGATCCTGGGCCCCGGTCATTCAATGCGAGAACTGCGGAGAAATCCAGAAATGTCCTCACTGCAATGTCAGCATGAGCCTGCACAGAATCTCCGGAGACACTATGATATGCCATTACTGCGGTTACAGGAGCACTTATAATGGCTCATGCATAAAGTGCAAAGGTACTCTCAGAAGCATTGGAGCAGGTACACAGAAAATAGAAGAGGAGGCATCTTCAATCTTCCCAAAAGCCAGAATCGCTCGTCTTGACAGTGACACCTCGCAAAGAAGATCATTCCTGACCCGCACAATACAGGAATTCAGCAATGGCAACATAGATATCCTTATCGGCACGCAGATGTTGTCAAAGGGATTTGATTTCAGCAACCTCAGACTTGTAGCAATAATTGCAGCAGATGCTCTTCTGGGCATGCAGGATTTCAGAGCCGATGAAAAAGCGTTTCAGATGCTTGAACAACTGAGGGGGCGATGTGGCAGAAGAAATGATAAAGGACGTTTCATCATCCAGACAGCACAGCCAGAGCATCCGATTTACAAAAGACTGTCTTTGGAAGATAGCTACATATACATTGAAGACCTGTTGAAAGAACGTTCCGACTTCAATTTTCCACCATTTTCACGGATAATAGAAATATCCGTCAAGGATCAGAATGAGAAAAGGCTTGAAACGATGTCATCAAAACTTGGGAAAATTCTTGAGGACATGTTCCCGACTTGCGTAACCGGTCCTTACAACCCTATTGTTGATAAGATTTCCGACTTACACATACGCATAATCAGGCTGAATTTCAAAAAAGACAGACAGCTCAAGGACAAGAAGACAATCCTG
This sequence comes from Bacteroidales bacterium, assembly GCA_017442315.1. Taxonomy (GTDB): domain Bacteria; phylum Bacteroidota; class Bacteroidia; order Bacteroidales; family UBA932; genus Cryptobacteroides. The sequence continues at coordinate 2,527 of JAFRZX010000026.1, forward strand.
GCAAGAGCCATAACATGCTTTGAAAAGAACTCCGGATACGACAATCACATCAATATCAATGTAGACCCGTCATAACTAAGCATCAGCAACGATATTAAGTTTATCATCCAGCACTTCAAACACTACCGGAGACCTTCCGATCACCTCTCCATCAACTTCTACAGGCTCTGCATCAGACTCCCCTGCCGGAATAACCTCAACCCTGCTACATCTGGCAAATGTAAGTTCATCGACCTGGTGAAAGGTACCGGTAAAGAGTCTGGGTACTTTCCTTGCAATTGTCCACAAAGAAATATCAGGTATCACAGTTACATCTATCAACCCGTCATCCATCACTGCAAGCGGAGTCTGTCTCATACCGCCACCGGAATATTTCCCGTTACCTATTGCTATTGAGAGATATTTGCCTTCAAAAATCCGCTTTCCGTCACATAATACCTCAGCACGGACAGGCACACGATGACGGATACAATAAAGCAGGGCTCCGATATAAAGTTTCTTTCCCCTACGTCCCTGCTCCTTCTGGCGGTTTACAATTTCACACACCCTGGCATCCAACCCTACTCCACCTATATTTGCCATATATGAAACCACATCAGTACCTAGACTGACCCTGACTACATCCTGCACAGCGGTTTTTCCAGCCGCTATGAGGCGTACAGCATCAGATATCACAGATGGAACACCTGCAGACTTCACCCAGTCATTTCCTGAGCCGACAGGAAGAACAGCAAGCGTAAAGTCAGACAAAAAGACCTTCTCAGTCTTATCGGAATTAACATATTCAGCAATTCCATTCAACACATCATGCACAGTTCCGTCACCGCCCACAGCAATGAACCTGCGATATCCCATGGCACATGCCTTGAAGGTCAAGGCTGCCGCATTATCACCTTTTCCAGTAAAACTTGCCTTATATGGAACTTCTGCATCTTCCAGCATGACTGCCGCCCGCTTCCATACAGCTCCGGCATTTTTAGAGGCAGCAAAGACGTTGACTACTGCAAGCCATCTATTACATTCTTCTTTAATCATAGTGATTTACAGCCAATTAACATGGTACATCCTATTATGGGACAAACAATTTATCAACAAATGTAAGAATTTACGGAAAGGAATGAAATTATTTTTGTAATTTTGCGAGGATTATGCCCTTAACAAAAATGCATATGGGAAAAGTAATTGCAATCGCTAATCAGAAAGGAGGAGTAGGAAAGACCACTACCGCAATCAACCTGGCGGCATCGCTGGCCGTATTGGAGAAGAAAGTGCTCATTATTGACGCCGATCCTCAGGCCAACACGACATCAGGACTGAACTTTTCACCTGAAAACGACCAGAAAAGGACGCTTTATGAAGTCATGATCGGAAAGATCGACATCAACGACGCTCTGATACAGACTGAAATAGCAAACCTCCATATGATACCTTCTCATATCAATCTGGTAGGAGCCGAATTGGAGCTTGTTGAAAATCCAGAAAGGGAGACAGTCATCAAAAAGGCCCTGTCAACAATAAGGAACAACTATGATTTCATAATTATAGACTGTTCTCCTTCATTGGGTCTGATCACCATCAATTCACTTACCGCAGCAGACTCGGTAATGATTCCGGTCCAGCCGGAATTCTTTGCCCTGGAGGGTCTCGGAAAACTTCTCCAGACCATCAGACTTGTACAGGCTGGTCCAAACCATGCGCTTAGCATAGAAGGTTTCGTAGTAACCATGTTTGACGGAAGGACAAAGGTACACAATCAGGTGCTCGGAGAGCTTAGGGAACATTTTAATGAAATGGTCTTCAATACAATAATACAAAGGAACATCAGGCTCAGCGAGGCACCGTCCCACGGCAAGCCGATCATCTTATATGATGTAATCTGCAACGGTACGACCAATTACCTCAACCTTGCAAAGGAAGTACTTGAAAAGAACAGCTAAAAGGTCAGAATGATGAGCAAACAACAGAGAGGACTTGGAAAGGGACTTAGTGCCTTACTTGGCGGAGATACTGATCTGAATCAGATCAGACAACCGGTTGAATATGTAAACAAGGAAGTCGCTGGAAGCGGCCAGCAGAGCAAAGCTGACATCCTCCGTATTCCTATGGACAAGATCGAGCCAAACCCATATCAGCCTAGGATGACATTTGACTCTGAGGCTCTTGAAGAGCTTGCGGATTCAATCAGGACCCTTGGACTCATCCAGCCTATAACCGTGAGGAGCAAGAGCGACGGACATTATCAGATAATCAGCGGAGAGAGAAGGTTCAGGGCATGCAGGGCCGCAGGCATGGATATGATTCCGGCATATGTAAGAGAAGCCGATGATCAGGGTATGCTTGAGATGGCCATCGTAGAAAACATTCAGAGAGAAGACCTTGATCCGATTGAAGTAGCCATGAGCTATCAAAGGCTCATCGAAGAATGCAGTCTTACCCAAGAACAGATGGCCGTCAGAGTCGGCAGGAAAAGAGCATCTGTAACAAACTACCTGAGGCTGCTGAAGCTTCCTGCAAAGCTTCAGCATGACGTCAAGGTCGGCCTTCTCAGTGTGGGTCACGCCAAAGTACTGCTCGGAGTTGAAGATCTGAAGTTGCAGGAATATCTTTGCGATCTGGTAATAAAGGATGGCATGTCTGTCAGACAACTGGAAGAAAAGATCCGAAAGATGACCGAACCGGCAACCAAGAGTGCAGAAAAGCATCAGGAACTACCTGAGGAATATGTAAAGGTCCTAGAACTCGTAGGCAGGTATTTTGAAAACAACATAAGCCTCAAGCGCACCAGCAAAGGCAAGGGAAGCATGACAATACATTTCAACTCTGACGATGAAGTAAAAAGGTTTCTCAGCGCACTTGAAGACTCAAAGTTTTAAAATGCACAGATTATTCAAACATATAGTTACGATTATTTGTCTGACTTTCCTTTCCTTGAACGGCCATGCACAGTTCAAGGAAAAGGCATTCAATCAGACATACAATGAAACCACAGACTCAACCGCTGTGGCAGACACCGCAGACAAGCTGTTCTCATTCAAGGAACTGTTCAGAGGCCTGTCACACAAACAGACGATAAAGGTCGGCACAATGTTCGCCGGTTCGGTGATTCTTCCCGGAACAGCCCAGATATACAATAAAGACTACTGGAAGCTTCCGATTGTATATGGAGGGATAGGAGCATTTGCAGGTACCGGAGGATATTACCTGCATCAATACAAACAATCCAAGAAAGTCTACGGACAATTCATGACAGAAAAAGCAGTATTTGAAGCACAAAAAGGCGTCGAATATCCATTTGAGCCACCTGTATTGGACTATCAGGCCAAGAAGACAGGTACATGGCTGATGGTCGGCGCAGGACTTATGTACTGGGGATCTCTGATGGACGGTGTTGCGTGCTACGAAAGCACAATAGAGCCAAATCCTGGAAGAGCTACAATATACTCGCTTCTCCTGCCAGGACTCGGTCAGATATACAACGGAGAACTATTCAAAGTCCCTATCTATTGGGGATGTCTGATAGGTTCGGTCCATTTCCTGACCACCAACAACACAAACTACAAGCGATTCAAACGCATACACAACGAAGCAACAAGTGAAAACAACCAAAGCCCGATATCAGGAGAAACTGCAAAATGGTATAGGGACGTGTACCGACGCTATAGAGACTACTCCATAGTTGCTACGGCATTGTTCTATTTCCTGCAGGTGATTGATGCAAACGTATTTGCATACATGCATGACTTTGAGGTTGACGATAAGATAACAATGGATATTGAACCGGCAGTAATATCGCCATATAATGAATATGCTATGCACTCTACAATGCAATATTCTACAGGACAGAATGCTATAGGCGTGAGAATAGGACTACGGTTCTGACCGTTAATAAAGAACATCGGAAAATGAAGGATATGACAAAACTGATAAGATTTATCGCAGTCGCAAGTGCGACTGCTTTTATTTGGATACTGCAAGGGAATACAGTTACATACGCCAGGAACCCTATTGGCAGAAAAGTGACCGTCAGACAGGAAAACAAGATTCTGAAGGAGAAGATGGACTCACTGCTTCTGGAGATTGAAAGATACAAAACTGAACTCCAGCGCACAGACAGCATGACCAATGAGATACTTGATTATTATGAAATGAATGATTCCGAGGATAGAATACACCTGGCCCCGGAAGACTATACGACTGAAGTATCTGACAGTCTGCTTAATATATGGTATGCACATAAACTTGCATACGGACATGACGATGAACAGTTTGACATGGATTCCGTGAAATTTGAATCCAATGTACCGGATGAAGTCTATATAGAAAGAATAAGAAAAATGAATTCTTTCATTACACTCCCCTACAACGACATCGTGAAGAACTACATAATAATGTATTCTGAGAAAATGAAGAAAAGCATGCCTCATGTACTTGGACTTTGCGAATACTATATGCCTATATTTGAAGAGATATTCAATAAATATGATCTTCCGGAAGAGCTGAAGGCCATGGCAGTCATAGAATCTGCAATGAATCCTCTGGCCGTTTCCAAAGCAGGTGCAAAGGGAATGTGGCAGTTCATGTACCAGACAGCAAAGATATATGGTCTGCATATTGATTCATTCGTCGATGAAAGACTGGATCCGGTAAAAGCTGCAGACGCAGCAGCAAGATATCTTCAGGATTCTTATGAAATTTTCGGTGACTGGAATCTGGCAATCGCATCATACAACTGCGGAGCTGGAAATGTAAACAAAGCTATCAGGAGAAGCGGTGGAAAGAGATCATTCTGGGATATATGGCCTTACCTGCCGAGAGAAACCAGAGGATACGGTCCGGCATTCGTAGGAGCATTGTACACCATGACATATCACAAGGAGCACGGCATCAGACCTGAAGCCATAGCCTTGCCAATGCATGTGGACACATTCAAGATAAACAGAATGCTTCACCTGAAACAGGTAAGCGAAGTGACAGGAGCACCACTTGAGGAACTCAAGAATCTTAATCCTCAGTACAGACACGAAATAATTCCTGGCAATGAAAGAGAATATATTCTCCGTATTCCATATAAATACACCAACACTTTCATAGAACATGAAGATTCAATATACAGACACAAAGCAGACATTTATTTCAATCCGGTAACTATCAAGAAGATAAAGGATGGCGGGGATGGAGAACGGATCGTATATAAAGTAAAAAGTGGCGATTACCTTGGTAAGATTGCAAGCAGGTACAGGGTAAGCGTAGCACAGATCAAAAGATGGAATAACCTCAAAAGCAATAACATACGTATAGGTCAAAGACTGATCATTTACAGAGGAGGAAAAACACCTGCCGCCAGTTCAAGCACAAAAACCGATGCCAAGCCATCTGCAACATCCTCAGCAAGTGGAAATTCATCCGTTCAGTCACCTGATTCAGGCAACAGGATAATCTATATTGTAAAGAAAGGAGATGTCCTCGGCAAGATTGCGGAGGCACACCACGTAGGTCTGAGCCAGTTGAAGAAATGGAACAACATCACAGGAAGCAACATCAAGATCGGACAAAAGCTTGTCATATACACAAACGACGTACCGACAGATAAAATCCCTCAGGATTCAGGAAAAGGATATATAATATATACTGTTAAAAGTGGGGACTCATTTTATTCCATAGCTAAGAAGTACCCTGGAATCAGTCATGAAAACATCATGGAATTCAACGGACTCAAAAGTTCGAAGCTCATGCCGGGAATGAAGTTGAAGATACCCGTTCGTTAAAACTTGAAAACCAATTGCATTTTAAGCTCGGCTTTGCCGGGCTTTCTGTTTTTCTCAGGCATAAAAGGATATGCAAAATACGAAAAACGCAAATAGATCCGCATCAGTTTTCCTACTCTATAAGATCCTACCAGACTAGTCCACTCGCCTCTTCCATAAAGAGCCGGCACATTATACGACCCTGGAGCATCACGTTCACTGACATAGATACGATCCGCCCACTCATCAATAAAAAACACCCCTTGACGAAGATATAAAGAAAAACCACCATTTACATATCCTGACTCAAGATACCCCATATATCCCGTTTCTTTACATTTGAGCATATTGAAGCGGCATCGGCAATGGAAATTACAGCAACTGTAGCCCAATTCCACACGTAAATCTGTTCTGAACATATCTCCCCATGAACGGAAGCGCTCTGACAGCCTGAACTTGACATCAAATCCGGAAAAAGGCTGAAATTTCCATAAAAGGCTTCCTTTAAGCTGCAGGCTCTTATCTGCATCCTCCGTCTTTGCAATCTGATAAAGGACTGATTCCAATGAAATGACGGCATTATGTCTCTTGTCTGCCGATAAATATTCAGAACATAAAGCCGCCATTGATAAGTCTCCGTCCATATATTTCACAAGAAAGGCATTATTCACACACTCTCCTGCATTGAAGCCGACTCCAGCCACAAAAGGAACAATACCTCTAACCCAATCATACATGATTTCTCCGTACAGATTCACGCCACGCAAACAGAATGCTGCATCAATCGACGACTTCATCTCAGGTATCCGGACTCCATAGCCAGTCATAAGACAATTCTGGACATGTGTAAAAGAACAATGCCCCCGGCTGCTTCTCCATGTTACATTCATGGCAGGCACAATTTCCCTCAACAAGGATAAATCAGATTTCTTTTTTAGGTCAGGAAAATCAAGAAGTACTGAAATAAATATATTCCCTGCCACATAATCCACGGCAACACCAGATGCAGAAGAATTTCCGCTGAAAGTACAGCTTGGAGAAATTCCTGAGGGTTTCTTCATGAATGAAGATGGCGATGAGAAGGAGCCGAAGGACATTCCATGCCACAGAGCTAACCCCTGACCGAATCGAGCTTTGTAATCCCCGATGATAATCCGTATAGCAGGTTTTCTGAAACTGAATGCTAGATTTCCGGAAATGACAGAGGGATATATGGCAAGTGCATCATAAGGGCGGCTGCCACTGATTCCCAAAGAAAGCCATTCAGACAGATCTGCTTCACACTTCAAGCCATAATGCCATGAAGGAACATATGAAATTCCGCTATGCAAAAGCTTGAGTGATGAACGCAATGAAATATCATAACTATTTCTATTGCTTACGTGAAGAAATGATGAATTTCCTATTCTTATAAAAGGTTTCAGTCTATTGACCATTCCGGACGAAAATCCGTCAACAGCAGCCAGTTCCGCAAAGGACATAATGTTTCCATGTCTTGCAATATAGTCTTCAAGAGAAGCTATCTGATATGAACTGAACAATTCAGAAGAAATAAGTTCCGAACATGAAGCATTGTTTAAATCAATCGGTGAAGACATATATGAGGACAATCTCTCGACGTCATCCGGCTCTATATCTTCAGGGGCATCGGTTCCCAGCACAGCCATAATGCTCTCTAATTCCTGGCCGCTTTGTGCATATAAGCACCCGCTGAAAAGCAGAACGGCAGACAATAGAATATTCACTCTCCACATATCCGTATTTTTTGCCTAAAATAGACACATTGATTGAGCTTTTTGTTGTTTTTACTCAAATCGGCTTCATATTTTTCTTTTTTTTAAAGGTTTTATATTAATTTTGTCCTTAGTTGAAAGTAAAAAAAACATTCCTATGGAAAAGGTAACCCTAAAAGACAAGACATTTAAGAAAGTTATTCCGTACGAAGCAATTTCAGATGCTATAGACAAGGTTGCCGCCAAGATCAACAAAGACTTCAAGAACTGCTCTGACATTCCGGTACTGCTATGCGTACTCAACGGGTCCATAATGTTCATGGGAGAACTGATGAAAAGACTTGAATTCAACTGCCAGATAGTATCTACAAAACTTACTTCATATGAAGGTACGATCAGCACTGGAAAAGTCAGACAGGCAATGGGCCTGACTGCTGATATTACCGGCAGAAGAGTCATCATTGTAGAAGATATTGTTGACTCAGGAAACACCATTGTTGCCCTAAAAGACATTCTCAATGAAAAGGGTGTCGCAGAATCAAGAATATGCACTTTACTGCTGAAACCTGATGCATATAAAAAGGACATGAAGATAGACTACGTCGCAATGGAGATTCCTAATGACTTCATCGTAGGCTTCGGCCTTGACTACGATGAACTGGGCAGAAACTTTAAAGACATCTACGTTCTTGACAAATAACAAAACAATAACCTACAGCATGAAATATTACATTCTTTTTGGTCCTCCAGGTGCCGGGAAAGGCACTCAGGCCACAGCTATGGTAGAAAAATACAATCTCCACCATATTTCCACAGGAGCCCTTCTGCGTAAGGAGATAGCAGCTGGAACAGAATTGGGAATTCAAGCCAAAACACTGATAGAAAACGGTTGTCTTGTTCCTGACGAAATAGTCGAAGGGATGATTGAAAATGAATTTAAGAATGTAACTGATGTTGACGGTTTTCTTCTTGACGGATTTCCACGTACTCTTGCTCAGGCAGAAGCACTTGATGCAATCCTAGCAAATGAAAATGATACAGTGACAGCAACGGTATCAATCATGATTCCAGATGAAATGATCATGCAACGCATCAAAGGACGCGCATTGAAGGAAGGACGTGCAGACGATGCCAAAGAAGATGTAATAAACAACCGTATCGTCACTTATCATAATCAGACAGAGCCACTTATAGGATACTACAGCACAGCAGGAAAATACCATGAGATTGATGGTACAGGCAGTATTGAAGAAGTCCGTAAGCTCATTTTTGAGGTAATGGACAGATTCTGAAAGACTGAAACCATATAATTGATGAACGGCCCGTAATCATATGAGCCGTTCATTATTATTATAATCACTCACTAGCGGACACACCATCCGAAGCACATCCACAACGGAACAATTCATCTTCATTATCTCAATCTCATTACCGCCATTATCATCCAGATACAGCCCTTTATTAACAATAGACACAGAATAGCGTATTTCACCTATGAAGTTGTATTTTGAAAAGAATGACTATCTTTGCGGCTTGTAAGAAGTTTATCTGTTATTTCGTTTCCTGCCTGTACTTTGCTGTACAACCGGAGATTTTAAAAACTTATTTGATAAATTTACAAAGATATATGGCAGACAGCAATTTCATAGACTATGTGAAGATATATTGTCGTTCGGGCAATGGAGGTGCGGGTTCTACGCATATGAGAAGGGAAAAATATATTCCCAAGGGAGGTCCTGACGGCGGAGACGGAGGACGTGGAGGCCACATCATTTTGAGGGCAAATCCGCAGTTCTGGACTCTGATCCATCTCAAGTACCGCAAGCATATCATGGCAGAACACGGTGGAGCGGGAAGCGGTCAGTTGATGAAAGGTAAGAACGGGGCCGATATCTATCTGGATGTTCCTCTGGGAACAGTTGCAAAGAATGCCGAAACCGGAGAGATTCTCTTTGAACTCGTAGAACCTCATGAGGAAAGGATTCTAGTAAAGGGAGGTCGTGGAGGATTAGGAAACAACAACTTCAAAAGTGCTACGAATCAGACACCGCGTTACTCCCAGCCAGGAGAGCCATATGAAGAAGGATGGTTCATACTTGAACTGAAACTTCTGGCAGATGTCGGTCTGGTAGGTTTCCCGAATGCCGGCAAATCCACCCTGCTTTCTACTGTTTCAGCTGCACGTCCCAAAATTGCAGACTACCCTTTTACCACTCTCGAACCAAATCTCGGAATCGTGAGCTACTATGATGATAAATCATTCGTAATGGCAGACATACCTGGAATCATAGAGGGTGCACATGAGGGTAAAGGAATCGGCATGCGTTTTCTCCGTCATATTGAACGCAATTCCATCCTTCTCTTTATGGTAGCAGCAGACCAGGATGACATCTGTGAAGGATATGATATACTTCTCAACGAATTAAGAGAATACAATCCAGAACTGCTTGTCAAGGACAGAGTACTTGCAATAACAAAATCTGATATGCTCGACGATCAGCTGAAATCAGAAATTGAAGCACAACTGCCATCGGACATTGCCCACGTATTCATATCATCCTTTACGAATGAAGGCATAAAGGAATTGAAAGATCTTCTATGGGAAGCTCTCCAAAAGGATATTACTATTGAAAGGAATGATACAGTTGTCCTTTTCCCAGGAGATGACAACGAAATAAAGCTATAATATGATCTGGCAGAACATACACCATGCAGACCAGTTGGTAACCTTAGAGATAAACAGCTGGCACTCACCCTTCACCGACCCCATATGGGCATTCTTTTCAGACAAATACGTATGGATTCCCATGTACGCAGCCATAATCTGCCTGCTTATATGGAGACTGGGATGGAAAAAAGGACTCATTGTTCTAGCAGGAGCACTGCTTACTTTTGGTTTCTGCGATCAATTTTCCAATCTGATCAAAAATCTGGTATGCAGACTGCGACCACTTGAAGACGCATTTATGCTTGAAAACGGTCTTCACATATTGGAATGGGGTGGAGGATTCAGTTTCTTCTCTGCACACTCAGCAAATGCATTCGGACTGGCGACAAGCACACTTACAGGATTACGCGAAGACAAAAGATGCAAATATAGGATTTATGCAGCCTGGATGTATTTCTGGGCAACTATGGTAGCACTCAGCCGAATTTTCGTAGGAAGACATTATCTTGGAGACGTTATCACTGGAAGTATCATAGGAACGGCTGCAGGCTTTGCTTTCGGAATATTGGCACGACATGTCATGCACAAATCAGAAAACAAATTGAAATAAGACAATTTATTTTGTTATTTCAAAAAATAGTTGCATATTTGCAGGCGCAAAAGGGGGTATAGCTCAGTTGGCTAGAGCATCTGCTTTGCAAGCAGAGGGTCGTCGGTTCGACTCCGACTATCTCCACCACGAACCCATTCAGAAACACTTCTGAGTGGGTTTTTCTATATAATTGATAAGAACGTTACTTTTGAAGGGTAAACTCAAATCTCAATCCTCCGTCCTGACGGTTTGAGGCAGTGATGCTGCCACCATGGAACATGACTGCATGCTTGACTATAGCCAGACCTAAACCGGTACCGCCATTGCTGCGGGAACGTCCTTTGTCCACTCTGTAGAATCTCTCGAAAAGTCTGGTGAGATTCTTTTCATCCACACCGACACCGTCATCTTCAAATATGATACGACAATATTTGAGATTGTTTTCTACTAATGCAATATGAATTGTGTGACCTTCAGAATATGACATAGAGTTTATTGTCAGATTTCTGAATATCGAGCCTAAAAGTGACAGATTTCCGTTTATCACGACTTTCTCATTGAAGTCAATAACAAGATGCATCCTGTCTTCTTCCGGAATGCAAGTAAACTCTTCTTTGATCTCATCCAACAGTTCATTGATGACGACAAGCTCACGCTCGATGCTATTGCTGCCATCTTCCAGTCTTGTTATAAGTGACACATCATCCAACAGATGACGAAGACGCTCATTATGGGTATAGCAACGTTCGATGAGTTCCTGACGCTTCTCTTCTGTTAAGGATATTCCCGACAGAAGTGTCTCCAGACAAACCTGAATCGATGCTACCGGTGTCTTGAGTTCATGATTTATGTTATTGGTAAGCTGTCTCTTTATACGGCTTTTTTCCTTTTCTTCCTTGAGTGCATTCTCCTGTTCGCGATACTGATTCAGACGTTCAATCGTCTTTCCTAATCTGAGTGATGAAAAGTAACCTGCAAGACTTACGAATATGCTGATGACGATCAGGACCCATAAGAATGTCCAGTCTGCCTTAAGAACATCCTTTAGTGAAGAGGAATAAGGAACTGCACACCTGACTATGATTCCTCGCCCTTTTGTCGCAGAGTAGAAATATTGTTTTCCATCGCTTGAAGACTGTCTTCTGATATGATAGCCTGTTCCTGTCGCCGATGCAGACCTGACTTCAGGACGAGAAAGATGATTATCCATGGTATTGGCGTCATACATATTATCATATACGACCTCACCGTCTGTCCCTATTATTGTCACCCTTATGTCATCAAAGGGGAAATAACATGCAGATATTCCTGTTATATATGAGTGTCCTTCCTCAATGGCTCGTATGATATTATTGTTGCATAACTGAAGCTGCGTATTGATCTTGTCAGATTTCACATCTTTCTCCCGGACATATTGAAATGTCATGAAGCATAGGACGATAATCCATATGAATGATAACAGAAGAGCAAAAAGCCTCTTATGATAAGAGAGATTAATTCTTGAATCCATATCCAAAACCTGCTCTTGTGATGATACATGAACCATAATTTCCGATCTTCTGTCTGATACGTGTGATATTCACGTCGATAGTGCGGTCAAGCACAATGACCTCGTCGCTCCATACATTTGCTAATATCTGGTCTCTGGAACATATCTTGCCCTTGTTCGCAATCAGAAAGGCGAGAAGTTCAAATTCCTTCTTTGTGAGTTTTACTTCCACACCGTCAATACTGCATATCTTCAGATCAAGGTCAAGAATCAGACTATCAACAGAAAGTCTGTTAGGAATTTCTGCGACCTTGTGTCCGGCTATTCTTCTGAGGACGGTTTTTACTCTTGCGATTACAGTTCTGACTGTATATGGCTTGGTGATATAGTCATCAGCACCCAGATTGAGTCCCTTGACCATGTCGTCCTCGGAATCTCTCGCCGTACAGAAGATTATCGGTATATCTGCTGTTTCAACATCTGATTTCAACATCCTGGCAAAACGGATTCCGCTGATTTCTCCCATCATTATATCAAGAAGAATAAGTGAATACTGCCTTATATCCATCTGGAGCGCTTCTTCAGCACTGAATGCGGTATCCACATCATATCCCTCATTTTCAAGATTTAGTTTGAGGACTTCACATAAAGTCTCCTCATCATCGACTATAAGTATCCGTTCTGTCACCATATCGCTAGAATATTTGTTGCAAAATTACTCATTACTGGAAATTTCATTCCATGATTTCAAAATTTTAATGGATTTGTAACATGGTGTTATCCGTATTTTAACACAGATGCAGAGCCTATGAAATATGGCTTAGATAATTTTGCAGCCGTAAAAAAAACATACATTATGGAATGGATTTATCTATGTTTTGTAGTATTCCTGTTCATGCTTGCAATTTCAGACTTATGGGTGGGAGTAAGCAACGATGCAGTAAACTTTCTTAATTCCGCAGTCGGAGCCAAGGCGGCCAAGTTCCGTACCGCCATCATAGTTGCTGCTCTCGGAGTCTTCTGCGGAGCTACAATGAGCAACGGCATGATGGATATAGCCCGTCACGGCATATTTCAACCGGAGCATTTCGCATTCAGCGAACTGATGTACATATTTCTGGCAGTGATGGTGACAGACATCATTCTACTTGATACATTCAACTCTCTCGGAATGCCGACATCTACTACAGTGTCAATGGTATTTGAACTTCTTGGAGCCTCATTTGCATTTACACTGCTGAAAATGAACGGCGATGATGGAACACTCGGATTTTCGGACTATCTGAACACATCAAAAGCCCTGTCGGTCATTGTAGGAATATTCGTTTCAGTAGCAATTGCATTTACCATAGGTGCAATCGTACAGTGGATTACAAGAATGATCTTCACATTCAAGTATTCCGGAAAACTGAAATGGAAGATCGGAATCTTCGGCGGTTTTGCAGTTACCTGCATAGTATATTTTATGCTTCTGAAGGGCATAAAGACAATGTCATTCATGAATGCTGACATAAAGCATTGGATTGCAGACAACACATGGATCATTCTCGGTGGATGCATGGTGTTCTTTACTACCCTTATGCAACTTCTTCATGTCTGCAAAGTCAATATATTCAAAGTAGTCGTGCTTATAGGAACCTTTGCCCTGGCGACAGCCTTTGCCGGTAACGACCTGGTGAATTTCATAGGTGTTCCTCTTGCAGGATATGAGTCATTCATAGACTGGAGGAATTCGGGGTCAGGAGACCCATCGACACATATGATGGGAGTCCTTAATGGTGAAGCACGAACACCGTTTGTATTCCTGCTTGCTGCCGGCATAATCATGGTCATATCATTAGCGACATCAAAGAAAGCCCACAATGTCACGAAGACAGAGATCAATCTTGCAAAGCAGGATGAAGGTGAAGAAATGTTCGGTTCATCAAAAGTATCCAGAAGTCTGGTCAGAATGACATCTTCAGCAGCAAATTTCATCATAAGGCATACTCCGGACTCTGTCAGGTCATGGATTGACAAGAGGTTTGACAATACTGAAATAGAAAAGGAAGAAGGTGCCTCATACGACCTTGTAAGAGCGTCTGTAAATCTTGTAGTCTCATCTCTTCTGATTGCACTCGGAACTTCCATGAAACTGCCTCTTTCAACAACATATGTGACTTTCATGGTGGCAATGGGTACTTCACTTGCTGACAAGGCCTGGAGCAGGGAAAGCGCGGTCTATCGTGTGACTGGTGTCCTATCTGTAATCGGAGGATGGTTCATGACTGCAGGAATTGCATTTACTGCGGCCTTCATTATTGCAGTGATAATGCATTTCGGAGGAGTCGTGGCAGCAGTAATTGTCGTTATGGTAGGACTTGGAGCCATGATTCACAGCAATTTGAAGTACAAGATGAAGAATGATGAGGAAAATGGAGACAAGACATTCCGTGCCATACTCAATTCAGAGGACAAGAAGCATACATGGGATCTGCTTCGCGGATATGTCGCCGCAAATGAGAGCGAGGTTCTTATTGATATCGCATTCCACTATGATAATATCACTGAGGGTCTGATGACTGAAAATGTCAAGAAACTTCGTAAATCATTCTATGAACTTAAAGATAATAAGGATAAACTGAAGAATTTTCGTAGAAAGGAGACCATCTGCATGCGCCGCATAGATCAGGAGACTGCTATGACCAAGAACGCATGGTTCTTCGCTTCATTCAACGAACTGGAACAGCTGTATTACTCCATCCGTCGAATGTGTGAACCTGCATATGACCACGTAGATAACAATTTCACTCCTCTTCCTCAGAAGTATGTGGATGATTTCCGCCCACAGAAAGAAGCATTAAAGAACTGCATCGGGGATTTCCGCATGATCAGTTCGCGCGGAGAATTCGAGCGCCTTCGTGACCTGGAACCAAGACTATCCGGATTGCAGAATGAATTTTCTGATATGAGAAAGGAATTAATGAACGATATTCAGGCTAAGCAGGTCAATATCAATACGGCCTATCTCTATCTGAACATACTTCAGGAGTCTGAGTCAATGACGATAACTCTATTACGACTAACAAGATCATCAAGAAAGTTCCAGTTAGGATAAATCCGGATCGATGGATTGCTGTCAGTATCTTCGTATCCAGCATTATTCTATATAACGAAATTCCACTATAGACATGATGAAATAGTAAGATGCTTAGAAGAGGTAGATGATGAAAAACATCGGAACAAGGTTTTAGTGCCGCATTCTTTACTGAATGAGATGTTTACAGACAGTTCCGAAAGGTATCGTCTCTAATCATTAATAACAGTTTAGGAATACGACGATGATGCAATTTCTACTAGGTGAGATTGCACCATTACCAAAATCAGGGCTCAACTTAAAATCCCGGTTGTTTTCATAGTTCTGTCCATGAAAACCGGGTTTTTCATGGACAGAACTATGAAATGGAGACAGATCCGTGATCCGGTACAATGTGGGAACATTTTATCCCGTTTCTCAGAATATAGGATTGCCTATAAAAAGACTAAACCCGAATGTTTGATTGCTCAGGGACATCCGGGGATTTCATTTTCTTATTCCATTTCAGCGAGATATTTCCCGACTTGTTCTTTTAAAGGCTGAAGATCTTGCTCTATAACATTCCAGACTTCTTCGGGATCTACCTGGTAATAACCGTGAACCAGAAAATGTCTCATTGCTACGATGACCTTCCAGTTTGTGTCCGGGTGGGCTTCTTTAAAATCAAGACTGAGCATATATGATGCTTCACCTATGATTTCAAT
>JAFRZX010000003.1 GCA_017442315.1 Bacteroidales bacterium
CCGGAAACAAAGAAAAATGCAATGATGATAAAAAACAGAAAAATCTATTTTAGGATTGACCGAAAATCGTCAATCATGTTTGGGAATTGTTTCCGCTTTGCCGAACTTTATTGGAAAAAGCGAAGTATGGGAAATGGTATTATAAACGATGTAACAACAGAACATGGCGAGATTGTAGTCTATCAGCCGGATGATGAAACTAGACTGGAAGTAAGAGTGGGTGATGAGACGGTGTGGGTTAACAGAAATCAGATGTCTCTGCTTTTTGGAAGAGATGTCAAGACAATAGGAAAACATATCAATAATGCTCTGTGCGAGGAATTATCCGATATGGCAGTTGTCGCAAATTTTGCGACAACTGCATCGGACGGCAAAGTATATTCCGTTGCATATTATAATCTGGATATGGTACTATCAGTCGGATATAGAGTAAAATCATCTAAAGGAGTACAATTCAGACGATGGGCAAATTCTATCTTGAAAGAATACTTGATAAAAGGATATACAATTAATCATCGCTTGTCAACCATCGAACAGAAAGTAGAGGCTCATCAACTACTTTTGCTGGAACACGACAAGAAAATAGATTTCTTTGTACGGACGTCATTGCCTCCGGTTGAAGGAGTCTTCTATGACGGTCAGATATTCGATGCATATGTGTTTGCTACAGATCTGATTAGATCTGCAAAAATCAGTATTATCCTGATCGATAATTATATAGACGAAAGCGTGCTCCTGATGCTGTCCAAAAGGCAGGAAGGCGTTGCAGCAGAAATCCGCACAGGACGCCTCACGGAAACCCTGAAACAGGACCTTGTCAGGCATAATGCACAATATCCTCCGATAAACTTGACAGAAACACACAACATCCACGACCGTTTCCTGATCGTGGATGATGATATCTATCACATCGGTGCCTCCCTGAAGGACCTTGGCAAGAAACTCTTTGCATTTTCAAGGATGTCTGTTCCCAAAGATATCCTCATATGATAATACTGGTATCTACTCCTTCTTCAACGCATCCGCTGGATTGGTGCGAAGGGTTCTGAGGAACTGAAGAAGAATGGAAGCTGTCACGACTGTCAGGACAAGTGCGAATGCACAGATGTATATGACAGGGGAGTTTTCGGTTCTTATCACGTATCCTTCCAGCCATTGTCCTATCGCTATATATGACGCCGGAATGGCTAGGGCCGCAGAAATGATGACCGGTAACGTAAAGTCCAGCACCATCTTGCGCACAATCTCACCTTTGGAACATCCGAACACATTGCGCACGGCATTGTCTTTCTCGCCGGTCTTTGCATGATAGCTGCTAAGTCCTACGATAGTCATTATAGTCATCAGGATGCAGATGACGGAGAAACCTGCCAGAAGAGTCAGCATGTTCTTTTCTTCCTTGATTTCTACTTCAATAAATTCTTTAAGTCCAGTGACATTCAAAACATCGTCATTGTAACCTTTCGAATAGTAGAACTCCTTGATTCTTCGGCATACATCATTTACATTTTCTTCCGTCTTAACGCAGATCTGTTCACCTATAGTGGCATCAAAACCGTCAATTATGGAAATTCCCATAAGCTTACCAGATGTTTCCTCAGTCACATTACCCAGTTTCAGGTCTGAAACGATGCCACAGACAGGAAGACGGCCCATCCAGGTGTCGAGCATGTTTCCATCTCTGAATCCGGCAGTTGCTTCATATGTACCTTTACACAGATAGATCTTCTGATCACTGTCTGCAACGAAATAATCTTCATGAAATTCGACTCCTAAAATTTCGAAATAATCACGGTCTCCATCAATGAATCTCAATTCACCCTTCTGTTCCCCGAACTTATCCAGAATCATAGTTGCAGAAGGATGGGACGGTTCATTACTGAAAGATCCTGTCCGGCTGACATATGGTTGTGCCTCAAGTTCGTCCCTATATCGGTCCATCTCCTTATCGGCAAACCTGACCAGTATGACACCGTCTGTATGATATCCTGACGGCTGATTTATCAGATGTCTGGTCTGACGGGTTATGCCGAAACATATTGAAAGTGCTCCTATACTTAACACACCGGCAAGTCCGATGAATATCTTTCCGAAGATGATCTTATCCTTATATCGTGCTTCACCTTTTATCACATTGATGGCACTGTATGAAGAAAGGATAATTGACGGAACCGCACTTGCCAGAGCAACCATGACAAGTATTATACATAAAAGAATCACATATTCGGATGCATGCGACAGCGGGTGTATTTCCATTCCAAGTATCTGTCCGACCGGGGTTTTGAATGCAAGGGCGATCAAGACCGCAAAGCCGCATGAAACGATCAGAAGAGCAAAAGCTTCAGCAAAGCATCTTCCTATAACTCCGGTCCTGCCGGTTCCAAGCAGCTGACGTGTGGCTATCTCCTTGATTCTGAATCTTGAGAAGGCGATTGTAAGGACGACATAGTCGAGCAGAGCAACAATTGTCAGGAATATGCACATTATCATGTATATGCCGAACAGTTTCCCGTTCCTGATATTGGTAAAGTAAGATTCAAGATTCGGGAATGCATCCGCACCAAGTTTCTTGATCTGATCGAAGCGTGTCAATACGATATTATTCAGGCTACCGTTCAACTGCTTTGAAACATCATCCGACGATCCGGCCTCGTTCAAACGGAGAAAATGGAACTCCTGAAGATACATCATGCCTTGGAACATGTTCTCCTGCTGTTCACGATACATGTCAATGTTTATGATGATGTCCGCTTCCTTGAATATTGTTTTGGGAAATTTGCTGAAAACCCCAGTTACAGTCAGGTCTATATCAAGATCGCTGAAATTCCGGCCCGGAAATGCTCCTGTATATGAATTGTTCTCATATACATTGATTGTCTTTCCAATAGCATCACCTTCAGGGAAGAAGACACGGGCTACTTCTTCGGAAATGAGCACAGAGTTTTTCTGCATAAGAACCTCTTCCGGATTTCCTTCAGATAAAGGAAATGTAAAGAAGTCGAAAAAATTAGCAGATGCGGCTATAGTAGCAACCTGAAATTCCTTATCGGCATAAGTGGCGCGCGTCACACCAGTAAAGAGAAGCTTGTTTCTTGCGCTGGTGATGACAGTACAGATGTCTTCCACATCAGGAATCGAATTACAGACATCCGGTATTTCCTTCTCTGAGAAAATATCATTCCCACAATGGCATAAATAAATATCATCAGTATCCTTAAGAGCCTTGTTCACGCTCATATCATCAACGATATACGCAGCAAGCACTATCACGAACGCAAGCGCAACGCTCAACCCTACAACCTCGATCGCTGTGTAAAGCCTGTTTCTTCTTAGAAATCTTAGGTAACTTCTCATATATTGTTTATTTATATAACTACCAGTATATCAATTGTTTTCTTAAAATGCATGCCGCCAAAGGGGAGCACGCAATTCACATATAGCGCTGGGTATCAGGGTTTTACAAATTACACAAAGTCACGGTATGCCAAACACCAGCCATGTTGATCCTATCCGATTATCGTATCTACGAGTTCTGCAAAGGCGTCGAGGTGAGTCGGATTTGCATTTACGTCAAGTATATTGCCGTCAGGATCGACAAGAATATACGTCGGCCATGCATGCACATTCAGGAAGTTCTCGACAGCACTCTGCTGATCTTCAGGGAGATTATAGTGGACGACATTCTCTCCGGTCACATTGTATTCCTTGATGATATTCTTCCATGACTCTTCTTTAGACCTGTTGGCCAGATACATGAACACGATGTCATATTCCTTCATATGTTCATAAAGTTCCTGCGAGTGGGATAGGGCAGCCCTGCATGGCCCGCACCATACGCCCCATATGTCGATGAGGATGACTTTTCCCTTATATGGATCGATCAGCTTTCGAAGTATCTTTTCACCGTCACTCATGTCCTTGACGACATCAGACGACTTAAGATTGTCTGATTTCTCAACCTTACGGTTCCGGATGGCAAGATACTTTGCGTTATGTTCCTGTACGGCCTTTCTGGCAACCGGAAGGTTGATCTCATTTTCTGCAATCTTCAAAAGCATGTCAGAAAGCGGCTTTCTTGAGCCGTCAATCTTGTCATAAAGCATGCGTGCAATGTGTAAATCGCGAAGCATTCTGTCGCATCCTGCTGAATCGATCGCTTCTATCGAAACAGATATTGCCGCATATTCAATGCTTTCGATGATGAGATCCATATTGCGCTTGACCACCATGTCGACAGTCTTTACAACATCGCTGGAATTGAACTCATACACCATTGTCTTTTGCTCTTCCTCAGTCGCGTTTTCAATCTTACGTTCAAGCTCCTCAAGCATTGCGGGATATTGCTTGATCATATCGCGTTCCGTATCAGTCAATGTGAGTTTTCCATCATCTTCAAGTTCCAGAATGATCTCGATAGCAGAACCTTGTGAGCGATACTTTCTGTTGAGATGGTCAGTATAATCTCTGAGGAATATATTGAAATCACGATACATGGTATACGGCTGACGTCTTTTGTGCCAGAATTCACTGGTCACATATTCAAGATAATCCTCCGGTATATCCATATTTGGCATATAGAATCGGGCCTGCATCATACTCTCTCCATGATTTGTGAGATAGTATCCCGCTACAAAATCTATGTAGCGCTCAGACAGTTCAGGATGTTCATTCACAGTATTCTGGAGATCAGCGTCTTTCCTTGCTCTGATTTCATCAGCCTCTTTCCATATCTTCACAGGATCCGCCTTTCCGCGCTCCTCGTCGATATCAAGAGAATCCCACAAGATCGGATGTGCTACGAGTTCATTCTGCAGACGAGCATCGCTTCCCATGAAGATCTTCTGGCCTGTAGAAAAGTCGAAAAGGAAGAAGTAGGTTTCTCCCGGTTCAAGAAGAGTGTTGAGTGTAGTCCTCTGCCAGTCCAGGAATACTTCAGTCGTGTTCAGCAGAGGCATGGTGATGGAGAAACGTCCCAGTGAGTCCATCTTTGCATATGCTGTCTCATTCTCGTCGTTTAATATGTTTTCATAACTTATTTCGAATTCACCCTTCATTTTCCTGAACTCTTCCGGCATATCCTTCAGCCATCCGACGAAAGTAACTGTTTCTCCTTCCTGATATCCGGTATCCTTGAATCCCTTGCGCATGTCCTTATGCGGATAATCTGGCATGGCAGAAGTCGTTATCTGGGTGCATTCGTCATAACTTTCGCCTGCTACCACGATGGAACGCTTTCCTTTCTTCAGAGGGCCCACCTCTATAGGAAGGGATATTCCTTTATTGCAGACCGTCAGTTTAAATGAACCGTTGCTTTCCTTCATTTCTGCAATATCCCAGAACCTGCTGTCATAAATCACACATTCCGGCGTGAATCCTATGACCCAGTCTCCTGTAGCGCTGTCGCGCCAATATGTATCCTCTATGCCTGCTGCATAATGGGCGGCATTACGGATATTGTTTATCACCCATCCGTCCGGCTCGATGAAGTCTATGCTTCCGGTATCTGCTGGCACAGGTTCGAATGTCAGCACAAAATCAACCTCCCCGGTCTCCGGCATCCAGAACTCCTGTCCTATCGTGATCACGGTAGCAGCCTTCAAGGCATATTTTTTCCCATCTGCTTGAATATAAAGATCATCATTTATGCGGATCCAGTATCCGGGAACATAATCGACATGAACGGATAGTTCTGTCCGGTCCTTGAATATCCTGACCTCATTGATCTGCAGTGTCCTGGAATACCGACTGTATTGAGAAATCGTCTGGTTCCAGACCACTTCCGGCCTTCTGCTGTTTTGGGCCATGCAGATTCCTGCGCAAAGAAGAAGCAGCATGGCTGAAATCGTTCTGATTCTTTTCATATATTTGTTGAAGATTGAGTTATATCTTTGGTTTGTGTCTGTTATACTTACAGCACTGCGTCCAGTCTCTCGCTGATAATACCGTCTCTATGTCCGGCCCAGATATCGAGAATCTTTCCTTCCTACGAGACTATCACAAAGGTAGGTATACCTCGAGTCTCGAAGCGTTTATTGAATCCATATGACCCTTTAAGGTCATTGAAATCATGCCATGGTACAGGATTCTTCCCACTGCCTGCTTTCCATGAAGCCTTCGTGTCCAGATTAAAACCGATGACTTCTACAGGGTACTTGTCCGAATTGACAATTGCGGTCAATTCCTTTTTTGCAACCCTGCACGGAGCACAGCTGTAGCTGCCGAAATATAATAACATGTTTTTGCCTTTGAATTCAGACAAAGAGTGCATATTATCCTCTAAATCATAGGCTTCAATATCGTATGGGACCGCATCACCTATCTTCAGCGGCTCACCGTCTGGATAAATAACGGTAGAAATCTTTTTTCCTTTCGGACTGTCCTTATGCTGAGGAGCTACCTTTTGCCATATCTGCTGCAACTCATTCAATGATGCTTTGTCTTTTGAGAATGCAGCAGACTTTGCCGTCGCCAGCATAATATCCATCCATGGCTCGCAGACCTTCCTATGACGTTTCAGCCAATCAAGACGTATAGAGTCTATCTTCGCATGATACGGCTTATTGAGCCGGAGATAGTCAAGCGATCTTCCGTCGCGACGGCAATCCAGTTCCAAAAGCTGCAGATCCTTGAAAATGTCGGCGACCTCATCAAAATAGGACTGATAGATCTTCTGGTCCTTAACTTTTGTCCTGACAGTCCAGTTTCTTGTCAGATAATCATTTCCAAGAATCTCTATCCTGGCACCAGGCTCCGTGTAAAAATCCACAGCCATGCTAGGAAATACTCCGACGTGTGGAGCAATGACATGGTATTGAACTCCAGTTTCAGCGGGAGCTGTGAATTCAAAGCGACCGTTCTCTAAGGTGTCTACTGCAATCGATGAAGTCGAACCGTCAAGATTGCTTTTGAAAAGCAATATCATGTACCCGTCTTCGACATTTTCGACATGGCCGTTCACAACAAAAGACCCGTCATTATCCTTGACGCTGCACCCGGCAATTACAATCGCCAGTATTATGAATACCCAATGTTTCATATCAATCAACTTATTATATTATCTCTAAAACACCTTAATCAAAGTTTACTTTCATGGGAACCGACAGGGTCTCGACAGGAAACTCATCATACTTCACCTTCATCCGGTCTCCCGGCATGAACATGCGGCTGAACCATCTGCATGAAACACCTTCCCTGGTCGTTCCTAATAAGGAAGCCCGAAGATGGTCTATCTGACTGGAGATATAGACTCCGGCCCCTGTCGGGACAGCACCTCTAACGATTTCCCCATTGAAATCGATTTCAAATCCTTTCAATCGCGAATTACCCTCAAGAAATACAGGCATAGGTTCATCTTCCTCCTTGTCAAATGCCTGTTTTTCGAATTCCTGCCTCTGCGGTCTTCGGAGCGGTCGTTCACCTTTCTTTGCCAGTTTCAGGGGAGCAGACGCTTCTTCAAATTCAGCATATGTGATTTCAAATGCATCTCCGCATCGGAGTTCTTCAGAAACATATCCGTACCTGTCTCCGGTAGCATATTCTGTTACACTCACATATAATTCCGATAATGAGAACCTCTCATTATCAACATGATTGAACATGACAAGCAACAGTCCATCGTCCAATCCTAATCTTACAATTTCGTCTCCGTTCCTTTTGATTACTAGTCCTTTCATTTCATGTATCTGTCAATTATGTTGCGTGTTTCTGGGATCGACGGACGGAGATGTTCTCCGAAATCCACGATCACTCCGTCCTTGTCGATCAGGATATAGAACGGAATCCCTCTGCCGGTATGGAGAATAGGATCAAGTCCAAGCCTCTGCTCATCTGTAAGGTGATACGTCTCTATGTCAGTGGCAAATGGATTTGTGCCATCCGAACTGTTGTCGAGATACAAATTTACAACTCGCAGAGGTTTATTCCTATAGTCCTCCGCAAGTTCCTGCTGGAACGGCACTTCACATCTTGATCCCGGACACCATGTCGCGGCTATAGTAATATAAATCACCTTGTCCTCATTCTCTGCAATGATGTCTCTGAGCAGCTTGAGACCCATATTCTCCTTTACAGACGCATCCTGTCCCTCTCGTGGTCTGTCGGCATGCAGGATCGCATCAGATAATGTCCTCGGATTCTGCTTATATGCTTTTCTGGCTATATACCTGTCCCTGATGTTGAGTTTGAGCAGGGGATAGGTGACAGTCTCATTGAACTCCTTGAGGTGCTTCTCAAACCTTTCGGAATCATTTGCCTCAAGCATCTGGTTATAGAAATGCGTGACAAGCATCTGATGAAGGATTCTGTTACTTGTCACCTTCTTGAGAAAACGCATCAGCAGGGTATAATCCGCCATCAGCAGAGCAGCTTCCTCCGGATCCATGTCATGGAGAAGCCAATAACAGATGTCTGATGACAGGTCAAAGAGATTGCCGGGCATACAGTCGGGACTGAAGAGCCCGGCCACTTCCTTTACTCGGAACAGATCAGAGACATTCTCTCCTCTTCTCTTGAAGAACAGCAGCCCCTGTATCAAATTCGAGTAATAATCCGCTTCTATTTCCTTACGGCATAATGCTTCAAGCTCCTTGCTCGGATTCTTCTCCTGTATGAATGCCTCAAGTCTTGACAGATGATATTCAAGCTGTTCCGTCAACCCATCCTTGAAACTCTTCGCATCGTTATACTTATTTACCGACGGCCAGTAGTGGCTCAGGTAATACTTCAAATGGAACTCATTCATCTTCACATTATTATCCGCGCCTGTACCGGAGAAGGATACCTTGCCCAGTTCTGCAAAATCCAGCTCGACATGAATCGAATCGCCGGGACATATGACCATATGGTCGACAAACGGAGCCATCGAAACAGTACGTGGAGCATAGGGCAGCACAGAAAATCCGAATTCATCATCATATATAAGCGAAGTCTGCCTGCTGTCCACCCTGTCATAGAAGGGAAGCGTGATGCTTATCTCATTAGTGTTCGGATACACATCCCGATTTGCAATATGTCCCGTAATGACCGCTGCCTGCGAATAATACGATTCGTCCATCATCTGTCTGTCCATCCTGTCCGTCGTACACGAAGACAGGATAAATATTGACATGATGACGATGTATGTTTTGTTTCTATCAATGAATCTCCAATAGTTTTCCATCGGTTTTTCTCATTATTTGACGTTTCTTATAACCATTGTCGTGCCAAACTAATTAACCCACTGATTAACAACACTTTACAAAAATTCCACATTTGAGCGAGTGTAAAGAAACTTTACAAAAGTGTAAAGCTAAAATTTATTTTACCATCTTAAAATAAATTTATGCTTCCGTTCCGGATATAAAGAAAAATTCGATAATGATAAAAAACGGAAAAATCTTTCGGATTTCGTCACATTAATTTTCCTGTCTGGCAATCCGTTCGGAACTTCATGGAAAAAATGAAGAACTATCGTCTGGCTGTCGACGAAAACGGATCACCGTTCGTCCTGAACAGCAAAGGATCAATCGACTTCGGCTACATCACTGAAGAAATGAACCTTCCGCCAGCTCCAATCAGAATCGCGGAAGGACTATCAGGCCCGAAAGGATATGGCTTGAAGCATATCATAGAAGGACATTCAAACGAAATCATCGGATCTGGTTATGAATTGGAAAGTGATAAGCGGCGGAGTATTCCGCATAAGATATTCAAAAAATAAAAAGATAATCCATTCTGCCTCCGAAGTGCGGACATCTCCTCCTGATGAAGATGAGCTTTTGCCATTTGAAGAAGATAAGTAACAGGATACTTCAAATGCTACCGGTTATAGCTCTGGACTATCTCTTTATTGTGCAAATATACAAAATTCATTCAAAATCAATGAATTTACATGCTTTTTACTCCTTTTTCAGCGCTTCAGCCGGGTTGGTACGCATGAGGCGGAGGGCCTGAATGGTGACGGTGGCGAGAGTCACCAGCAGGACGATGGCAAGGGCTGCGGCGTAGATGGCAGGGGAGTTCCCGATGCGGACGGGATATGCCTGGAGCCATCGGCCGAAATAGGCGTACGCTAGAGGCAGGGCAACGGCCGCGCCGATCAGGACTGGTGCGATGAAACCCCATACCGTCTTCCAGAAGACATCCCCGCGCGAGATTCCGAATACTTTAC
>JAFRZX010000168.1 GCA_017442315.1 Bacteroidales bacterium
CAGGGAGGTCTGCTTCTCGGCGATCTCCATGTCAGCCTGGACCTTAGCGTCGTTGGCTTCCTTGGCGGCCTGTGCCTGGGAGATGGCGATGTCACGGTCCGCCTGAGCCTTTGCAATAGCGGCGCCCTTCTTGATCTGGGAAATATTATCAATACCCAGGTCCTCGATGACATTGTTCTGGTCGGAGAAGGACTGAACATTGAAGGAGATCATCTCCAGACCCATCTTCATCAGGTCGGGAACCGCATTCTCCTGAACGCGCTCGCCGAAGGCTTTACGGTCGATGACCATTTCTTCCAGTTTCATCTGGCCGACGATTTCACGCATATTGCCTTCCAGGGTATCCTGCACACGGCGGATGATCATTTCCTCGCCTTCGTTCAGGAAGAACTTGGAGGCCAGCTTCATCATCTCTTCACTCTGACCGATTCGGATCTTCACGGTTGCGTCAACCTTGACGTTGATGTACTCTGCATTGGGAACATAATCAGTGGTCTTTACGTCTACAGAGAACATCTTAAGGCTCAGCTTATCCAGGCGCTCCAAAAAAGGAATGCGGATGCCGGCCTTGCCGATCAGAATACGCGGCTTACGGAAGCCAGAGATAATGTATGCTGTATCCGGAGGGGCCTTCACATAACCGGCTACAAGTAACAAGACGAGTGCAGCAACTGCGATGCCAATGCCAATTAACCATTCCATAGGGTTTCTCCTTTCTTTACTCGGGGTTTACTTACGACTAATGATTAGCAGAATTTGAAGCGGTCTGCCGCTTTGGTTCGGCCGGTCCGTTTACAACGACAATGCCGAACGCTTCTGCATATGCGGGGTTTGCGTTCACCTTTTCCATCAGTCGGATGGTAAGGATCCGTTCTCTCACACTCACAAAGCATCACTTCCTTTCTGGATATGCGGAACTTTGTCGCTCCTGCTATATCCATATTGTATGAGAAGCAATGCTGGGAATAAAGGATCAGTTCCGCAAAATAGAGGGGTCGTTTTCTGCTATAAGAGAGAATTAACTCTTCTTGAAAGCTTCGTACTGTGCTCTGTCTATTGCACCGGTGTCCAGCATACGCTCACACCAAAGCTGCAGAGTCTCGACAGCAACCGAGATTTTCTCCAGCTCTTCCTGAATATACACAAAGTCTGCCAGTTCATCACCTGAGATTTGTCCATCCACTGTGATCTCAATAAGCCGGTTCTTCTTTGTCTGCATTGCATTTAGAGAAGCGATTGTTTCAAGGACGATCTGAGACAGATCTTTAACTTTTATCTCTGGTACATATTGCTGACCAATAGGACACTGGTTCGCACAATAGTAATTGCACAGAGATGGCTGTTTATACTGGTCGGACATCAGCAACACTTCATCCGGGTGTGGCATTGAACGCTCACTTTCAATCTTCTCAATTCGTTCCGGAGAGATTGTCTCCAACAGCTCGCTGGCAGCCTCCCGGGTCAGCTTCAGGCCTTCCCGGGTAATCTGATATATGTTCTTGTTCTCTTTCGTAGATACTCTAGCCATGTACTTATCCTCTCTTCTTGGGAGCCTTACAGGTATATTTCCGTTCCGTAATGGCTGCTGTCAAAGTTGTTGTCCAGGAACACA
>JAFRZX010000169.1 GCA_017442315.1 Bacteroidales bacterium
GTATATTGAATAATCTTCTGTTCATAGCAAATGATTTTAGATTTCACTTCTCATCATAATGAGATTACCAATTCAAGTATGTCGGAGACGGATCTCCGAATTCAGAATCGTCACTGTCATGTCCCCATCCGCTCATCTGCAGAATGGCCTGCTCGACCATAATTTCCAGAATCACCATCTTTGGAGGCTCATAGGTCGCTATATTCTTATTTTCCCTGTTCATATTATGTTATTTTTTATTATTCCCCGTCATTGCCGGCTTGACCGGCAATCTCCTTGATCTTCGTCTTTGTGATATAATCCAGCTCGATCTCCCTGAGCCTGTCGTATTTCTTGAACCAGCGGCGAGGGCTGGTCTGCGTGCAGAAATAATGCTCCGTGATGTTGCCCTCATCGTCATACTGGGCCACAGTGGTCTTGATGCGAGGCACGGAAGGGCCGTTGCCGTGACGGAAAGAATAATCCAGCCAGGCCT
The DNA here is from genome assembly GCA_017442315.1 of Bacteroidales bacterium. Taxonomy (GTDB): domain Bacteria; phylum Bacteroidota; class Bacteroidia; order Bacteroidales; family UBA932; genus Cryptobacteroides. The sequence continues at coordinate 476 of JAFRZX010000169.1, forward strand.
TGAACTCCTCGCTCATATCCTCCTCAGCCTCTAAAAGAAGGAGGGTCTTGAATTTGGACTGATTGATCTTCCGGAATGTCTTCTGCCCCTCAAACGTCATCGTGAAATCCCCGGATTCCATATGGAAGGTCGCTTTTACGGTCATAGTTCTCTATTTTTAGATGCCCGATCAGGTCGGGCATGACGGTTTTTACCAAATTTATGTGATTTCATTTGAAATATTTCTATTTTTGCCCAAGAAAATGAACTACCGTTTAGCAAATTGAGATACCGTTCAGCAAATTACCTCCCTCGAAATAATTGTGCCACAGCACTTTAGGAAAATATAAATATTTTCAGAACAACTCGACAAAAATGAAGAATTTCAGTCTCATAAGCCACTCAGACAGCGTAGAACTGGTCTATAACGAAAACCACCACGTCACAGGAGTCTGCTACATTCCGATTGACCGAGGAGAATCCATATTGAAGTCTCACCTCTCACACCATTTTGTGGTGTTTGTGCTTAAAGGTAAGGTCGAGATCTCCTGCAAAGACTTCAATGAGAAAACCATAAGCCAAGGATATATGGTCTTTATGTCAAAAGGCGGATTTCTTGAAGTGACGGCTCACGAAAAGAACTCATCTCTGCTCTTCTTCGGCTTCGACGAAATCACCATCCGAACAGACAAATCCCTGCAGGATTTTTTCACCACCCATGCCAACAAAGACATGTACACCCACAACATCCTGCCGGTGAAAGAAGACATGAAACAGATAGTGGACAGAATGGTGATCCAAGTGAGAAAGGGAAAGATAAGAAACGGAGCAATCTGCCAGGCCTGGCACACCGAACTCTTCATCACATTCGTGACATACTACACAAAGAGACAAGTGACAGAATTCTTCCGTCCCATCATCAGCACCGATATAAATTTCAGAGATTTCGTAGAGAACAATTATCTGGAAGTCGAGTGCAGCGCACTGAAACTGATCCGGCTTTCCGGTCTGCCCAAGCACATCTTCAACAAAAGATTCAAGGAAGAATACGGCACCACCCCCAAAGTATGGATGGAAGAAC
>JAFRZX010000170.1 GCA_017442315.1 Bacteroidales bacterium
ACAGAAAAATCCGTATATTCGCGGGATTATTTGCAAATTCATTATTACCAAGAATATGGAAGAGGTAAACAAAGAAGTCAATGAGACCAGAAATCTCAATTTCCTTGAGGAAATCATCGAGGCAGATCTTGCCAGCGGAAAGTGTGAATCGGTAATGACACGCTTCCCGCCTGAACCTAACGGCTATCTTCATATCGGCCATGCAAAGAGTATCTGCATCAATTTCGGCCTTGCCAAGAAATACGGCGGAAAGACGAATCTCCGTTTCGACGATACCAATCCTGTAAAGGAGGATACCGAGTATGTTGACTCAATCAAGGAGGACATCAAGTGGCTCGGTTTCGAGTGGGAGAACGAAAGATATGCTTCCGATTATTTCGACCAGCTCTATGAGTGGGCAGAGGAACTTATAAAGAAAGGACTGGCTTATGTGGATGACCAGACCCAGGAAGAAATCCGCGCAGGACGTGGTACTGTTCAGGTTCCGGGTACAGAGAGCCCTTACCGTAACCGCAGCGTAGAGGAAAACCTTCAGCTTTTCCGTGAGATGAAGGCCGGCAAATATGCAGAAGGCGAGAAGGTGCTTCGTGCGAAGATAGATATGGCTCATCCGAACATGCTCTTCCGTGACCCTCTTCTCTATCGTATCATCCACGCACATCACCATCGTACAGGCGACAAGTGGTGCATCTATCCGATGTATGACTATGCACACGGCCAGTCAGACTCTATCGAGAATATCACACACTCTATCTGTACCCTCGAGTTCGATGTACATCGTCCTCTCTACGACTGGTTCATAGAGAAACTAGGCATATTCCCGTCACATCAGTATGAGTTTGCAAGGCTCAATCTTACATATACGGTGATGTCCAAGCGTAAGCTTCTTGAACTTGTGAAGAACAACTTCGTCAGCGGTTGGGATGACCCTCGAATGCCGACCATCTGTGGTATACGCCGTCGCGGATATACCCCTGAGTCTATACGTATGTTCGCAGAGAAGGTTGGAGTGGCTAAGCGTGAACAGCTCATTGACCTTCAGCTTATGGAATGGTGCGTGCGTCAGGATCTTAACGAGCGCTCGAACCGATATATGGTTGTTCAGGATCCTGTGAAACTTACCATAACCAACTGGGAACCGGGCAAGGTGGAGTGGTTCGATGCACCGCTGAATCCGGCAGATCCGGATGGACCGTCACGCAAGGTGCCGTTCACAGGAGAAGTGTTCATAGAAAGGAATGACTTCATGGAGGAGCCTCCTAAGAAATATTTCAGACTCAAGCCGGATGGTGAAGTAAGGCTGAAGTATACATACATCGTCAAATGTCAGGAGGTCGTGAAGGATTCAGAAGGCAATATAGTAGAGATCAAGTGTACCTATGATCCTACTTCTAAACCAGGAGCAGGGGAGTGGCGTTCTGTCAAAGGTACCATTCATTGGGTGTCTACGGAGCACGCGAAAGAAGTCGAACTCCGTCTTTATGACAAGCTCTTCACTGAAGCTCAGATGGGGCAGATTCCTGAAGGAGAAGATTATAAGACCTATCTGAATCCGGACTCCCTTATAATCGGCAAGGGTTATGCTGAACCAGCTCTTCTTGAGGACAATTCAGGCATTGCTGTCCAGTTTGAACGTGTCGGATACTTCTTCAAGGATCCGGATTCGACTGCTGAACGCTTTGTCTTCAACAAGACTACTTCTTTAAAGGACAGCTTCAAGTTCTAGAATAGAAGATATACGAATCAAAACAAGAAGGTCACATCAGATTGATGTGACCTTCTTGTTTTGAGATACACCTAGTGGTATTATTGTGCCTTGTATTCGGCAAGTCCGTTTTCGAGAAATCCGATGAAACCTTCAACGGAGAGGTCATAGCCACGGACTGGAACGAGCATCTCACCTTCAGGGGAGAGAAGTATGTAATTCGGTTGAGCATTCACATTCCATAACGAACGTGCAGTGTATGAGTTCGCGCGGCCAAGATCCTTATAGACTTTTCCTGTCTCTGTATCTGTGACATAGTCCTCTTTGTCCAGCTTCTGCTTGTCGTCAGTATATAGAGCGACGATTACAAAATCGTTTTTCAGCATGTTCAATACAGTAGGGTCGCTCCATACACGCGATTCCATTTCGCGGCAGTTTACGCAGCCGTGGCCAGTTACATCAACGAATACCGGCTTTCCTGTCTTCTGTGCTGCTGCTAGTCCTTCTTCCAGAGTGAAGTATCCTTTCAGACCAAGAGGGAGGTGCAGACCGTATTTGGAATCAGCTTCAGGCAGCGCTTCTTCGCACACGGTACATGAACTGTCGTAGTATGAATCTCCAGAATTCTGTCCTATGACGAAATCCTGAGTCGTAATCGGAGGCATATATCCTGAAAGAGCTTTGAGAGGAGCTCCCCACATACCAGGAATCAGATATACTACAAATGAGAAGACAGCTATTGCGAGAGTAAGACGAGGCACGGACAGATGCTCTACTGGTTCATCATGTTCAAAACGGATCTTGCCGAGCAGGTACAGGCCAAGGAGCGTGAACACAACTATCCAGATTGCAAGGTAAACTTCTCTATCGAGGATACCCCAATGGTAGGTCTGGTCGGCGACGCTTAGGAACTTGAGTCCGAGGGCAACTTCTATGAAGCCGAGAACTACCTTTACGGAGTTCAGCCATCCGCCGCCACTCTGCTTGAACTTCTTCAAGAGAGAAGGAGAGAATGCCAGAACTGTAAAAGGAAGTGCGAATGCTACAGAGAATGCCAGCATTGTAACCATCGGCTCCCAGAATTCACCCTGTGTGGATTTTATCAGCACAGAACCTACGATAGGACCGGTACATGAGAATGATACCAGAACGAGGGTAAGTGCCATGAAGAAGACTCCGGCAAGCCCTTTCTTGTCAGATCCCTTGTCACTCTTGTTTACCAGTGATTGTGGTAGAGTGATCTCGAATGCTCCGAAGAAAGATGCGGCGAAAACCATGAACACAATGAAGAATATGATGTTCGGCAGCCAATGGGTAGAAAGCCAGTTGAAGATGTCTGCAGTGACAGCATCGCCTCCGATGATTTTTGTTAGCATTATGATGACGGAAATCGGAACTGTATATAGCAGTACGATGAATAATCCGTACATGGCAGCCTTGAATCGTCCCTGGGCTACATTCTCAGAACCTTTCATGAAGAAAGACACAGTCATAGGTACCATCGGGAATACGCATGGGGTCAGCAGCATGGCAAAGCCCCAGAGAATGGCCTCAAGAATCAATCCCCATATAGAGCTGCTTTTCTCCGGTTTATCTTCAGTTGCAACTTCTTTAGGTTCAGTCTTTTCCGGTACGATTTTCATTGTACTTGACTCAGCTGCCACAGCTTCTTTTTCCGTGACAGCGGAAACTGTATCATTGACAAGATTTATGCTGAAGTCAAAGTACTCGGCTTTGCATGCACCTCCTGTGCAGGAATTGGAAAATATAGTTCCGCTGTACGTCGCATCGGGAGAAGTAACCTTTATGTCCTGGACAATAACGATTTCATCATAGTAATGCTTTGCTATATCTCCAAATTCGTCAGTCTCCTCCTTTGGAGTCCCTGTTTCATACGGTTTTCCAACCAGTTCACCCCCTGTGACAGCAACTTCCATTATTTCCGTTGCCGAGAACTCGTCTGTAAGGGTATATGTGTGATAGCCGGGAGCAATCTTTCCTGTAAAAACCACTCTGCAGATATCATTTCCAGCCTTTTCTACCTGGGATGTCCATGTGATCAGCTGACTCTGCGCAAAAGCTGCAAGACCGATCAGCAGTGCGACAGTTATTGTTGTGAATTTTTTCATACTATCAAATTTTATTTAGCGAAGGCTACTGAACGTGTTTCACGGATTACGGTTATCTTCACCTGACCAGGATATACCATTTCTTCCTGTATCTTCTTTGCTATCTCTGCTGACAATGTTTCTGCATCCTGATCTGTAACCTGATCTGCACCTACGATCACTCTCAGCTCGCGTCCGGCCTGTATAGCATAGGTTTTGGTGACTCCGTTGTATGACTGGGCTATGTTCTCCATATCCTTGAGTCTCTTGATATATGACTCGATCACCTCTCGTCTTGCTCCAGGACGTGCACCGGAAATGGCATCACCTACCATTACTAGAGGAGATATTATGGATGTCATTTCAATCTCTTCATGATGAGCACCTATTGCATTGCATACTTCAGGCTTTTCTTTGTATTTTTCAGCCAGCTTCATACCAAGTATTGCATGTGGAAGTTCCGGATCCTCGTCAGATACCTTGCCGATGTCATGAAGCAGACCGGCTCTCTTGGCTACCTTAGGGTTCAGACCGAGTTCAGATGCCATGGTTGCACATATATTTGCAACCTCGCGTGCATGCTGAAGGAGATTCTGTCCATAAGAAGAACGGTATTTCATTCTTCCTATCAGTTTGACAAGCTCGATGTGCATGCCGTGGATTCCAAGGTCGATGCATGTCCTCTTACCGGTTTCCATGATTTCCTCTTCCAGCTGTTTCTGAACCTTGGAAACCACTTCTTCTATTCGTGCAGGATGGATACGTCCATCAATTACCAACTGATGCAATGCTAGTCTTGCAACCTCCCTTCTTACCGGGTCAAATGCAGAGAGCAGGATTGCTTCCGGAGTGTCGTCTACAACTATTTCCACTCCTGTAGCGGCTTCCAGGGCACGTATGTTACGGCCCTCACGTCCGATTATACGACCCTTGATCTCATCGCTTTCAATATGAAATACCGTCACTGCATTTTCGATGGCTGTCTCGGAAGCGGTTCTCTGAATAGTGTTGATTACAATTCTTTTAGCCTCCTTGCTTGCAGTCAGACGAGCTTCGTCCATAACGTCATTGATATATGATTGCGCCTGAGTCCTGGCTTCAGCCTTCATGTTTTCCATCAACTGGTTCTTTGCCTCTGCAGCTGTCATTCCTGCGAGTTCCTCTATCTGGCGGATCGCATCCTGACGCAGCTTTTCATATTCTTCGGACTTCCTTGTGGCAATCTCTACCTGAGCCTTGAGATTTTCCCTTATGGCTTCAGCTTCCTTGTTTTTCCTGCCAAGTTCTGAATTCTGCTGGTTCAGACTGTTCTCCTTCTGCTTCAGACGGTTTTCAACCTCATTGATCTGCTTGTTCTTTTCGCTGATGTACTGCTCATGTTCGCTCTTCAGCTGTAGGAACTTCTCCTTTGCCTGGAAGATCTTTTCCTTCTTTATGCTTTCCGCCTCAATTTCAGCCTTGCGTATGATCTCTTCCTTCTGACCCTTCAGTAATATCCTGCGGATCAATATGTATGTGCAGAGTACAGCAATTGAACTGATCACTGCTACCAGAATGTAAATTAAAATAGTATTCATAAAGTCATATATGGTTTAGTTGTTCAAAATCATCCTTTTTTAGTGTCACCTGACCAGTATGTCTCATGTGGTAAACAAAAGACCAGCCGGCTGTAACAGCAGACTGGTCAGTTTGTTAAATAAAAGCCGTTAGCAAGTTTGTCAGAAAATCTTAAAAAATAAGATTTGGGAGCCGGATATATGGTTCAGAAATCCTCCGTCCCGCGAAGCGGAATCCCCTTAAGGGTCACTTAGGCCAGTCATCCCCATCCGAGTCTGCCCGGTTACATTATTAGTGTTGATTTCAGCAAAAATAAGTAACTAACGGCTGTTTTTATCAATGTTGTCAAGATAACCTTCAAGCTCCTTTGCAAGCCTTTCCTCATCCTCGCTCATTTCACGTATTTTCCCTTGAAGTGTAATATTCGTCATAGACACATTCAGTGCCACAAATGACAGAATCTCCACCATGCTTTTCCCAGGATATTTGTCCTGATACAGGCTTAGTCTCTTGTTTATGTCCGCCGCAGCCTTTCTTATCACCTCCTCATGCTCAGGAGAAGACACTTTCAAAGGATACTCCCGGTCAGCAATCCTGATCTTTATGCTCTGCTCCATGTTATCCCTCCATCAATGAGATGCATCTGTCAATCTCCTTTATGAGCTTGTCAATCTTTTTCTTTGCTTCGGTATTGTCGTTTCCTCCGGCTTTAAAGGCTTCAGCAAGCTTCTGGTTATCAATCTGTCTCTCTAACTCAATAATCTGCTTTCTGTAGTTTTCGTTCTGCGTCCTTGATTCTGCCAGTTCAGACTGGAGTCTGATCCTCTCCATCCTTTCTGTTTCATAAGCAGCAATAAGCTGTCTTGTTTTTTGTCTGACATTATCCAACATACAGAACATAATTCTACATACTTTGCAAAAATAACAAACTGCTTTGATTTCTCAAAATAAAATGTGAAAAACCAAAGCAGTCTGCTGATGTTTTCTGTTTATCAGAGTGTAACGACTGAATTCATGCCTTCCTCTATTGCCTGCTTGTTCAGTGCAATAAGGTCGCTGTATCTGGCAGGAATGCATTTAGCAAGTCCTTTGTCGACATTGACCATGTCTACCAGTGGCTTCATCTTCAGGTAAGCTCCCATTACAGCCATGTTGTATACCTTGGAGTTGCCGACTTTTGCTGCTACATCGATTGCATCAATCCTGCAGATCGTAATGTCAGTCCTTTCAGGATGGCGGGTGATTCCGTTAGGATCATACAGCAGCAGACCTCCTGGTTTCACACTTTGCTCGAACTTGTCCATGGACTGCTGGTTCAGGATGATGGCGGTATCGTATTTTGTTACGATAGGGGAACCTATCTTCTTGTCACTCAATATGACACTTACGTTCGCTGTACCTCCACGCATTTCCGGACCGTATGAAGGCATCCATGTCACTTCCATATCCTGCATGATAGCCGAGTATGCCAGTATCTTTCCCATAGAGAGAACGCCCTGACCTCCGAATCCTGCAATTATTATTTCTTCTTTCATATTTTCAGAGTTGTTATCGGTTAATTATTCCTGTTTAAGCACGTCCTTTATGTCTCCGAGAGGATACTTCGGGAACATGTTTTCCACCATCCACTTATTGGCAGCTGTTGGGCTCATTTTCCAGCCAGAGTTACAAGTTGCTACAATTTCCACGAATGACAGTCCTATGCCTTTCTGACTATATTCGAATGCCTTGCGTATAGCAGCCTTGGCCTTGCGTGCCGCAGGAGCAGTGTGTACAGCCTGTCTGGTGATGTAGGCAGTACCGTCAAGCTGTGCAATCATAGGAGCAAGTACAAGAGGGAATCCGTTCAGCTTTGCATCACGTCCATAAGGAGTCGTTGCAGTCTTCATGCCTAGCAATGTGGTAGGAGCCATCTGTCCTCCGGTCATGCCGTAGATGCCGTTATTGATGAATATCACCACAATGTTCTCACCGCGGCTGCATGCATGGATGATTTCGGCAGTACCGATAGACGCAAGGTCACCGTCACCTTGGTATGTGAATACATATTTTTCCGGATTAAGCCTTTTGGTAGCTGTAGCCAGAGCCGGTGCTCTTCCGTGGGCTGCCTGCTCCCAGTCTACGTTGAGGTAGTTGTATGCGAAAACGGAGCATCCTACAGGACTGATGGCAATGGTATCTTCCTGAATGCCCATTTCCTCAATCACTTCTGCAACCAGTTTGTGTACCGTTCCGTGTGAACATCCCGGACAATAGTGCATGACGGTGTCTGTCAGCAGAGGAGTCTTTTTATATACGATGTTCTTAGGTTTCTTGATATCTTCTAGTGTCATATTGTCGATTATTTGAGATTGTTGAACTTCTTGAATGCATCAGCTATTTCATCAGGAGTATAGATGTTGCCGCCCTGTCTTCCGTAAAAACCTACCGGACATGCACCGTTTACTGCAAGTCTGACATCTTCAACCATCTGTCCTGCATTAAGCTCGATGCTCATCATGCTCTTTACCTGCTTTGACAGTTCTGCAAGTCTCTTTGTCGCGAATGGGAAGAGAGTCACCGGACGAAGAAGACCGGCCTTGATACCCTGTTCCCTGAGATCATCGACTACAGCTTCGCAGATTCGAGCCGAACATCCGAAAGCAACAAACAGATATTCTGCATCTTCTGTCATATATTCTGTATGTGTTGCCTCTTTCTCGACGATTTCCTTATATTTTGCCTGAAGCTTCTGGTTGAACTTTTCCTGAACGTCAGATTCAAGTGCCAGAGAGGTTATTACATTGTATGGCCTGTCAGCGGTCTTTCCTGTAGTAGCCCAAGGAGCAGCTGCAAGGAGTTCCTCCTTTGTCCTGCGTGGTTTCATCTCGCGCAACTCGACTTTTTCCATCATCTGTCCTACTATGCCGTCGGCAAGAAGGATTACAGGTGTACGGTATTTGAATGCGAGTTCAAAACCCCAGTCTACGAAATCATACATATCCTGTGCTGAGGCGGGAGCAAGTACAATGGCATTGTAGTCGCCATGTCCGCCGCCTTTGACGCACTGGTTGTAGTCACTCTGGCTTGGCTGGATGGTTCCAAGGCCAGGGCCGCCTCTCATTACATTTACCACCAGACATGGAAGTTCAGCTCCGGCAAGATAGCTTATTCCTTCGCACATGAGGCTTATTCCCGGAGAACTGGATGATGTCATTACCTTCTTTCCTGTGCATGCTCCTCCATAGACCATGTTGATTGATGAAGTTTCGCTTTCTGCCTGAAGGACAACCATTCCTGTCGTCTCCCAAGGCTTCTCTTTCATCAGTGTCTCCATTACTTCAGACTGTGGAGTGATCGGATAACCGAAATAACCATCCACACCGTTGCGGATTGCCGAGACAGCAATCGCTTCATTTCCTTTCATCAGAATTTTCTCAGCCATATCCCTTAGATTTTAACTCTGTAAACAGTAATAACCGAATCAGGGCAGACGATAGCGCAGTTTGTACATCCGATGCATGCGTCTCCTATCATTTCGGCATAATGATAACCTTTGCTGTTGACCATTTTAGAGAGCTGTATGCTCTTGGTCGGACAGTTTTCGATACACACAGAACATCCTTTACATTTCTGCGTATCGACTTCGATAGCTCCTTTGAATGCCATTACATTTGTGTTTTAGATTGTTATTTATTTGGGTGTTTTATAATAAGTATTAACTTTATTTCAGTCTTATATTGTTTTTGTCATCACCTTACTCCAGAGTCCCAGACAACCGTCCAGTTCCGTCAATGCATCGCTTTCAGCCGTAGGAGTTTCTCCCGGTGCCAAAGTCTCCCAATCCCATATTATTGCAATGTCGTCTTCCGCTGTGATCCTCATGTCGAGTATGAATTCCGAAAAGTCGAATTCGACCAGATTAAGGTAGTTGTCGGCATTGTTATAGTATGCCATGCTCACGGCATCATAACAATTGACCAATCCGTAGCCGACCTCATTATTCCACGTTCCGTTTGGTCTGGATGGCGTTTCAGAGAAAGTGTCTGTATCTGTCTTGGTAGCAATCTTATCCAAAATATGTCCTACTTCATGTTGTGTTATAAGAATCGGAATAAAACAATATATTTTTTTCATAGTATACATGCGTCTTCTTAAATATCTATAAAAGGAACAGATAATTCAGGGTATGCAACATCAAAGCCTTTGGCTTCTACAAACCAGTTAGCCATCTCCACACAATGCCAGGAGCACTGTTAGGAAAAATAAGAGTCTTGTCATGGCTTTCAATGATTGTCTTATCCGGCATTAAACATCAAATATGCTGAAATTTACTTTCAAAACCGAAGTAAATGTAATGCTTTTTTGCTGAATTGTCAAATATTGTTCTGTTTTTGTTAAAACGGTATCAATATGGCATGTTTGTGAATAAAATTATATAACTTTGAAGACTTTTAACGTTATGCTTATGGAAACGATATTGTTGAGAAATATTGTTGTTGAGGGGAAATTGTCCGACATGCTTGTTTCTGATGGAATCATATGCAGGATTGCCAGAGCATCCTCCATTGCGGTTCCGGACAAGGATGCGGAAATAGTAGACTGTGGCGGCAAGACAGCTGTTCCGGGATTCATCAATATGCATACTCATGCTGGGATGTCCATGATGAGAGGTGTCGGTGAAGATATCGTATTTCACCAATGGATAGACCGTATCTGGGATATAGAGTCCAGAATAGACGAAGAATACGTGTATCATGCGACTAAAGTTGCGTGTCTGGAAATGATAAAGACGGGTACAACCACTTTCAATGACCATTACTGGCATATGCCGATGGCGCATAAGGCTGCGATTGAGATGGGGTTACGTCCTGTTCTTGCTTATGTGATATGCGACAGGAATGATCCTGAAGAGGCCGGGAGGCAGAAGGTGCAATGTCAGGAAATGTATGATGAATACCTTACATGGAACGACAGATCGGTATTCGCCATTGCAATCCATGCAATATATTCTGTAAGTGAAGAAATGATATTATGGGCTGTGAATTTTGCGCGTGAACGTGGGTTGAAGATACATATACATCTTTCGGAAACGGAAAAGGAGGTGGCAGACTGTAAGGCTGAACATGGAGGAATGTCTCCGGTTGAGTATCTGGACAGTCTTGGTGTACTTGGCCCGGATGTCTTGGCTGCCCACACCTTGTGGCTGTCAGACAACGATGTGGCGATTCTTGGTGAAAGGGGAGTAACCTGTGTCCACAACATCAACTCCAATCTTAAGCTGGCATCAGGCTATCGCTTCCGATATGCTGAACTTCGGGATGCCGGAGCCAACATCTGTCTGGGTACAGACGGATGCGCTTCATCAAACAATCTGGATATGCTGGAGACGATGAAGACTTCTGCTATGATTCAGAAAGCATGGAGGCGGGATCCTTCAGCCATGCCGTTGGATGAAATAATGGCAATGGCGACGTCCAATGCAGCTAAAGCTCTTGGTCTGAATACAGGAAGACTGGAAGAGGGTGCATTGGCGGACATACTGATAGTGGATACGGACAACTACAGTTTCCTCTCACCAGGTTCATTCGAGGCTAACCTCATATACTCGGCCCATTCGGATTGCATCGATTCCGTGATATGTGATGGACGTTTTCTTATGAAGGAACGAGTAGTGCCGGGGGAAAAGGAAATCATTTCACAGGCGCGTAGGTCGATGGAAAGATTATCAGCTGGAGTGCAGTAATGCCTTTTGTTTGAAAGATGAAATATAACATATTCAAAATCATGTAAATATGGATCCAAGAGTAGAAAAGATCATGAGTGCGGCAAAGTATATAGCCGATAGACTTGGTGATAGAAGACCTTTCGCCGGCATCGTTCTGGGCAGTGGTTTGGGAAAACTGGCAGACAGAATAGAAAACAAGACTGTGATTCCATATGGCGAGATTCCTGGGTTCCCGACTTCAACGGCAGTGGGGCATAAGGGTAATTTCATCGCCGGAGAGCTTGGAGGAAAGTTCGTGGTCGCCATGCAGGGTCGTTTCCATTATTATGAGGGCTACAGTATGGACCTTGTCACATTGCCTATAAGGGTCATGAAGGTGCTGGGAATACAATATCTTTTTGTCTCGAATGCTGCAGGTGGAGTGAATTTCGATTTCAAGGTTGGCGATCTCATGGTGATAACCGATCATATCAATCATCTGCCGAATCCTCTTGTAGGACCTAATCTTGCGGAGTTCGGGCCACGTTTCCCGGATATGACACGTCCGTACGACATGGAACTGCGCAAACGAGCTTTCAAGCTTGCAGAAGAACTTGGCATATCTCTGAAGAACGGAGTATATTTTGCCGGAACTGGTCCTTCATATGAAACTCCGGCTGAATACAAGTACTTCCGACTTATAGGTGCAGATGCGGTAGGAATGTCCACTATCCCGGAAGTAATTGTAGCCCGCCATTCTGATATTCCTGTATTCGGAATGTCAGTCATCACTAATGAGGCTCATGACGATTATGCTGAAGATTATGTGAATGATGGAGACGATGTGGTCGAGGCGGCGGATGCTGCAGCTGACAAGATGACGACTTTGTTTGCAGGAATCATAGAGTCCTTGTAAAAAGGAAAGACCTCGCTCAGGCGAGGTCTTCTGTAAATATTCTGCTCCATGCATCGGATGGCATGTCCCAATCTCCACGTGGAGAAAGGCTTATCGATCCGACTTTAGGACCGTCAGGCATGCATGAGCGTTTGAACTGCTGGCTGAAGAATCTTTGCATAAAGATCTTCAGCCATTTCTGTATGGTCTTCTTATCGTAGCTGCCGTTTTTTTCAAAAACATTGCATGCCAGGAAGATGAGCTTTTCTGGAGTATATCCGAAGCGCATGAAATTATATAGAAAGAAATCATGCAGTTCGTATGGTCCTACTAGATCTTCGGTTACCTGAGCGATCTCTCCATTTGCATCTGCTGGAAGAAGTTCAGGACTTATTGGAGTATCTGCAATATCCAGGAGAATATCCTTTACATTCCTTTTCTGTGATGTGGATGACGGCTGGTTGAACCTTTTCTCTGCAGCCCATATTACAAGACTTCTTACCAATGTCTTTGGAATTCCGGCGTTCACTCCGTACATGGACATATGGTCTCCATTGTATGTGGCCCATCCGAGAGCCAGTTCGGAAAGGTCTCCGGTTCCTATCACTATGCCTCCTGTCTGGTTTGCAATGTCCATCAGGATCTGTGTCCTTTCGCGTGCCTGGGAGTTCTCATATGTAGCATCGTGTACAGATGGATCATGTGATATGTCCTTGAAATGTTGCTCTACGGCAGGTCCTATAGGAATTTCCCGACATGTGACACCTAATGCTTCCATCAGATCCCATGCGTTGTTTTTTGTTCGAGATGTGGTGCCGAATCCCGGCATTGTCACAGCTACGATCCGTTCATGCTCCCATCCCAGTCTGTCGGCGGCAAGTACTGTAACCAGAAGAGCGAGAGTGCTGTCAAGTCCTCCGGAAATGCCGAGGACTGCAGTGCGGCATCCGATATGCTTCAGTCTGGTGGCAAGTCCAAGTACCTGCATGGAAATGATTTCCTTACATCTGTAGTCTATATCTCCTGACGGGTTGAAAGGATGTGGCTCAATGTATCTGTAGAGTGTCTGTTCAAAATCCGTTGCAGATGGCTGCCCCAGATTGATGCGGTTGTACAGCCTGTAATATGAAGAAGCGTCGGTTCCGTCAGGAGCAGAATGCATGAAGACAGGTGATTTTCTGCGGAGGCTTTCAAGTCTTTCGATATCCACATCGGCAGTAATCAAGGAAGACTGCATCTGGAATCTTTCGTTCTCCGCAAGCATGTCTCCGTTTTCCCAGATGGAGGCGGCTCCTGCAAATATCTGCTTCTGTGTGGATTCTCCATATCCAGCAGTGGCATGGATGTATCCGCATATGGAGCCCGCAGACAATCTTCCGAGCAGTTCCTTGCGTCTTCTGTCGCTCATCAGTATTTCTGACGAAGCGGCAGGGCATAGAATCAGTTGTGCTCCTTGAAGAGCATGATGAACGGAAACAGGTATAGGTGCGCACTGGTCTTCTCCTATCTCTATGGCAAATGTAGCATTGCCGATGCTGAACATCAGGTTAGGGGATATGTTGCATTTCTGTCCGGCATATCTGATCTCACCGCAGAATCCATCTCTTGAGCAATCTTTGCCGTTGTTGAGAAATGCCCCGTCGTTACGTACATATGCAGAAAGGAAATCACGTCCTGAAGCAAAATGAAAACCTGTGGCCGTGTCAGTATATATCTTCGGGACTATGCCCTTGATGTTTCCGTTCCTGATCACAATTGCGCAGTTGTACAGTCTGCTTCTGTATGGAACAGGTGCACCTACCAGAATGGTCATGGTCTTGCCGCGACTGAATCCGATAATTTCTCTGATGCCGTCTTCAGCTCCTTTTATGAGTTTTTCTTGTGCAAAGAGGTCTCCGCAGGATGCACCGGTAAGAGAAAGTTCGGGAAATACGATAATAGATACATTATTGTCTGCGGCAATTTCAGCCAGACGGCATATCTCTGCCCCGTTGTGCCTGGTATCGGCGATCTTGACTTCAGGCACAGCAGCAGCTGTGCGGATGAATCCGTAATCTTTCATAATGTGGTATTTAAACAGCTTCTTATAAACATGGAAGACATAACCTTGCGGCCATGTCTTCAAAATTTATTCTGTTTCCGGAACTAAAGCTCTTCAAAATCAATGTCAGAGAATTTGTTGCCGGTAGGATTATCATTCCTGAGGCAATTTGCCTTGATGTATCTGATTACTTCTTCAAGGCCTTCGGCAAACTTCTCGAAATCCTCCTTGTAGAGGAAAATCTTATGCTTGTCATATGCGAAATGACCGTTGTTGTCTACCTTGCGCTTGCTTTCTGTGATCGTCAGGTAGTAATCGTTGCCCTTGGTGGCCTTGACGTCAAAGAAGTATGTACGCTTTCCAGCTCTTACAGGTTTTGAATAAATATCTTCCCCTGAACGCTCCTGAGCATTTGCTCCATCATAATCCTCACTATACATAGCTTGTCTTTTTTTTAGTAAATCTTTACAAAGTTAGGGATTTTTCTGAAAATGCGTGTATCTTTGCATAAAATTTTAGCCGAATTATGCTTAATAGAAGAATTTTGAGGATCAAAGCATTCAAGGTGCTGTATGGAAGTGTCTTGTCTGGCAATGTTTCATTGTCTGGGGCTGAATCCCAGCTGGATATGTCTTGCGAGGCTGTCAGGGACCTATACATATATATGCTCGGCATTGTCTCTCCATTGACGAAGATAGCCAGGGATAGGATAGAGTCGGCAAAGGCAAAGTTCAATCCGACGGAAGATGAACGTAATCCGAATATGAAGTTTGCCGAGAATTCGCTTGCAGTGCTTCTTGACTCTGATGTGGATTTCCAAAAGATATTTTCTAAAAAGAAGTTTTCGTGGGATCAATATGATCTTTTGCTTAAGAAGGTGATGACGTCAGTGATGTCCAAGGAATATTATAAGGAGTACATGTCTTCATCTGATAGGTCACTTAAGGAAGATTGCATGCTGTTTACAAGAATATTTGAAGAAGAGTTTGTCGATAGTGAAGAACTTGAGCAGATTCTGGAAGACAAGTCATTATATTGGAATGATGACCTTGCATATGCGTTGACCTGGTGCTGCAAGACTTTCCAGTCTCTGTCAAAAGGAGCATCATGGCAGATGCTGCCTTTGTATCAGAGTGAACTTCTTGCAGGAGAGGGTGTGGAAAGCGACAAGCTTTTCGTAAGAAAGCTTCTTCAGGCTGCCTATACTGGTTATGAACGTTATTCTTCTATGGTTTCCGAATCTGTAAGCGGATGGGAAAAGGACAGACTGTTTTCTACAGATGTAGTGCTCATAGTGATGGGATTGGCAGAAGCGGTGACCTTTCCTACGATTCCAGTGAAGGTGACTATCAATGAGTATGTGGAGATTTCCAAATTCTATGGCACTCCGAAGAGCCGTGCTTTTGTGAACGGCCTTCTGGACCGTCTGGTACAGTCATTGGTTAACGACGGGCAGATATGCAAATCAGGTAAAGGACTTTTATAAACTTTTAATAAAAAACAGGTATGTTTACACTTTTACAGACAGCTCAGCCAGCTGCACAAGGTGGCGGTTGGAGTATGTGGATAATGCTCGCTCTTATCTTTGTAGTGATGTGGATCTTTATGATCCGTCCTCAGAGAAAACAGCAGAAGGAACTTCAGAATTTCCGTGATTCCCTCAAGAAAGGCGACAAGGTGGTTACTATCGGAGGTATCTATGGAACCGTATGTGAAATCAAGGATGAGTCAGTGCTGGTAGAGGTTGACAATAATGTCAAGATACGTGTCAGCAAGCAGGCTCTTGTAAAGGATTTCACTGATCCTACAAGACAGTAATGGGTGAAATCCTGAACAGATTTCTGAAAAGACTGAATATCGGCGGGAGAGATTCTGCAGTGTTTCTGCTGGCTCTCCTGTTGGCATTTAGTATATGGCTTATCCATAACCTTTCATTAAAATACAACGATTATCTGCGTGTCTCAGTAGTTGCTCATTGCAATATTGAGGGACATGCTGAAGTATCATCCAACAGATGTGATGTCATAGCCAGATGCCGTACTACGGGATATGATGTCATAAAGTCGGGCTTGTTCGGACGCAGACAGACTCTTGATGTGGATTTTTCGCCTTCTGTAATGAAACGGAAAGACGAGGATACATTTTATGTGACGGCATCTGACCTGCAGGAGTATGCACATGTCTTCTATGGTGATGACGTGAGTGTGGAATATTTCGTATCTGATACATTGTTCTTCCGTTTTCCGGTAGAGGATCATAAGAAGGTCCCGGTAAATCTGACGTATTCGGTGTCATACAGAAGTCAGTATGTCAATGTAGGCGAGATGCAGGTAGAGCCGGATTCCATAATTGTCTATGGCACTCCTTTCCAGCTGGAAACGGTAAAAGGAGTCTTCACGAAGCCTGTAAAACATCATGATGTATCTGAGGATGTGCAGGGAGTGGCGGCATTGGAGAAGATAAAAGGTGTGCGTTTTTCAGAATCTGAAGTCCATTATTCTCAGGATGTTACAAGATATGTAGAAATGACGAAGACGGTCAATGTCGTGCCGTTCAATGTCCCGCCCGGAAAGGAGCTTCTGGTATTTCCTTCCAGTGTGACAGTTGTGTTGAGGTGTGTGTTTCCTCTGCTCTCCGATCCTCTGGAATCTCTTGTGGCAGAAGTTGATTTTGAAGAGTATCAGCAGTCGTTGAGCGGGAGATGCGAGGTGAGATTGAAGAATGTTGCAAGGGGAGTGATAGACTACGACATTGAGCCGCTGACTGTCGGATGTGTTCTTGAAGATCAGATATGATTGTTCTTACGGTCACAGGTGGAATTGGAAGCGGAAAGTCCGAAGTATGCAGAATCATTCATGATGCATATGGATTTCCTGTATATGAGGCGGATAAGAAGGTTAAGGAACTTTACCGGAAAGACATCAGCCTGCTAGAGGGTATAGAGAATGAATTGAAGTGCTCTCTTAGAGATGAACAAGGTTGCTTTATGCCGGGAAGTCTGGCAGAGAGGATATTCGGCGACCATGATGCCATGAATAAGGTGGAATCTCTGGTCTTTCCTGCTCTGGTTGAGGATTTCAACTCATGGAAACAGGACCATGCAGATAAAGATGCTGTCGTCTTTGAGTCGGCTACAGTGCTTGAGAAAGATTTTTTCAATGGTTTTTCCGATAAGGTAATCATCGTGGATGCACCATTTGATACCCGTTTGAAGCGGGCCTGTGCCAGGGACAAGGCATCTGAACAGGACATATTGAGACGTATGATGGCTCAGAAACTGATGAACTCCGTTTCTGAAGGATATGGCGATCTTGGAGTGGATGCCGTAATCAGGAATGAAAAGGATTTTGCATCGCTGGAATCCGAAGTCAAGGCGGTAATAAATGGAATATTAACAAGTAAACATAATTGAAATGAAGACAGATCTTACAAAAATTCTTTCGATATCAGGTCAGAACGGCCTTTATCTGTATGTTTCCCAGGCAAGGAATGGAGCTATTGTAGAAGCCCTTGCTGACAAGAAGCGTACTGTGTTCGGTATGAACAGCAAGATTACTTCTCTTGCAGATATCTCAATCTACACAGATGATGAAGAAGTCAAGCTGCAGCAGGTTTTTCTTAACATGAAGGAAGTCCTGGGAGATGCAGATGCTCCTTCAGCCAAGTCAAGACCAGAGGAACTTAAGGCGCTTTTTGAAAAGGCTTTACCGACTTATGACCGTGACCGTTTCTATGTATCTCATATGAAAAAGGTTGTGGAATGGTACAATTTCCTCAAGAAGTATGCTTCTCTGGATTTCGTGAACCCTGAAGAAGAGGCAGAACAGGAGTAATCTGATATGAAGAAAAGACTTCAGGCCATAACCTTGGGATGTTCCAAGAATAAGGTTGATACCGAGCACATACTTTCTCAGGTGGAAGATCTGTATGAGATCGTTCCGGAGGGAGAGGATGTGCCGGTTGATGTGATTCTGCTTAATACCTGCGGTTTTATCGGAGACGCCAAGGAGGAATCCGTTCAGGCTGTTCTTGAGGCTGTGGACAGGAAGTCAAGAGGAGAAGCGGGTAAGGTGCTTGTATTCGGATGTCTGTCTCAGAGGTATGCCGGTGAACTGCCCGGTCTTATCCCGGAGGTTGACGGATGGTTCGGGGCCAGGGATCTTGATCCTGTCATCCGTGCATTAGGTGCAGAGCCGGATAGTGCATGTGGCACAGGACGGTATCTCACCACCGCTTCCCATTATGCATATCTGAAGATTTCAGAAGGATGCGACAGAAGGTGTTCCTATTGCGCAATTCCGTTTATCCGTGGCGCACATCGGTCCGTACCGATGGAAAAACTCTTGGAAGAGGCGAGGATGCTTGCTGAAAAGGGGGTGAAGGAACTCATCGTCATTGCTCAGGATACCACATACTATGGTCTGGACCTGTATCGGAAACGTGCATTGGCGGAACTTCTGCAGAAATTATCTGAAATTGATGGAATAGAATGGATTCGTATCCATTATTCTTATCCTGCGGCATTCCCTGAGGATGTCCTTGACCAGATGGCATCCAATCCTAAAGTGTGCCGCTATATGGATATCCCGCTGCAGCATATTTCCGATAAGGTTCTGGATAACATGCATCGTAATGTAGATGGTGCATGGACTCGTGAACTGATCCGGAAGATGAGGGATAAAGTGCCCGGAGTGGTGTTGAGAACGACCATGATTGTCGGTCATCCGGGCGAGGGAAAGAAGGAGTTTGCCGAACTACTGGATTTTGTACGTGAGGCACGTATTGAAAGACTTGGAGCATTCATGTATTCGGAAGAGGAGGGTACATATGGTGCAGAACATTTCAGGGATTCAGTAAGTTCCAGGACAAAACAGGAACGCCTTGATGCCCTGATGACACTTCAGAGTGAGATATCTCTGGCATTCAATCGTTCAAGGATCGGAACAGAAACAGATGTCATAGTTGATGATTATTCTGATGGAGTCTTTGTGTGTCGTAGTGAATTTGAGAGTCCTGAGGTTGATGGCGAGATTCTTGTCAAGGCCGATATAGGAGATATAGATCCGTATTCTTTGATAGGTGAATTCATAAAGGTCAAGATCACAGGTGCAGATGAGTATGACCTGATTGCCGAAATAAAGGAACTTTAAACATTATGCTATGAAGCGGTTTCCGATTCTCATGACTTTTGTTGCAGCTATGTCCATGATGTTTTCATGCGGACCAAGCAAGCATATCATGCATCTTGAGATGCGCTATCCTTCCAGATCAGGTATCGAACTGGCAGGGAAGACGGTTTCCGTGATATATCTTCAAGGGAAGGACAGCATTTCTACCTCTTTTGCAGAGGCAATGGCCGACGGATTCGCTTATGCTGTTGAAAACGAGTATGGTACAGGAGACGGAAGTGTAGGAATTTATAGGCTTGAAGCAGAAAGAGGAGGGATGTATTCCTCTCGTGACACTCTGTTCAATCTTCTGATGGATACCGGATCTGACGTGGTATTCCTTCTCGATACCGTTAAATTGGAAAGCATGGAGATTGAAGGAGCTACACGTGTGGCTGCAACGACATCTCCCGATTCTTCTTATGTTTCAATGGCAAGAATGCCTTTCACCATCAGAATTTATGGCTTCGATGCCATGAATAAGGAAGGAAAGGTCTATGCTTTCGGTGGAAGCAGTGTCGCGCGTCCGGATGTATATTCTGATGGTAAATGTCCGTCGTCCCTGCTGATGGTCAAGGCTTATTCCACATTAGCGGATGAAGCCTGGAATGCGGGCAATGAAATTGCAGATTCTTTCCGTTCACAATGGAAGAACGAACAATATTCTGTAGTCTATTATAACTCCCAGGACTGGTATGATGCCCTTGAAAAAGCACTCAGATATGATTGGAAAGGTGCAATGGATATATGGTTCGGCCTCTTGGAGACCAATGACATGATGAAGCGCGCCTGCGCTGAATATAATATAGCACTTTCATGCTATATGCTTGGAGATCTTAACCTTGCCGGACAGTGGCTTGACCGTTCCGATCAAGACAACAGACTGCCCAATATTTCTGAGAGTCTTCGGAAGCGTATAGATGCAAGGAAATCAGTTTTTTGATTTCTTATGTTCTCTTCTCTTTTCAAGTTTTGCTTGCAGCTGTTCTCTTTTATGAGCGATCATCATTTTCAGATCTGCTCCGAAATTTTCGACAAAAAGAGGAAACCGTTTGGCTATGCTTGTCATCTTTTCTTCGATAAAGGAGTCGATATGACGTGCTTTCTTGGCTTCGTGGATTTCATCGAAAGCTATCAGTATGCAGGTTTCCTCAGCCTCGCTGAACTCATGGTTGATTCCTCCTCCGAATGTCTTCATTGTAGGAGAAAGACTCATGTATGAGTTTACAAGCGGAGGGATGTTTTCTCCCAGTCTGCGTACCTCTGCATTGAGAAGTTTATAATCGTCCTTGAATTCCTTTTCGGTAAGTATGCTGTCGAGGTAGTCTTTCGGAGTCTCTATCTTCAATGGCTCCATAGGGGTGACCAGATTGTCCTTGTCCTCAAAATGCTTGAACAGGAAATGCTGTATCAGGTCCCTTGCCTGGCGGTTGTACTCAGGATACATCGTCATCTTACCGAAGAAATACTTCATGTTGGGCTTTATTATAGCCAATGCTCCCAGTCCGTCCCAAAGGTTATCCAATGCAAAAAGGGCTTTTGCACCTGCCTGTCTGCTCTGGTATTCAGGAGCGATGAAGCTTCTTCCAAGTTCTATTGTATAAGGAAGATATTCGGTCATGAATCTTTCCGAGAAATGGAACATATGTGAGGTCGCAAGCAGGGGTTGTCCGTTAGTGTCGATTCTGATATCGCTTCCGAGTATGAAACGATATCCTCCGATTATCTTTTCTGCATCCGGATCCCACACTATCAGTTGCTGATAAGGGGTCTCCATTGTGTCGAATTCATCGATGTCCATGGAAAGACCGCTTCCACCACCGGAATCGCGGAATGCTTCCTCACGCAGACGCCCGATCTCTTTCATGGTATTCGGGGAGTCGTGATGCGTGATCACATAGATCTCATTACCGCTTTTATTTGTATCTCTTAATTTCTTCTGCGGGGTAAGTTCTGCTTTGAGAATTTCCACGCTGATTGGTGATATGATAGGTTCCATAGTATAGGTTATAGTCCGTATGCAATCTTTCTGATTTCCTGTGCCCATTCATTGTCGCTCTTGGAACTGTCGAGAGTCTCTATGGGTATAGGCTTTCCGAATGTGATGCGATATTTTCTTCCAGTGCTTCTGTACATTTCATCCGGCAGCAGCATCATGGCAAAATTGAATTTCAGTCCAAGAGCTTTCTGAAGATTCGCGATCCGATAGAATCTTTTGGAGTTTTCTCCTTCAAAGTGAATCGGAATGATGTCCCTTCCTGTCTCTCTGCTTTTTTTGACGAATGATTTTCCCCATGCAAGGTCTGTTATAACACCGTCTGTCTTTCTCGAACATAGACCGGCAGGGAAAATAAGCATCTGATTATCCGAATCATACGCTTCATTGACCAGCTTTGACAGATTTCTTGCCTGACTTCCCAGTTTGTTTACAGGAATTCCAAGAGGAGCCATCCCTTTCAGGTTCATCAGCAGGTCGTTGAGAAGGTATTTGACCTTTCCGTCGTATTGCCGCCCTATTATTGCACCCAAGGTGACACCGTCTATCGCTCCTAAGGGATGATTGGATACAAATGTCAGTCTTCTACCGTCTTTAGGAAGATTTTCCAAGCCATTGACTTCAATATCCACACCCAGATATTTGAGGCAGTTTTCGCAGAATTCCACTCCAACATATCCCTCTTTCAGGTATCCGTTGATATAGTCAAGATGCATGAAGTTTCCGAACCACCTGATCAGGAACTTCGGAATGTATTTCGCTTTGCTTCCGGCCTTTGAGCGTATGACCTGCTCAAGGTCAAGAATCTGAGGCTGTCTTTCTGTCATTGCTGTCGTTTTAGGTTTATTCTATTTTCCTGACAGGATCGCATGTTAGTCCTACTCCAAGTTTCTTGAATATCTTTCTGTCCACTTCGCTGAGCATCACTGTCGAATGAACCTGGCATCCGTCCAGTTTTGGAAGCTGGTCAAGTGCTTTCCGGCAGTTTTCATCATTTATGCTCAGCATGGAGAGAGCTACAAGCACCTCATCAGTATGGAGGCGCGGGTTGTGTCCATGAAGGAAACTCACCTTTGTCCTCTGTATCGGTGCTATCATTTCCTCTGGTATCAGCTGCACGTTGTGCGGAATGCCGGCCAGATGCTTTGTCGCATTGAGGATAAGTGCGGCACTTGGACCAAGAAGAGAACTGGTCCTTGATGTGATGATGGTTCCGTCCTGCAGTTCAATGGCAGCGGTAGGTACTCCTGAAAGTTCCTTTCTTTCGCGTGCAGCAACTGTTGTCCTGCGGTATTCTGTAGTGAGTTTCGCCTGCTTTAGTATCAGAGATATCTTGTTCACTTCATGTTCATTGTCACCGTTTACCGCAAGGCGTCCGAGGGAAGAATAATATCTTCTGATGATCTCCTCCCTGGCAGCATTGCAGCACATGTCTTCATCGCTCATGCAGAATCCTATCATGTTCACACCCATGTCGGTTGGAGACTTGTACGGACTGTCTCCGTAAATTCCTTCAAAAAGTGCATTGAGAACAGGGAAGACCTCAATGTCACGATTGTAGCTGGTAGCGATTGTTCCGTAGGCTTCAAGATGGAACGGATCTATCATGTTCACATCGTTCAGGTCTGCAGTTGCGGCTTCATATGCGATGTTTACCGGATGCTTCAAAGGAAGATTCCATACCGGGAATGTTTCAAATTTTGCATAACCGGCCTTTTCTCCTCTTTTGTTTTCATGGTAGAGCTGGCTCAGACATACGGCCATCTTCCCGCTTCCAGGTCCTGGAGCTGTCACCACCACCAGCGGTCTGGAGGTGATGATATAATCGTTCTTTCCGAAACCTTCTTCAGAATCTATAAGGGCTACGTTGTTGGGATATCCTTCAATGGTGTAATGGTAATAGACCTTTATTCCAAGTCTTTCCAGACGTTTCCTATATGTGTCAGCACTGGATTGTCCGTTGTAATGCGTGATGACTACACTGCTGACATACATGCCGATGTTTTCAAATTCTGAGCGAAGACGTAGCACATCTTCGTCATATGTTATTCCCAGATCCCCTCTGACCTTGTTCTTCTCTATATCCAGGGCACTTATTACCAGCAGAATCTCAGCTTCGTCACGTAGCTGCATGAGCATCCTCAACTTGCTGTCAGGATGAAATCCCGGCAAAACTCTGCTTGCATGATTGTCGTCGAATAGTTTGCCTCCGAATTCGAGGTATAGCTTGTCTCCGAACTGAGAAATCCTTTTTTTGATCTGTTCGGACTGTATCTTCAGATACTTTTCGTTGTCAAATCCCGTTTTCATACGGAATGCAAAGATAACTTTTCTTCATTCTCTTTGCAAGAGAATTATGTAAAAAACT
Source organism: Bacteroidales bacterium (assembly GCA_017442315.1). Classification (GTDB taxonomy): domain Bacteria; phylum Bacteroidota; class Bacteroidia; order Bacteroidales; family UBA932; genus Cryptobacteroides. The sequence goes on from JAFRZX010000170.1 coordinate 23,525, forward strand.
CTTGCATTTTCATAACAGTATAATCGTTGTGGCCACATATGAAAACAGAAATGGCTGCCCTATGACATAGGACAGCCTCCAGGTAGAACCGTAAGCCGGTTTCTGTTTTAATCTGTCATTTATCTTCGCAACCTACCCCCCGGAAAAGGACGGGCAGCCCTTACGTCCTTGCGGACACTCCGGTATATTTGGTCTTGCAGGTCTCGGTGCCGTCACCGCCGTATGTCACCATACGACGTCGTGAGCTCTTGCCTCGCGGTTTCACCCTTACCCTTGCGGGCGGTCTGTTTTCTGTTACGGCATTCATAAGATTACTCCCATCTGTGATTTCCACAGCGAGTTGCCCTTTCCTGTCCGGACTTTCCTCTGAGGCCAAGCCTCAGCGACAGAAGCGTCCTACCTGTATCTGTTATTTATATCCGAGCTTGCGCTCCATAGTGTCATTCTGTCTGTTGATCTTTTCAACAGCCTTTATCAGTCCTGGTGTGATGTCTTCGCAATGCTTATGGCACTGCATTGACCTTGAATACATTCGTCCGATGCAGAAATTGCTGTGTCCGCATCCGCTGCAATGCTTTTCATCAGCCATCATCTTGTTGACGAAGTCAGTATCTTCCAATACGGCTCTTCCCATCTGTACCATCGGGAATCCATTGTCGATGGCCTTGTCAGCTGTCTCTCTGGAAATTACGCCTCCTACGTATACAAACGGAAAATCCGGCATCGCCTGCTTGAATTTCAATGCATCCTCCATGAAGAAAAGAGGCTTGAATGGTACGGTAGGAGCAACGATCTTACCTGCAATGCCGACTCCAAGCTTGAGCCACCATTTGCTCCATGGGAAATAATGCACTATAGGTCTCACTGGAAACTGGCCGCGCATTACATATTGAGGATGTCTGCTGACGAAACCTCCTGAGAGAACTATGGACTCGATTCCGAGGTCTCTCAATACCTTTGCCACTTCAATGAGTTCGTCTGTCTCCTGTCCTCCCTTGAAGCCGTCACGTGTGTTGAGTTTGGCAAAGAGAGCTACTTTCCCCTTTCCTGCTGCCACAGCCTTGCTGACACACATTTTCATGAATCTCATCCTGTTTTCAAGGCTTCCTCCGAACTCGTCACGCCTTTTGTTGGTGTACGGAGACAGGAACTGTGAGATGAGATATCCGTGTCCGGCATGTATCTCTATTGCATCGAAACCGGCTTCAATGGCGAGTTCCACCGCTTTTCCGTATGCTTCGGCCACCTCGTCGATCTGTCTTGCATTCATCTTCTGAACGAAAGTAGGGGAGTATAGGTTGAATCCTCTGCTTGCTCCATATGGCATGCAGCCGCAGATGCTTCTGTGCGACATGTTTCCGCAATGTCCCAGCTGGATGGAAGCCTTTGCTCCTTCAGCATGTATAGCATCTGTAAGTTTCTTCAGTTCAGGTACGATCTCCTCTCTCATCCATAGCTGGTTCTCGAAAGACAATCCGCTTCTGCATACGGCAGCATAAGCTACGGTTGTCATTCCGATTCCCCCGCGCGCAACAGCCGTATGGTAATCGAACAGTTCCTGAGATGGCCTCTGACCTGGACACATCGCTTCGAATGCCGCTGATCTGATGGTCCTGTTGCGAAGTTCTACAGGACCGATTCTGTAAGGTGTAAATAATTCGCTCATAATGTATCTGCTTCCCTTGTCAAGCTTTGAATGGCTGGAATCGCCTATGGCACAGCTCGGTTGGGATGACATTGTTTTCAATAATGTTATTGCTCTTACCAGATGAATGGTATCAGATGTTTTTTGTTAAGTCTGGTATATTCTTCTCCAAATTCCTGTTCGTACTTTCCTGTCAGCGACTTTGCACGAGGACCTAAGTTTGCGAATGTCCATACAGCGAAAAGCAGTCCGGCTGGCGACCATGTCAGGATGGCGTATCCTATCCATTCGGTAAGCTCTCCGAAATAGTTTGCAGATGTGACATATCTGTAGAGTCCTTTGCGAGGAATATAGTGCTTCGAATCTCCAGGCTTGCGCAGATTGCGGATGACATGGTCTGAATGCAGGTTGATAGCCATTCCACAGAAGAATACCAGTGTGCCGATGATGAACTGAGGACCGTACAGCCATTGTGTGTCATACATCCCTGCAGGTGCTTCCCAATAAAGCCATCCACCTATAAGATAAGCATTTAATGTATTGAAAATCAATCCCATCAGCATGATGGCTATTGGCATTTTGCTTTTCCCCCTCATCATAAGAGGAAAAATGAACGACCTCTGGAAATAGTGCAGCAGGTAGAGGCCGGCCATGATATACAGCACTGTTTTGGAATTGCCTGTGTCCGTACCGGAAGTGGCAAATCTGACAGTATAAAAAAGCAGGAAGAAGAAGGCAGGTGCTTCCATCGCTATCCAAGCCACCCTGTTGTTTATCTTCGGGCCCCAGTTGGAAGATGACAGATAGCCATATCCGGCCTTGAAAAAGAATAGTGCTATGAATACGATGACAGCCATAGCAGCCATCACAGCCATTATTATGTAGTATGTATTCATTTGAATCCTGTTTTGTAAAACCTCGCAAAGGTAATGATAATTTTCTCAAATTGTTTTTTTTACTTACTTTTGTGCCCTGTTGGAAGAATAATTGCCTTGATGAGAGAATTTTTATTCATAATTTTATCTTCGTTCATGCTGGTTTCATGTACAGATGGAACTGTGAAGGAATATGGACTGGAAGTTGTGGCAGAGTATCCTCATGATACGGAGTCATATACGCAAGGTTTGTTCTTTGAAAACGGGCAGATGTACGAAAGTACAGGACTGAAGGGAAAATCTACTTTCCGCAAGGTTGACCTTGCTACTGGAAAGGCATTGGAAAAACTGTCGTTTGACAGGAAATATTTCGTTGAAGGTTCTGTAATGCTTAACGGCTCCTTGTATGTGCTGACCTGGGATTCAAGGTGTGCGTTTGTCTATGATGCCGGTACCCTTGAATACAAGTCTTCATGGAGATATCCGCGTGAAGGCTGGGGACTGACCACTGACGGAAAGGAACTCATCGCATCGGACGGGTCAGCAAATCTGTATTTCATGGACGGGAACTTCTCTCAGAAGCGTAAGGTTCTTGTGACATTGGATGGCCGTCCTATCCGATGGCTTAATGAACTGGAATACATAGATGGAAAGATATGGGCAAATGTCTATACCACAGACGAAATACTGATAATCAATCCTAAAGACGGAAAAGTACAGGGTGTTGTCGACTGCAGGGGCCTGCTTCCAAGGGAGATGCGTACTCCTGATACGGATGTTCTGAATGGCATTGCCTATGACGAAGAGACAGGAAAGATATATATAACAGGTAAGAACTGGCCTAAATTATATGAGATAAGACTGAAAGAGAAATAACATTAACTATATATTGCAGGGGTGCCCGACAGGGCTGAGATCATACCCGATGAACCTGATGCCGGTAATGCGGACGTAGGGATGCAGAATCTCATGTGTATTCTCCAATACACACCCCTTGCATAAATGTGTCAACATTATGCGAGGTTTTTTATTTTCAGCAGCGTTCATCACGCTCTTTCCGGGTATCGTACAAGGTACGGAACCCGAAGGTACTGTCGAGAATCTTGACAGTGCGGTAGTCGTTACCTCCCGTGCAGGAGATAATACTCCTGTGACTTATTCCATGGTTTCACGCGAACAGTTGCGTTCAGTGAACCCTATGAATTCATTACCTATGACCCTTGCCCTGCAGCCATCTGTTGTCGCTGTAAATGAAGGCGGAACCGGACTTGGTTATTCAAAAATGACTGTCAGAGGATCCAAAGGGTCCCAGATCAATGTTACCTTGAACGGAGTGACTCTCAATGATGCCGAATCCCAGGAGGTCTTTTGGGTGAATATTCCGTCGCTTTCCGGAATGCTCAGCAGTATCCAGCTGCAAAGGGGACTGGGGACTACGGCATCCGGTTCAGGTGCATTCGGAGCAAGCATTAATATGAGTACTTCGGGAGTCGGAAACAGACCATATGCTTCCGTAGACCTGGGATATGGGTCATATGATACATTTACTGCTGCGGCATCTGTCGGTACAGGGCTGACAAAAAGCGGTGTTTTCTTTGATTTTGCCTTTTCGCGCGGATTTACTGATGGATATATCCGTAATGCATTTGCTGATGTGCGCTCTGCCTTGGCTGTCCTTGGGTGGATGAATGAGAAGAATTCGATCAGAATGACATGGCTGTATGGTGACCAGCATACCGGTATTACATGGCATGGTATAGATCTGGACCAATATGCCGAAGACAGAAGGTATAATCCTGCGGGCGAGTATTATGACAGTTATGGCAATGTCCGTTATTATGATAATGATACTGACAATTATACACAGCATCATCTGCAGCTCAATTACACCCGTCAGTTCGGCATGAGGACGGTCTGGAGCTCCACGCTCAACTGGACTCATGGAAACGGATGGTATGAGAATTATAATTCTGGAGACACGTTCCATGACTACAACTTCCGTGATGATTGGAAATATGAGGTCTGCGCTCCGACGGGAGAAGTCCAGCAGGTCTGGACTGCAGACTCCGAGGCTGACTTCATAGTTCAGGAAGCAATGCTCAATGATTATCTTGTCTTCAATTCAGACATACGCTACAATGGTGATTCAATGAAACTTACTGCAGGTCTGAATCTTTCGCGCTATGATGGAGACCATATCGGGAGACTTCTGTGGAATGATGTACTTGGTGAATCTTATGATTATTCGTCTCATGACTGGTACCTTAACAACGGATTGAAGCAGGAAGCCAATGTTTTTGTCAGGGCTGAATACACTCCATTGGAATGGCTTACCGCATATGGTGACCTCCAGTATCGTGGAGTGAAACTTGACATGTCGGGGCCGGAGGACGACAGGATACCGTTGGATCATTCTGCCGTCTGGAATTTCTTCAATCCGAGAGCCGGTCTTTCATTTCACTGGTCACCAGGACACAAGGCATATCTGTCAGCAGCCCTTGGACATCGTGAGCCTGGTAGAAGCGATATAAAGGAAAACATCAAGAATGCCCATATTGCTGCGGAGGCTGGAATAGACGGTGAAGGTGTTTCTCTCAGACCGGAAAAGATGCTGGATGTGGAAGTCGGCTATACCTATGCTTCAGAAAACCTGTCTTTGTCGGCAAACGTATACCTTATGGAATATTGGGATATGCTGCTAGAGACAGGGCGTCTTACCAGTGTAGGATATGCAATCAAGGAAAATGTGGACAGGAGCTGGAGAAGAGGAATCGAATTGTCGGGCTCCTGGCAGGCTCTGCCGTGGTTGCGTGCTGATGCCAATCTGACCTTGAGTGTCAACAGGATAAAGAATTATACCGAATATATTCAGAATATAGATGATCTGGATAACTGGAACATGACAGGTCGGACGACAGCGTTTACTTACGGAAAGGCAGTCATGCTGATGTCGCCATCTGTTACATCCATGGCTCAGCTTACCTTCATGCCGTTCCGTGGCATATCCTCTAATTCGCTCAAGACGCTTGCCCTTAAAATAAACGGAAGGTACGTCGGGAAACAATATCTCGACAACACCATGACAGACAGCAGGTCCATTCCTGGCTACTTCGTATCAGATCTGTCTCTCAGTCATGAATTCAGAATAGGAAAATCCACGGAAACGGGAGGTCGGGAAAGTGCCGTAGGTATAGCTTTTTATGTGAACAATCTGTTCAATAACATGTATTATGCGGACGGATGGTGCTGGAAGAACTGGTCGGAAAAAGAAAATGAAGTTACGGATGGCATCGGAATATATCCTCAGGCCCCACGCAACTTCATGCTGAAATTGAGTTATCGTTTCTGATGCTACTCTGCAATGCCTGCATTAGTCCAGGCATTGCAGAGTGTTTCCGAATCCTTGAGTGCCAGCTCTTTGTCTATACCATACTCTGCTACGAGAAGATCGGCCATATCTTCTGCTGAGAATTCCTTTCCTATAAGCTGTTTCCATAGGAATGCAGCTGATGAATTCAATGATATCAGTTTGTTGAAATTGATGTGTTCAAGGCCTTCTCCTGCCACAATGTTCTCCCCGCATATTTCACGGAGAACGAATCCGTCTTTGATTTTCATATATGAAATGTTGAATTAGGGTGTCAAAGGTAGTCATTTATTTGACAATGTATTCAACTTTATTTAATTTTGTGTGATTTTGAAATTTAAAAAAACGGATGTGATTATGAAGCTTTCCAGATTTTTAGCGGTGTCTGCGGCAGTGGCTGCAGTGACCGCATGTGTCTGCCGTAACGGAGTAGAACCGGCTGTTCCATATGATGCAGAGCTTGAATCAAGGGTTGAGCAGGTGCTCAAAAGGATGACCTTGGAGGAAAAGGTCGGTCAGATGACGCAGATTACTGCAACAGCCATTGCAAATGGCCTGGATATTACTCCTGCAGGTGATTCCATCATCCGTACATATAAAGTCGGGTCTATACTGAATACTCCAGGTGATATAGCCCAGTCTCCGGAAGGATATGACAGGTTCATAGAGGAACTGAACCGCATCTCAATGGAGGAAATGGGAATACCATGTCTTTATGGCCTTGACCATATCCACGGAGTGACATATGTCGCAGGAGGCGTCCTTTTCCCTCAGGAAATCAATATAGCTGCAACCTTCAACCGTCAGCATGCTTTCAATATGGGAAAGGTTACAGCATATGAGAGCCGTGCGGCAAATGTGCCATGGACATTCTCTCCTACGATGGACCTTGGACGCAATCCTGAGTGGCCGCGCATGTGGGAAAGCTTTGGAGAAGATACATATGTGAATGCTCAGATGGCTGTTGCGGAAGTCAAAGGTATGCAGGGTGACGATCCTAATCATGTCGGCCCTTACAATATTGCGGCATGTGCAAAGCATTTCATGGGATATGGCGTACCTGTCACAGGTCAGGACAGGACACCGGCTTCCATTGCGGCTTCGGAGCTCCGTGAGAAGCATTTTGAGCCTTTCAAGGAAGCTATGAAGGCCGGTGCTCTCAGCATTATGGTGAACTCTGCGAGCAATAACGGAATGCCTTTCCATTGCAATACTGAACTTCTGACAAAATGGGTCAAGGAAGATCTCTGCTGGGATGGAATGATAGTTACGGACTGGGCGGACATCAATAACCTTTATACTCGTGAGCGTGTGGCATCATCAAAGAAAGAAGCTGTCAAGCTTGCGATAAATGCCGGAATCGACATGGCGATGGTTCCGTATGAGTGTCAGTTCGCAATCGACCTTAAGGAACTTGTCGAGGAAGGAGAAGTCCCTATGTCGCGTGTGGATGATGCTGTACGTCGTGTGCTACGCCTTAAATTCCGTCTTGGACTGTTTGATACACCAGATACATATCTTGCTGACTATCCTGAGTTTGGAGGCAAGGCTCATGCTGAGCTTGCTTATAGAGCTGCCGTAGAGTCGGAAGTACTTCTCAAGAACAATGGCATACTTCCATTGAAAAAGGATCTGCGTATCCTGCTCACGGGGCCTAATGCTAATTCGATGAGGACTCTCAATGGCGGATGGTCGTATACATGGCAGGGACATGGTGCATCAAAGCCGGAGTTTACTCAGAAGTACAACACAATCTATGAGGCTCTTTCTGAAAAGTTCGATAATCTGACCTATGTTCCCGGAGTTGAATATCATCTTGACGGTACTGACTGGCAGTATGATGAGGATACCGGAATCAAAGAAGCTGTAAGGGCTGCCAGGAGGTCTGAGGTCATCATTGCCTGCATAGGTGAAAACTCCTACTGCGAGACTCCGGGCAATGATGTGGATCTGAGCCTTTCTGATAATCAGATCAGACTTGTGAAGGCTCTTGCCGCAACAGGCAGACCGTTGATCCTGATCTTGAATGAAGGACGTCCGCGCATAATTAATGAGATAGAACCTCTCGCTTCTGCTGTCGTTGATGTCATGCTGCCTGGAAATTATGGTGGCGATGCTTTGGCTGCACTTATGTGTGGAGAAGAGAACTTCAGCGGAAAATTGCCGTTCACATATCCTAAGTATACCAACAAATTTGCTGTTTATGACTATAAGCCATCTGAAAATCAAGCAGTTATGTCCGGTGTGTATAACTATAATGCAGTGATGGATGTTCAGTGGCCTTTCGGACATGGTCTCAGCTATACGGATTTTGAATATTCGGATTTGAAGGTTTCGTCTGTAGAATTCGGTGCAGATGACGTGCTTAAGGTCAGTGTCGATGTCACCAATACAGGCAATGTGGCTGGCAAGGAAAGCGTTCTGCTGTTCTCCAGCGACCTGTACGCAAGTTCAACTCCTGATGTGCGTCGTCTGCGTGCTTTTGAGAAAGTGGATCTTGCTCCGGGACAGACGGCTACTGTGGAATTTGAATTACCGGCCAAGGATCTTGCCTTTGTCAATTATTATGGGAAATGGACTCTTGAGGCAGGAGATTTCATCCTTTCTGTTGCAGATCAGAGCCAGCTGGTAAAATGTGTTGAAACAATTGTCTGGGAACAGCCAAACATATGATTGTATCATGAAAGTAAAGATTGTAAACAGATCCGCATATCCGACTCCGGCTTACGCAACCGAGAAGTCTGCGGGAATGGATCTTAAAGCAGATATTAAGGAACCTGTCACATTGAATCCACTGGAAAGGGCAATGATCCCGACTGGTATCTTCATTTCTCTTCCAGACGGTACAGAGGCTCAGGTAAGACCAAGAAGCGGCCTTGCAGCTAAACATGGCATTTCGGTTCTGAATGCACCAGGTACGATAGATGCGGATTACCGTGGTGAAGTGAAGGTAATACTTGTCAACTTATCCAATCAGCCATTCGTGGTGAATCCTGGAGAAAGAATTGCCCAGATGGTAGTGGCCAGATATGAAAAAGTGGAGTGGGATGAAGTCGAGGCCCTTGATGATACAGATAGGGGAGCAGGAGGTTTCGGTAGCACTGGAGTATAGAGGCTCTTGTAAAAAAAACAGATATATGGTATTCTTTATTTTCGGCAAAGTACTAACTTTGCCGAAAATTTTTTAGCAAAAGCTGTTCGTATGAATCGTATTGTGTGTTGTTTGATTCTTGCTGCCGTATCTTTCGGTTGTCAGAAACCGATGCCGGCAGATAATCAGAATGAACTTCCTCCATACACTGAGGGGGGGGAACGGATAGGATAACTCTCAGTCTCAGTGAGACAGAACTGGTCGTCCCCAAAGGACAGTATTTCCAACTTCAAGCCATAGTCGATCCGGAAGGCACTCCTGTCACATGGGAATCTGATGATGCTGCCATTGTGCGCATAGATAAGAACGGCAGGGGAATGGCTTTCACGCTTGGTCAGACCGTAGTCAGGGCTGTTGTTTCAGAGGAAGTTTTCTCAGAATGCGTGATCAAAGTTATAGAGGCTCCTGAGGTAGGTTCCTTCTATTATTCGGATGGTACATGGTCTGTATCTCTTGATCCGGATAAAAACGTTGCTGGTGTTGTATTTTGGGTCGGTGACCCTACATTGGAGGATGCTGCATTGAAGCAGGATCACCCTCATTGTACCCATGGTCTTGTTGTTGCCTTGAATCATGATCAGAAAGGTTATAACTGGCAGACCGGATATGAGGCTTATGGAAAGACCGTGGGAGAGTGGATTGAAGCAAATGTACCAGAATATGTCACTGTAACTTCTCCTTGGAATCATAATGAAAATGTCAATGCCATTCGTGGCTATAACAATACAAAAGCTATCGAGGCATTCAATGCTGCTGAAGAGAATGCTGCATGGCCGGTTGATGTAGTCCGGTATGCAGTGCAGTATCGCTCCATTAATCCTGCACCGGAAACTAGCAGCGATTGGTATATTCCGTCGGTAAAGGAATGTGCTCTCCTGATAGTCGGTGAATTTTCAGGTGATGTGCTTGCTCTTGCCGGCAATATATACAACAAGGCATTTCTCGATTATAAGCTTTCCCTGATAGATGGCTCTACTCCTTTGGGAAGGCATGGAGTTGATGATGATATATGGTCGAGCAACGAGCGCGATTCAGAGTATGTCTTTTATATGTCTACCTTTGAAGGAAAGGTGTGGATGAATTGGAAGGAGTATGGCTCGGAACATCATCAGGTCCGTTGTATTCTTGCATTTTAATCTATTATGATATGAAACGTTTGCTTTCATCAATGGCTCTTGCAGCCGTTGTCGTGTTGTGTCTTTCATGTGACCGTCAAGAAACTCAGACTCAGGGACCAGAAGAAGTGAAGCAGCCGGATGTTACCAGCCTTCCTGATCCTGTAACGGGAGATTATTATTATTCTGACGGTACCTGGTCTTCTGATCTTAATCCGGAAAAGACACTGATAGGAATTGTTTATTGGGTCGGAAATCCTTCTGTTGATGATGAGGCTATGCAGCGTGAATGCCCGGAATGCGTTCACGGTCTGGTTGTGTCCTTGAATCAGGATGCTTCGCCATGGCAGACATCTATGGAGTCATATGGTGATGACGTGTCCTCATGGTTTGGTGATGAAGAAGAGTTTGCGCTTCCATATGTATCGACGCTTAATGAATCGTTGAATACCCGCAGGGGATACAGCTACACAAAGGCGCTGGAGAAATTCAATTCAGATCCGGTAAATGAGTATTATAAGGTGGATGCTGTTGAGGCAGTTCTCGAATATAGGTCAGAAGTGCCTGCACCGGTATCTTCCAGTGACTGGTATCTTCCTTCCCCTAAAGAACTTTCATTGATGTGTTCTGGTGAATATGATGGAAATATACTGAATATACCTGTTCCTTCTATAGAAATGAGGACCCTTCTCAATGACAGGCTTGTTGAAATCGAAGGTGCTTACTGGCTCACAGGTGGCGTGTATTGGGCATCCGCAGAATATGATGACAGGGGGACGGATCAACGCGGGTGGATGGTTGCCTGGAATGTGTATTTTACTGATGGGGAAGTGAACATCAGTTTTAAGGATTTCGGAAGTGCATATTGCCGCTATATATTGGCCTTTTAATTGGCTTTCATGGATATTAAGAACTTTAAAATATAATCATTATGAAAAAGTTTTTTTATTTTGCCCTCTGCATGATATTGGGCTTTGTGGCTTGTAAAAAGGAAACTCCTGTTGATGAACAGGCCGGAAAAGAAGAAGTCAAGGTTACTGTAACGCTTGACATGACTGAAGTTGAACTTAAGGTAGGTGAAAGTGTATCCTTGACCGCAACTGTTACTCCTGATCTTGATGTTGAATGGGAGTCTGGCAATGAGGCTGTTGCTGTTGTGTCAGAAGAAGGAACCGTAACAGCTGTGGCTGTTGGTGAAGCAGTCATTACTGCATCTGCTGGTAATGTGAAGGCAGAATGCCAGGTGACGGTTGGTGCTGTTGAGGTTACAGATGTGCAATTGGATCTTGGTGAATGTGCTCTTCTTGTAGGAGAAACCCTTCAGCTGACAGCAACAGTATCACCAGACAATGCAACAGATAAGACTGTTGTATGGGAAACTACCGATGAGGCAGTAGCAAGAGTAGATCAGAATGGTCTGGTTACGGCTGCAGGTGCAGGAGAAGCTGTGATTACAGCTACATCAGGAGGTCTTTTTGCCGTATGCAATATTTCAGTCGCTCTACCTGCCGTTAAGGGTGACTACTACTATTCTGATGGTACATATTCTTCAGATCTTGATACTTCAAAGGAACCGATAGGCATCGTATTCTGGACTGGAGACCCTACAGCAACAGACCTTACCTTGAAAAAGGATTTTCCAGGATGCTGCCATGGTCTGGTGATTGCTCTTGATGAAATCAGGAATGTTTTCTGGCAGAAGGCCTGCAGGACTTATAATAGTACTGTCACAGCTTGGGTAGAATCCAATAACCTTGATTTTCTCCCTCTTGTTTCCGGAATTGAACTGGAGGACCCTCTCAACAAGGTTATGGGATACAACAACACCAAGGCTATCGAGGCATTCAATGCTGCTGAAGAGAATGCTGCATGGCCGGTTGATGCGCTTGCTACATTGGATGAATATCGCCGCAATGTACCGGCTCCTGCGACTTCATCAGACTGGTATCTTCCTTCAATAAAGGAGCTTAATCTTGCCTTTTCAGGTGATTATCCATATTCGATTACGGATTTTGATAATGAAAGCACAGAGGTGTGTGATCTGATCAATTCAAAACTTCAGGCAATACCAGGTGCAATAAAGTATGATGAGGATTATATGTCAAGTACAGAGAAGGATGCGCTTAATATCTATGATATGATGGTGTGGGCATGGTATGTTCCTGTCGAAGGAGTCGGCAAAGGAGCAGGTATCACATTCCGTCCTGTTCTTGCTTTCTAAGAGATTTCCGGAAACTGATTTATGAATAAATCAAGGCATGGCTCAAGGAATCAGGGCCATGCCTTTGTTGTAATCCTTGATTTGATTACCTTTGTCCGGATAAAGATTTTTGCATCATATGGAAATAATGGGTATATACAGTAAGTTCAAGGAGTGCGGGAAGGTCACTACTGACAGCAGGGCTGTCAGTGGCGGAGAAATGTTCTTTGCCCTTAAGGGTGAAAACTTTGATGGCAATGAATATGCGATGAAAGCGCTGGAGTCCGGAGCAAGATATGCAGTCGTAAGCAGAATGTCAGATGTCGCCAGATCGGAGGATCCGCGTCTGATAATAGTTGATGATACATTGAAGACACTTCAGGATCTGGCCCGTTGGCATCGTTCGATGAGCTTTGTAGACGGAAGACCTCTTCCGGTCCTGGCACTTACCGGAACCAATGGGAAGACTACCACCAAGGAACTGATAAGGGAAGTACTTTCCAGAAAATATCGCGTGACAGCTACGGAAGGCAATCTTAATAATAATATAGGTGTACCTCTCACTCTTTTGAATATTGCCGCTGACACTCAGATAGCCGTTGTGGAGATGGGAGCAAGTCATCCGGGTGATATCAAGGAGCTTGTTGATATCGCTTTGCCGGATTTCGGTCTTGTCACGAATGTCGGAAAGGCTCATCTGCTTGGTTTCGGAAGTTTTGAAGGAGTCATGAAGACAAAAGGTGAGTTGTATGATTACCTGCGCAGGACTGCCGACAAGGTGTTCATTAATGTAGACAATCCTTATCTTTTGCGGATGGCATCGGAACGCAACCTGCAGAGCGATCCTGAACGCCCATATTCATTGCTTCTGCCCTATGGTCTGGAATATCAGGAAGCATCAGTTCTTCCCTCAGATGCGGACTGTCCGTATTTGAGGATATCATTCAGAGGAAGAATCATTGCCACAAATCTTGTGGGAGCATATAATGCGGATAACGTAATGGCTGCAATAGCTGTAGGAGAGTATTTTGGAGTACCGTTTGAAGATGCTGTGTCAGCCGTTGAATCTTATATGCCTTCAAACAAACGTTCTCAGATGGTCAGGACCGGACGCAATACCTTGATTGTGGACGCCTATAATGCCAATCCTACCAGTATGGAAGCAGCATTGAACAATTTCAGTCATGTGCATGCAGAGCGAAAGGTAGTCATGCTTGGAGATATGCTTGAGTTGGGAGAAGATTCTCTTGCTGAACACATGAAGGTTCTTTCCATGGCCTCTGGCATGGAACCTTCTTGTATCTGTCTGGTGGGAGATGAGTTCCGCAAGGCGGTGGAAAAGTTGGAAGTGCAGGCAGAAGTAAAATGTTTTGCAGATTCAGACGAGCTGAAGGAATGGGCTGTCGGAGAGGAACTTTCCGGCAATGTAATCCTTATCAAAGGGTCTCGCGGCATAAGGATGGAAAAAGTGCTTGAGGTTCTGTAAATGAGAAAGCCTCGAATCGAAAGATCCGAGGCTTTTCTTGTAGTCGGTAGGGGAATCGAACCCCTATTGCAAGATTGAGAATCTTGAGTACTAACCGTTATACGAACCGACCAGTTTTGTTAATGGGATTGCAAAGGTAGCTTTTATTTTTGAATCTGCAAATTTTTCTTGATATTTTTTGAAAAATCTCCAGTCCGTTCAGATGATATCCTATTGTAAGCATTGCTATGTTACCACGTTATTTGTGCGACAGATAATATATTTTTAGAAGCTGTTTAAATTTTATTTGGCGAATAGGATGATAATGCGTACTTTTGTGAGTTCGTGTGTAATAATGCGAATGTGTTGATTGCATGACGCTTGAAATCAATTATCTTTTAAATATTTCTACTATGGCCCTTAACAAGAAAATCACTTGGGGGGGGGTATCATCCTATGAAGCTCCTCTCGTAAAAACACTCGACATCATGAGTGAAGGAGTGCTGTGTCAGAGTCTTGACAGAGCTGACAGCGCGTATGATTACGAAAATGATTTAGGTGAAATCTAAAACTGCTGACGAGTATGAAAAAGATTCTATCAAATTTAATGCTCGTTGCAGCAGCTGCAATGGCATTTTCTGCATGTCAGAAAACAGAAATGGTCGAGCCTGAGACTTCTCAGGAAGTAATGTTGACCTTTGCGTCTGAGAAACCGGCATTCGATGACGAGACTAAGACTGAGTGGACCGGTGAGACTATCCAGTGGTCTGCTGGGGATAAGATCTCCGTAGCTTATACCGTTAACGGAAATTGGCAGAATGCATCGGGAGATGCATCCGGTGATGCGAAGCTTTACAAGTCAGACGCGTTGGAAGCGGCAACAGAGACTGCTAAGTTTAATGTTTCGGCATCTTTTGAAGGTACTACAGAAGGAACGCATGTCTTTTATGGCGTTTATCCTGCTCCGTCATCTACTAGTTTTGCTGATGCTCCAGTGGCTACCTTGACAGTTCCTTCAATTCAGACTCCGGGAGCTGCTTCTTTCGATGGCTCGGCTGACCTTATGACAGGTGTTTCCGTTGGTGAATTTACTTCACTTCCAACTGAACCCATTTCAATGAAATGGACTCGTCTTGTGGCTCATGCCAATATAACATTGAAGGCACTCAATGGTGTAACCGCAGGTGAAACTGTATCAAGCATAACGCTTACAGCACAGGAAGGTGCAAACCTTGTGGGCAGCCAGAAGGTTGATATAACAGCCAATACGGTTGTAAACAACAATAACGAATCTAATGTCCTTGAACTTAATGGCGGTAATCTTTCAATTGATGCTTCTGGAAACATTGAGTTCTGGGCTTGTGTGCTTCCTGAGACTTTGACTTCTCTTGCTGTAGTAGTTGAGACCAACAAGGCGACTTACACTCGTGAGATAACAGGTATCTCAAAGACTTTCAAGCAGAATGCCCGCAATACCCTTTCTATAAAGATGAATGAGGCTACCCGTGTGGCGAAGGAGGAAGAGTCATGGGTACTTGTAACTCCGGCAGATGGCTTGACAGAAGGAACATATGTTTTGGTTGTTTCTACAGATACTAAAACAGGTGCTTTGGTCAGCACAAATGGTACAAGTGCTGCACCAAAATTCAACACAAGTATATCAGTTTCAGACAACACTCTTAACGGTGTTACAGAGGCTATGCAGTTTGACTTAAGTGGTACAACTGGAAATTACAAGCTTGCAGTTACAGGTCAGACTACCGACTATCTGTATACTACAAATGGAAATAATGGTGTCAGAGTAGGAACAAATACAAATAACGTCTGGACAATTACACAGCATGAGTCAAATGCAGATGCATTCGTATTTAAGTGCAATGCGACCTCTCGTTACCTTGGAGTATACAATAATGCTGACTGGCGTTGTTATACTGCATATGATGCGGATAACTTTACGAATGGTAGTGGTAGTTCACAGATTTATCTCTATAAGAAGCAGTCTGGTCCGGAAGTTCCAGATACTACCCCTTCAATTACTGTTGATGAGACTTTGGAACTTACATCTGCAGAGTCAGAAGGTACGATATCAGTAACCTACAAGAATCTTGAGGCTCTTGATGCTGCAGCATATTCTGATGCTGATTGTACAGTTGACTGTGACTGGCTTGTTGCTGTATGGGAGAATGATGCAGTATCATACATTGCTGCAGCAAATGAAGGAGAAGAGAGAACTGCATATATTCAGATCTACGCCCTCGATGCTGAAGCAAATGAGTATACTAAGGTCATCACGGTAACTCAGGCTGCATATGTAGATCCATCAGTAATTGAGGAACTTACTGTAGAAGAGTTCTTGGCGAAAGAAGTGAGTACAGAAGTGTTCTACCAGCTTACTGGTACGATTAAGAATCTTACAAATACGACATATGGAAATTTCGACCTTGTTGATGAAACGGGAAGTGTATATGTGTATGGTCTCAAAGAAAATGAATCAGCCGGTAATCAGACATTTGCTAATTTAGGACTTAAAGAAGGTGATGTTGTCACCATTATTGGACCTCGTTCAGATTATAATGGTACAGCACAGGTTGGAACATCTTCTGTTAAGGCATATTATGTCAGCCATCTGACTGCTACTGATGCTCCAGCAATTTCTTTTGCTGATAACACTGTGACGATTGAATCTGAAACAGGTGCTACTATTTATTATACTACAGATGGCAATGATCCGACAACATCTTCAGATGTTTATTCTGCTCCATTTGAGGTGACTGAGGCAAATAGCCCTATGACTGTTAAGGCAATTGCTGTTGCTGATGGAAAAGTAGCATCTGTAGTGGCTTCTAAGACTTGTACATATGTAGATCCAAATGCAGGTGGTGAACTTGTTACTGAAACGTTGAATATTACAGGTACTACTGGTGATTTGGCATCAGACAATAGCTCAATTTCCTGGGAGGGAACATACTTCACATGTATTAATGAAAAGGCTAATAGTACTACAGCAATTCGTACAAGTGATTCTGCTCACTATCGTGTTTATGCGAATTCAAAACTAAATTTTTCAGCAAAGAATGGCACTACTTTCAATAAGCTAGTTCTTACCTGCATATCAAGTTATGTTGCTAATACAACTAACGTTACTTATCCGGATAATCTTGATGTAGCTGTCAGCGGAACGACAGTGACCATTACTTGCACAGAGCCAGTATCTGAGATATCACTTACTATTAAAAAACAAATTCGCATAAGTAAAGTTGAATCAACACTTCAATGACCATCATCCGGCGGCGGCGCCGGGGGTGATGAGCCCGCGGTGGTAGTTACGACGAATTCCGCTGCAGACATAGGACAGACAGGCGCGAGCCTGTCTGCTTCCTATTCCGGAGCTTCGTCGCAACCCACGGAGGTGGGA
>JAFRZX010000027.1 GCA_017442315.1 Bacteroidales bacterium
ACAGACTTCCTGGCTCAGCAGACTCATTACAATTATCTTGGTTCCTATAAGTGGTATCCGCATCCACCTGCTTTCAAGCAGCCTGATGATGCACGTCGCGAAAAGGAAATGTGGGAATACGTCAAAGACGACCCGAAAAACTTGGAGATGGTCCAGTATCTTGCCGGATATATCTCCAATGTTATTGAGGACGGCTATGTCGAGAACCGCATCCTGAACGCCTTCCCGGGTAAACTCGGTTACGGTCTGGAGTATCTGCGTGAGATCCATCACAAAGAAATCCCGACAGTAACAGATCTCATTGAGAAGGAAGATAACGACGAGTGTCATATCTTTGAGAGCATTATGCAGCTGATGCTTTCCTATGCGAAGTTCGGCGAGATTAAGTACGGTGAAGAGCCGCTTTCCGACGAACGCGTGCAGACGGTATTCAGTCTGATTGATGAAATTGACGCAGCGCTTATCAGCCGATCCGGTAAGGAAAGGCTGAACGCTGTGAATATGGTAATCGTCAGATGTTGGGACTATCTCAAGGAATTCTGCGATATCTGCAAGAAGCGTCAGGAAGAAGCAGAAGCTGCAGGCGGTACTGCCACAATTGCGCAGACTCTTTCCGAAAGACTTCAGTCCATTGCCGGTGGCTCCGCTGCCGGTACCGGAAACAGCACTCCTGTGCCTGAAGCATCCGGAGGATCTGAGGAGAATGCAACAGCAGCCGCAAGAGCGCAGACCAAGGCAGACGCCGAAGAAACCGAGGATCCTGAAAACGGAGCTGGGTCTGGGGATGACGGTGATGACGACTCCCAGACTGACACAGAAAAAGGTGATATTTCATCTGAGTCTGGAAGCGAAGGTTCAGGAAGCTCAGGAGGAGATGAAACCGGTGGTCCTGTGACACCTGGCGGTGGCTCCGGTGGCAATGGAAAGCAATCGGTATCGAGCAAAGAAAAAGGAAGAATTCCTTTGGCTCAGACCGATAAGCTCTCTGCTCCTACCGGAGGCGGAACCGAACGAAATAATGATTATCAGCGTGAGATGTACAGCGATGCTGCTGCGGACATCGAAAAGCTACTGGATAAGATGGCGGAGAAAGCGGCCTGTGAGCAGCTTGAGTCCGAACGCACACGAGAACTCAACGATGTGGCCCAAAATATATCCTACGGGAATATTCATGAGGGTATTTACATCAGAGTAAACCGAATTGCGTCTGTGGATGAGGAATTGGTAGATCAATATAATGCCATATCCTCGCCTCTCATAACTATTTCCCGCCAACTTCAAAAGAGTCTGGTCAAACAGCTCAAGGATCAGCGACGTGGTGGCAAACAGACAGGTCTCATGATGGGACGTCGTCTGGATGCACATGCACTGTGTCGTAATGATGGCAAGGTGTTCTACAAGAATAACTTGCCTCAGGAGATGCCTGAGCTTGCGGTAGGACTTCTTTTGGATGAATCCGGTTCTATGAGTTCGTGTCAGCGTTGCACCTACGCACGTGCTGCAGCAATCATTCTGTATGATTTCTGTCAGAGCCTTGATATCCCCGTCACAGTATACGGTCATTCCACCGATTACTACGACGGTCACGGCTCGGTTGAGTTATACTCCTATGCCGAGTTTGACGGATTTGACAATGACGATAAGTACAGACTGATGGATATCAGCGCACGCGGAAGCAATCGAGACGGTGCGGCACTTAGGTATGTTGCTGAGCAGCTTTCCAAGAGACCGGAAACCGTTAAGATACTCATACTGGTATCAGATGGACAACCTGCAGACTCGGGCTATTACGGCACAGCTGCAGAGGAAGACTTGCGTGGCATAAAGCAAGAGTACCAACGAAAAGGTATTCTCTTTGTTGCTGCGGCTATTGGTAACGATAAGCAGAACATCGAAAGGATCTACGGTGATTCCTTCCTCGATATTACTGACTTAAATCAACTGCCCATGAAGCTGACCGGCGTGGTCAAGCGTCATATTCGGGTATAATTCATCATGACGATGGGCAGCTGGAGATTACAGTTGCCCATTGTCTTTTTTTAAGGAGGCAATGTTATGCATTTTAGATCTTTATTAACTGTATATCTTCCGGCTGTCGAGCCCGATCCTGAATGGGAAAAAGAAGTGGCTGACCAAGTCAAGCAGATGAGGGAATCTCAACCCGAACAGCTTGACAGCATTGGTCGAAAAGTGATGTTGGATATCTTCTACGAAGGTATGAACAACATCAGCACCACATTCGGGCGTGAGGTTACGCCGGTCATTCGTGATGTTATGGAGCGCTTCAACTGCGGCACTGAAGACAAGAGATTTCTTGAGTTTGACGACCGCACCGGTGAGGCGCTTCGTGACTATAACGCAACCGTTGATTGTATGAGGCTCCCTGACGGACGCATAGTGGAAGAGTATCCGGCTCCTCAGTGGCACAAATTCATCATTAAGGATGGAAAGGTCTATCAGCGAGAAGCTGGTCCTCTTCACCATCCTAAGAGAACAAAGGCAGCCAAGAAGATCTCGGTTGTTCCCAATTATCCTCGAAAGAAGCTGTATGGCAATTCTTTTGACCGATATATTGAGGAGGCAACCTACCTCACCCGCAATGAAGAAACCGGCAAATACGGCGAATGGTACAATCCCGACGGTGTATACGACTGGTATTCGATTGGCGGGCGTTGGCCGAGAATGTTCCTTGTTAAAAACGAGTGTACAGAATACTCTCTTGGCGAAAGTCCTATGTTCTCCTCAAACGAGAAATCGAGTGCTCCTGAGGGCTACAGATGGGTCTGCTGTGCTCGTAAAAAGGATATCCAGTGGGATGTCATGCGTGAGTGGCTTAATAACCGTGCTACAGACCGATACAATAAGCTCAAGGAGATGTTTGAGACCGGAATCAAGGATGAGAGTATTCACGGTACCATTACCGAAAAAGGTATTACAGACTGGGGTGAGCTTGTCTACACTCCGGATATGACCTTGGAGGAATATCTAAATCAGTACGGTATTCCCGATGAATGGAAGTATCCTATCAGCGTGTATGCAATTTTCCAAAGCGAAGATTACATGGATAAGCACAGTGTAACCCGCGACAATGAGACCGGAAAATATTCTCCGATCGATTGGCGTAGAACGGTTGACGAATTCATTGATGACGCAGACGACGATGTTGTATTCGTCGGCATTGACTATCATATGTAGGAGGTGCTGATATGATTTACGATATTCCCGGAGATGAATTCATCTATGAAGGTGTTACTTACCGTGTAGGAGCTGAAGTTGTTGCAACTGAAGGAAGCGATTATGCAGG
>JAFRZX010000171.1 GCA_017442315.1 Bacteroidales bacterium
CTGACGCCCAAATATATCTGGGATGTCTATCGTGATGACGACGGCATGATTCGTGAAACAATGGTGGAATACATGACTCGTCTGGTATTTCTGTGGGACGAAACATACCCGGAAGACTGGTATTATGGACTGGATGGCACCGGAGCATCCAGTGAACGGAGAAAAGCCGCTCACGAAGTAGCTCTGGGCAGCGCCAATCAACAGCAGATGCAGGTTGCCAATGTGGATTGGGTGAATCTTCGCAAGCAGGACAGCAAGGCTTCTCCGTCACTGGCGAAGCTCAATGAGGGTGAAGATGTGACTGTATTGGTGGATGCCTGTGGGCCTGAGAATGGATGGGTTCGGGTGCTGTACAGTTTGGATGAACATCGTTCTCTCTCTCAGGAGGAATATGATACCGGACGCACTACATTGACCGGCTATATCTGGCATAGTTATCTGGAGTCTTGTGAATAGGGTGTTTGAAGAACGAGTAACACTGTATCAGACGGTGCTATATTTGGCATACAGATTGAGCGAAGGAGGAAAGTATGAAAAAGCAAACGTGGAATCGAGTAGGTGTCTTATTGCTTTGTTTGATGTTGTTTATTCCAACCTGTGGACTAACAGATAACTTCGTTTCAGATAATCTGTATAGATTTAAGTTGTCGGTTGTGGATAAGCAAGAGCAAACCTCGTTCCTCACTGTGTGGGATAACGTAGGAAAACAGCAGTTAATTGAGCTTATATCTGATCATCATTTGTGCGATACTTCATCAGAAGTGACGGAATTATCTGCAACATGGCTTACGCCTGCTCACGGCATACAGTATGCCTTTGAGCAGGCATGGGGCTCGAAACTGCACTGGACGCTGCAGCAGAACCATGAATATGCTCTATTCGAGATAGAGTGTGGCATAAGTCAAAGCACGGTCGTCGCGCTGCCAATGCTTGGTGATATGCCTGTGGACGAGGCGCGGACATATGTGCAGGAGGCAATTCGCAATCAGGCCTCAGATAAGCAATACGAATTCAATGGCAAATTCGAAGCGTATATTGAACGTGTGCAGTTCTGGCGCTATCCTGATTATGGGTCCGTGTGGGTGTTTGAATACTATGGCGACAGCAGTATCACACCGGAGTTATCTGGAATGATTTATCTGGATACCTTAAACATTACCGTTGAAATTCATGACAATCTGGATATGCAATATCTCTATAGACAAAAGTGTTTTGAAAATGGCTTTCAGCCGTATAAATGCTGGTCTCTTGATGAACAAGCAGAATTTTACAGACAATTAGTAGCGTTGAAGGAACATCAGCTTATGGTGTATGGCTTTATTCCGTCATTTGCTGAAACGATACTCAGTTATGAACATGTCCTTCCATCTGATGACATGTTGTCCATGACAGACGCTGAAAAGCTCGCAAAGGAGGCTGTGTCGTATCTTATAGACGATGAAAACGCTACAACAAGTGATTTCTTTATCGGGGCGTCCTTAATCAGAACCACAGAAGACAAAATAGCATACTGTTTTTATCTTGAGTTACCCGACAAGGCACAGGAAAAAATCGCTGTGGATGCTTATAGCGGAAAAATAATTGACTTAGATTTAAGTTTGAGCCGAGATTGAGCTTTATAGGGACGAGCACAGAAGGGAGAAATATGGATGAAGAAGTATGTGAAGATGATCTTTCTGGGATTGCTGTTCGTAATCCTACTCATTGGCGTGGCGGCTGCTACAGAGAGCCTAAGCGTTCTGTATTCTGCTAAAGATAGCATTTCAATCTTACCTCATGACAACATACTCTATGAGGCACCGGTCGAACAATCAACATGCAATCACAACTTTATTATCCA
Organism: Bacteroidales bacterium; assembly: GCA_017442315.1. Lineage (GTDB taxonomy): Bacteria > Bacteroidota > Bacteroidia > Bacteroidales > UBA932 > Cryptobacteroides. The sequence continues at coordinate 1,841 of JAFRZX010000171.1, forward strand.
TACAAACGGAGAAGAAATGATCTACCCAATGGATGATTATTTCTGTTGCTGTGTCAAAGTGATCATCAATTCAAAGATGTGCAGTCTATGCACGGAGCCGGGATATGAGCTTCAATATGAAATGATTCCGCATGATGATGATAACGGAATCTGTAAGAATTGTGGAAGGGTACCCTTTACCCCGGCAGTAGCCATTCCGCTTTCCTAATGTACTGATTACCATACTACGAAGGAGAATAGAAAATGATTCAGCATATGAGAAAGATTTTTGTTTGTTTTCTTTGCGTCTGTAGTGTGGTTATCATTGCTTGCACCGCACAAGCAGCATCATCGCAGCTCCCTGAAGAAGTGCTTGATGTGCTTGAGACAAAATGGCCAGACTGGCAGATTCCGACTGTCACATATAAATCATCAGATGGTAAGTACATTGCTGATAACA
>JAFRZX010000028.1 GCA_017442315.1 Bacteroidales bacterium
AATGAATCTTTCATAATCCTCTTTCTCAATCCATGTCGTACCGATACGGACATCTATCTCCGAGGCATCAAGGTCTTTTGGCTGTACCTGCTCCAAGGCTGCTACATTGATTGTAAAGAGTGCCTTTTCTTCCTCAGAAAGCTCCGGATTCTCCATCATGGCTTTTGCCACACGAAGCTTATCCCTCACATTTCCTGACAGGTACTCATCCGCAGCTTCCCATCCGGCGTTTGGATTGTTTGGATTATAGCCGGAAGGATTAAGAAAAATCAGTCCCTCAAGCTCCTTAATCATCTTCTGTCTCTCAAAGTCTGCTTTCAGCTGTTCAGATAAGTTTATCTCCTCTACTGTTTTTCCTGTCTTTTCAGATACCTCCTTGATCATATCGCTGATATCAGGATGATAAATACTCTGCATATAGGCAAGATTTACTGTACCAAACTCATTGATGGATACATTCAGTGCTTCCACCGCTGTCTCCACCCTCTCAATGGATACCTTTGCCTTGATGGTCTGCTTATAAAACATATCTGCCCTTTTCACATTTCCATCTTCATCAATCTCCTCCAAAGAACAAAGAAGCGGATAATCGCTGTCATCCCGGAATGCCCTGCTGTTTCCCTGTGAGTTGATGCTTCCATATTTGTCGACGAACTTATCATATCTTTCGTTAAGAAGACTCTGCACATCGGCAAGCTCTTCCTCGCTACAGCCTTCTGTCTGGATATCTATCAGATGCCTTGTCACGGTTCGGATTTCATCAAGTGCCTTTATCCTTTCCTCCACAGTAGCTGACACCTCCCTTCTTACCATCTGGGAGTTTTCTCTGAAATAAAGTTTTCCATCAACGAAACAATAGGAAAAGTTTCTTACATCTGGGTCTGCCGGGATAATATCCTCGCTCTTTTCCTCTTCTTCTGTAAGACGCTCAAAGTCAGTAAGCTGTGCCTGCATATTGCTGATTGCCTTATTCAGTGCTTCATACATATTGAAGTTCGGGTCATCATTGACACAGACTGTATATCTGCTGTCCTGTCCGTATATTCGTGAGTCATACTGCATACGACCAAGAATCATTTCCGGGTGTTCCACAAAATAGGAATTAACCGCAATTCCATCCTCTGTATATCCTAAATGCACCCAGTCCGGTTCGATGTCAATCTTTTTCTCCCTTTTCTGAAGAAAAATAATATCGCTGGTTACTTCCGTTCCCGCATTATCCTTAAATGCAGTATTGGGAAGTCTTATGGCACCGATAAGCTCTGCCCTCTCTGCCAGATACTTTCGTATCGTAGGATTACTCTTATCAAGTGTTCCCTTTGTGGTAATAAATGCCACAATACCACCCGGTCTTACCTGGTCAAGTGCTTTTGCCAAGAAATAGTCATGAATACGGAAGTTGTACTTGTTATACTTCGGGTCATATATCTTATAATCCCCAAAGGGTACATTTCCAACTGCCACATCAAAGAAGTTATCCGGATACTGTGTCTGCTCAAATCCTCCCACTTTTATATGGGCTTTCTGATAAAGCTGACCTGCAATTCTTCCCGAAATATCATCCAGCTCCACACCGTACAGATTTGCTCTCTGCATTGGTGTTGGCAAACTTCCAAAGAAGTTACCAATACCCATACTTGGCTCTAACAGGTTTCCATCACGAAATCCAAAGTTTACAAGTGCCTGATTGATACAGCTGCATATCACAGGTGAAGTATAAAAAGCATTGTTTACGGTAGCTCTTGCAGCAATATATTCATTCTCTGTAAGAAGTTCCTTAAGCTCTTCATATTCCTTTGACCAATCATTATTCTTATCATCAAATACCTGCGGGATTCCACCCCAGCCGGCATACAGTGATAATGTTTTCTGTTCCTCTGCAGTTGCTGTAAAACAGCACTTTACAGCCAAACATAACATCAATTTATTACTAAGCTCATTGACATGATAACAGCACTTTAAAATTAAGAAATCATGCTTTTTCTATTAGAACATCACTTTATTCATAGAAAAAAGAAGACCGGTTA
>JAFRZX010000172.1 GCA_017442315.1 Bacteroidales bacterium
CGGATTCAACGAATTTGAGAAGACAAAACACACGACACTCTGGCAGAAATTCATCAGCCAGTTCAAGAGTTTCATGATCATCGTGCTGATATTCGCCGCAATCATATCCGGTATCACTGGATATATGAATGGTGAAGGCATTACTGATGCAATCATAATCCTGTCTATCCTGATAGTCAACGCTATCATAGGCGTATTTCAGGAAGCAAAAGCAGAAAAGTCTTTAGATGCTTTAGAGAAGATGTCCTCCCCTCACTGCAAGGTAATCCGTGACGGAGAAACAAAAATCATAGAATCGCGCGAACTGGTTGCAGGAGATATTGTCGTAATAGAGACCGGCGACATTGTACCGGCTGACTTACGCCTTACAGAGTCAGTAAATCTGAAGATTCAGGAAGCCGCACTTACCGGAGAATCAGTCCCGGTGGAAAAAGATCCTGAAGCGATTCTTCCTGATGAGGCTTCAATCGGGGACCGCTTGAATATGGCATACAGTTCCTGCAGCGTGACATACGGACATGGGAAAGGAGTAGTCACAGCCATAGGAAATCAGACCGAAGTGGGAAAGATAGCTTCGATGATCCAGTCGGTTCCGGATATTCGTACCCCGATGCAGATAAGGCTCGACAAACTTGGAAAGACTCTGGCTATAATCTGTCTTGTTGTCTGCATAGTAATCATGATAATCGGCCTTTGCTACGGCAGGGATCTTCTGGAAATGTTCATGACTGCCGTCAGTCTTGCCGTTGCGGCAATACCGGAAGGGTTACCGGCTGTCTCTACTGTCGTCCTCGCCCTTGGGGTTCAGAGACTTGCAAAACAGAATGCCATAGTCCGCAATCTTCCGTCAGTGGAGACACTTGGAAGCACGACTGTAATCTGCTCCGACAAGACCGGTACATTGACACAGAACAAGATGACTGTAACACACATCTATTCTGCAGGAAATATTTCTGATACCACAGAAGATAGCCCGGTAATCAATGAACTCCTGAAGATGTCTGTGCTAGCAAATGACGCTGTTCCCGGCTCGGATGGAGCCGCCATAGGAGATCCTACGGAAACAGCACTGGTCGACGCCGGAGTCAGACATCAGATAGACACGAATAATCTCAGGAAAGATTTGCCGAGAATTGCAGAGATTCCGTTCGACTCGGTTAGGAAGCTGATGACAACCATACATCAGAATGAGGAGGAGGATTTCCTGGTTGCAGTAAAAGGCGGACTCGATGAACTTCTTGCGCATTGTACCAAAATAAACGACGGAACCGCCATCAGACCTCTCACAGAAAAGGATATAAAGGACATTCACAAGGCAAATATGGAAATGGCATCCCAAGCCCTTCGCGTCCTTGCCGTAGGATATAAGACAGTTTCTGTTTTGCCTGTAACATTCACTCCGGCAACTGTCGAGAACGATTTCACATTCCTCGGAATGGTCGGTATGATCGACCCACCTCGTGAAGAGGCAAAAGAGGCTGTCCGAAGATGTAAGGAGGCCGGTATAAAGCCTGTAATGATAACCGGAGACCATAAGATCACGGCAACGGCCATAGCCAGGAGTCTGGGAATCATTACGTCAGATGAATGTGTCCTGACAGGAAAGGACGTCGAGATGATGAACGATGAGCAGTTGAAGGAGATAGCCGGCAATGTGTCTGTCTTCGCACGTGTCGCACCTGAACATAAAGTCCGTATAGTCAACGCATTCCAGAGCCGTGGCAATGTGGTGGCGATGACAGGTGACGGAGTGAATGACGCTCCGGCATTGAAACTCGCAGACATAGGAGTTGCCATGGGAATCACGGGAACGGATGTGGCAAAGGAGGCTGCCGATGTCGTTCTGACTGATGACAATTTCGCTACAATCGTATCATCCGTGCGTGAGGGACGCAGGATTTATGACAACCTGATGAAGTCTATCCAGTTCATGATTTCGACGAATCTCGGTGAAATCACCATTCTACTGATTGCGGTCATTGCCAATCTTGACATGCCTCTGCTGCCGATCCAGCTGCTTTTCATCAACCTCGTGGGAGACTCGCTTCCGTCTCTTGCCTTGAGTGTAGATCACGCAGACAAGGATATAATGAGACGCAAGCCTATAGACCCGAACCAGGGAATATTCACAAAGCATTTCACGACCAGGGTCATCATACAATCATTGATAATCGGCCTTACCACTCTCGCAGCATACATGATTGGAAACAAGACTTCTTTGGACGTAGCCAGAACAATGACTTTCGCTACAATGGTATTCAGCCAGTTCACAATCATATTCAGCATCAGATCTGGACACAAATGGTTTACCAATAATATCTTCACTAACAGATGGCTCTGGCTGACAATATTATTCGTTACTGCCCTGACATTGATCGTACTCCTTGTCCCTGGAATGCAGTCGCTCTTCAAGCTTGCTCCTATGACAACCGGACAATGGTGGACTGTAATCGGACTCTCTTTCGGAGTACTTGCATTGAGTGAAGTATTCAAACTGTTCACAAAGAAGCATGAATCTTAAGCATCAGCAGCATAAACATGTGCTTACAAACGAACATCTGAGATTAACAAATGCCTACTGAAATGGTAATATAACTGAAATAAGCAAGATCGAAAAAACTACTTAATTCAGGTCAGCAGAAAGCAGCGGGAAAGAGACTCTTGCTGCTTTCTATCTGCTATGTCAAACCCCTTGAAGGGAGTGCTGTTTTTGCATCTCATCAAAAAAAACAAACAGTTCATCAAAAAAACACAAAAGCACAAAAATCTTTTTGAAAGATAATCTTTAGTTTTGTAAATTGACTCAAATGGCCTGCAGACCTTAAAATTGAAATGAAAAGACTACTGCTAATAACACTGCTATCAATAACCACACACGTTACTGCCACCACAATATGCAGCAACGATAGCATCAATACCCCCCCCCAGAGTCCGATCATCCGAAACTGAAGAATTCTCCATATACTATGTCTGCGACAGCATAGATATCAATACCAATTATCTTGATAATAGGGAACAGATACAGCACATTCTCCATTATCTGGAAAACTCTCCCCGCATCGACAGCATAACCATCTATGCATGGGCCTCTCCTGAAGGAGGATATGCACACAACAGATGGTTGTCATCGGAACGCGCCAAAACAGCAAAAAGGTTTCTTCTGCAACACTCTCCGGACAGTTCAAAACTTAATTCCGACAAGATAAAGATCAGTCCGCTTGCAGAAAACTGGTCCGGACTGACAGAACTGGTTGAAGCCAGATATCATCGCCATGACCGGAACAAGGTCCTCAAGATCCTCAAAGACCGATCCATAGGAGACGAAACCCGCAAATGGCGTCTCCAGCGTCTTGACAACGGATACACATGGAAATATCTCATAAGGCGATACATGCCGGAACTTCGTGCAGCCACATGGATATGCGTATGGGCTGAAGTAATCCCCTCATTGGAGAAAATAGCCCGATTTACCGACACTCTCACAGTCAGACCTACAACTATTTCACTTCCGGAGCCGGAACCCGTAAAAAGCCAGCGTACCATCATGGGTCTGAAGACGAATCTGCTTCTGGACGCCGCGACTATGCTGAATTTTGCCGTTGAAGTTCCGATCAACAAGCATTTCTCATTTCTATACGAGCATCATTGTCCATGGTGGTTGAGCAAGAACAACCGCTATTGCCTTCAGTTCCTGTCATTCGGCGGAGAGCTGCGCTGGTGGTTTGCTCCACGTCCAAGACAAGAGACAAGAGATTCCAAGCAGAGAGATGCACTTATGGGACATTTCCTCGGTCTCAACGCATGGGGTGGCAAAGCCGACATCCAGGCAAACCGGAACTTTGGATGCTATCAGTTCGACTTCATGAGCGCTGGTCTGACCTACGGATATGCCATGCCTGTAGGAAAATACCTCAACATGGAGTTTTCCCTCTCCATAGGGTATGCAAGAATACCATATCAGCATTACATCCCTACTGAAGACTGGCAGATACTGATAAGGGACAAGAACGAAGCCGGTACTCTTCACTATTTAGGACCTACCAAGGCAGAAATAAGTCTTGTAATTCCTATCAGAGCCACTTTAAGACATGACAAAAAGAACCGGAAATAATGAAGCAGTCGGTGTACATACTGTGGTGTCTTGCCATATTGCTGACCTCTTGCGAACGCCGTCCGCTTGAGGACATCAGCAATACGCATTACATAAGGATATACATCGACGAAAACATCAAGAATGTAACTACCGGATTCTACAATGAAGACTACTCAAGACCTGATTACGAAAGCCCTTACGTACTGAGGCTCACCCTGTCAGACCCCCATACAGGAGAAGTTAAAACCGAAAGATATCTCAGGGATATGCGCCATGACGCAAACGGAACCTATTATGAAGGCTATATAATCGCAGCTCCAGGGGAATACACCATGATGGCCTACAATTTCGACACAAGAGTAACGCGTATCGACAATCCCAACAACCACAGGTCAGCAAAAGCCTACACCAACAACATACCATCGCACATCAAGACAAAGCTATTCAGCCGGATCAATCAGAAAGCATCCGAGAGCAATAACGAAGAAGAAAAGATTGTCTTCGACCCGGACCATCTGTTCGTAGCCAGCTGCGGTGATCTTATAATTGCACATACGGACTATGTAGATACTCTGAAGACCCGGGACGGGAAATTTTTCCGCGCCAGCAGCATAGTGAAATCATACTACCTGCAGATACGTATAAAAGGCATGCAGTACGTATCGTCTGCCGTTTCCCTTCTTACAGGAATGTCCGGTTCGGCATGGCTCTTCAACAGAGAAGCTGACAACAAAGACAATGCGACCATCTATTTTGAAATGATACCAGGAGAAACACCTTCAACAGGACTGTCAAAGGCATCAGACCAAGAAGAAGTAATCCTATACACCACATTCAACACATTCGGAAAGTTGCCTGACGTAAGCAGCAGCCTGGACATCACTTTTGATTTCATGACCATATATGGAATGCCATACAGCGAAAGCATAGACATTACTGACGTATTTGAAACAGAAGCAGCAAAAGAGCATCAATGGCTGCTGATAGACCGCGTGATAGAGATTCCTGAACCTCCTCCGACTCAAGGAGGCGGAGGTCTGTCTCCTTCAGTCGGCAAATTTGATGAAATACATACAGAAATAATCATATAACAACCATTTACTATCATTAATTAACATTTAAATTCATTTTATTATGAAAAAGTTATTTTTCATTGCAGCATTGTCAAGCATAGCACTTGTAAGCTGCGTAAAGAACGAAATGGATCCTTCGGCAACACAGCAGGATGAGATCACATTCAACGCACCGGTAGTTGCTCCTAGCACAAAGGCAATCATTGATGGTGCAGTCTATCCTAAGACCGAATCATTCGGAGTATATGCATGGCATAGTTCTTCCAATGATCCATACATGGAAAATGTACAGGTCAGCAATGTTGCCGGATTGGAAGACGACCAGACAGGTGAGTCATATGGCGAGGAAGGCGGATGGAAACCTGCCCAGGCAACTTACTGGCCTAAGGAAGGTACTCTTGATTTCGATGCCTACTCTCCTTATTCAGTAAACTCCTTTGTATCAGCAACTAAAGCAGATGGTATAGTACTCACAGACTATGTTGTAGCCGACCCTGCAGATACAGACCTCATGTATGCTTTACGTTCAAAGAACAAGTCAAACGTCAATGACGGTGCAAATGACGGAATCCCATATGACGGAGTGGATATTGCCTTCAAGCATGCTCTTACAGCAGTACAGTTAAAGGCAAAGACTGCTTCTGAATACACAGGAACCACCATTGTCATCACATCCATTGAGATTGAAAATGCAATATCAAAAGGAACATTCAGACAGAATGAAAGCACATCAGATCCTGCATGGACACCTACTGCAACAGAAGACAAGTATGCATATACAGACGGAACTGTAACCGTTTCCGGAATTGACTGCGGCACAAAGCTTCTTCTTCCTCAGTCACTCAGCGATGACCTTGCAGTCACCATCACCTACACCATCAACGGAATAGAGCAGACCGGCACATTCCTTTTCAAGGATCACAAGAATGGAAAGGATGAAAGCGACGGTGATGTAACAGTAGATTCATGGGAGATGGGTAACAAGTATGTATATACCCTTGTATTCACACTCGACGAAATCTTCTTTGAACCAATCGTTACCGACTGGGAGACTATCATTGTATCATAATTTCAATAAATCCAAGGTGGCCTGACCGCCACCTTGGGTTCCGACATGAAGATAAAGACCCTCATATCCGCAGCTTTCATGCTTACCGGCTGTACAATCAATGAGACTCTGGTACACGACCCTGAGCTCAACCTGATGTTCCAGCCTGAGATGTATATGCACGTCAGTCAGGAAGGGACCGTACGGTTTCCTACAGAAGAAAATTTTGCCGTACGCGCATGGATGCTGCCACAGAACGTATCATGGAATGAGGGCATAGGACATGCCATAGAATATATGCCTCTGTCGGAAGCATATTCCAGGGAAGTCACAATAACGGACTCTGACACACGTATTGCCGCTAAAGACACATTATGGGGCACATCAGAAACACTTTTATGGCCATCATCGAATGACAACCTGACTTTTCTTGCATACGCGCCTTTCGGGGCAGAATGTAACTGCGACATAGAAAACGGCATTTCCTTCCATTCAGATATCCTGCTCCGGCAGGAAGACATACTGTTCACTGAACCTCAGGCAGACAGGCATAAGATTGAAGACGGATGGGTCGTACCTCTCCAATTCTCCCATGCCTTATGCAAAGTCAACTTCAGAATCAAGAACCGCGTTCCAGAACGGGAAGAAATCCTGATAAGACGTATTGCCATCAGCAGCGCATACACCAAAGGTCATTTTTCCTCATTCAGAACACCTCAATGGATACAAGAAGGCACCCCTGCTGAAATATTATTCTTTGAAGGAGAATCCCCCACAGACAATCTTCCGACAGATATTGGAAGCGGTCTTATGATGATACCTCAGAAACTTGATACAAGGATAACTCTTGACTATGATTACCAGACATCCGGCGGAGCCAGACTTCCCATGCACCAGCAGACATCCGTCATAAATACAGAACTCGAAGCCGGACACAGCTACACCTACACCCTGTCCGTAGGAATAGATGATGTCAAACTCATGCAAGAAATTATAGGAGATATATTTGAATGATCAACAGAAGTACCATACAGGCGGCTCTGACACTCTGCACCATCATGCTTGTCTGTTCATGCCGGGAAGAGATTCCTGTGGAAGAACAGATTATGCAGAAGGAAGACATATGCTTCTGCATAACGGAGACAATGCCGTCCTCACGAGCCGTAAATGACACTGAAAAAGAAGACGCGCTTATCTTCGACGGTTCCGACACCCTATATATCCGGACTTCAACTGAAGATTACGCAAACATCTGCACAAAAGGATACACCACCACAACAACAAACCTCACATCCTTCTATACATCTGCTTTCCTGACCACCGGGGAAGTCTATTTCAGCAGCATCGAAACCAATATGGAAAGCGATGGATGTGCTCACACCGGAAGATATTGGCCTGGGAGAAATCTCAATTTCTTTGCAAACTCACACAAAGAAAACGACCTGAAATACGAGGTATCTGAAAACGGAGAATGTTACGGTACATTTTCCTATACGCTTCCAGCACCAGACCTCGAAAAGAAGAACGATGCAGCAAATCAACCAGATTATGTATTCGCCATAGCTAAGGACTGCACCAACGATGGGAACCCTGTGCCGCTGGAATTCAGGCATGCATTTTCTGCAATCTGCTTCAGAATCGGCTCAATGGATGATGAAAACAGAATGGTGAACTACGTAAGTCTCAAGAATGCGCCATCATCAGGAAAATGTTCATTCGGACTCAATGATGAAGGCACAACCGAATTCATTTGGAACGGGCAGAACGGTTCTGAAACATATATCCAGAATGTGGAGCGCGACGTAGCCAATGGCAATATAATAAACGACGAGGGCATAATATTCATGATGGTTCCGCACACATTGTCCGACATAGAGATGGAAATATCATTCACACTCCACCACGGAACCCCCTATGCGCATGAATACATAATATCCAGGAAACTGGCAGACTATACGGAAGAATGGCTTGCAGACAAGAAATACATCTATACCATATCTGCATCCGATGAAGTCAAGGTCGAAGTGACGGACCAGGTGACAGCAACAGTAAAAAGTGATGTCGCAATAACCAGCAAAGGCTCATCCACATCCTGCATCCGTGCTGCCATCATAGGATACTGGATAAACAAAGACGGAAACATTGTAGCCGGTTGGACAGATTCAGACGGCTCATTCGACTGGGGTTCGGAATGGAGTTCCAACTGGGTTAAGCACACTGACGGCTTTTATTACTATCTGCATGAACTTGAATACGGAGAACAGACATATCCTCTGTTCCAGACCTATACACTCTCCGGAATCTCACCTGTCACAGATGCGGAACTGGAATTAAGCATAGCCGTTCAATCCGTCATCCATCACAAGGTCGGTGAAGCATGGCCGGGATGCCCTTTGGACAAATAAAACAGGAAGACAATGAAGCTCAGATATCTCATATTCACGATTTCTTTTTTCACTGCCCTGCTGGGCCAGGAAATCACGTCACATGGTGCTCCCCTGCCATCTAAAGGCAGATGGGACAGATATGTGATCACACGCGACACAACAATTGTCCTTACCGCCAACGTAGATCTATATGGGACAATCACTATCAAGTCCGGATGTACATTGACAATCGAGAACAACACAACAACTGACGAAGGATCTACAGAAGCCAAGACATATAAGAGGATCCAAGCCATATCCAAAATGAACGACGACGGCACAAGTGCCTTCGATGGTGCTGCATTCAGCTTCAACAACTACAGCTATACCGACCAGACTACCGGCAAAGCGGTCAAAGTCCCTAGAATCGCAATGTTCCTTGTTGAAGAAGGAGCCACATTGAGGATGATAGGAAAGAACGACAATTGCAGAATTGCTATAAGCGGAGCCGCTACCAATGAACCTGTTTTCAATGGAAATTACCTCGAATCATTGACGAGGGACAAAGGTTATCCTATACTTAACGGCGGAATCATATGCAGCGTCGGTACAGTGATCCTTGAGCACACTTTACTATACAATGCATATTCCAATTTTCAAGGTGCCGCCATACTTGTGCCGAATGTAAATACAAGAAACATCAAAACCGGGCCTATTACACTTAAGAACTGTGAAATAAGACGTTGTATGGCAGGCCATGGAGCTGCAATAATGCTTAAGAATCAGAATCCGGCATACAATACAGATCCGGAAGAATGTGCCGTAACTCTTGAAAATGTACATATCCATAAATGTTGGGCCACTAATCTTGACGAGGCTGGAGTATATGTAGAAAGCGGGGGTGGAGGCATCATCCGTACAAACGGTTCTGTAGTCAGCAATCTGAAAATGAAAGATGTGCTTATAGAAGAGTGCCGGTCAGAATGTCATGGATCGAGCCTGTACTGGAATGCTCATGGGCATCCCGAAACGCTCTGCGCTATAGACGGGTGCACTTTCACCAGGAATATTGCAAATGATTGCGGAGGAGGAATGGTTCTGGAATCGTCATTTGAATTTGTCAACAACCCTACTACCGTATCTGAAAACAAGGCCGGCAACTATGGAGGGGGCATATATATCATGGCATATAACGGTGCTCTCATTTCACAGAACATCAGCGATCTTACGATGGACATGAACAGCAAGCTGTTTCTGAGCAAAAACTCCGCGACATATGGAGGCGGCGTATCTTTTAACCTAGGAGACAATGTCACCCTGCCGGAAGGATCCAGCATTTCCGTCAATATAAACGGAGCAAACATAAAGAACAACCAGGCAAGTGCAAATGGAGGTGGAATCCACTTCTATAATGAGATATCTGAATCCAAGAACATTCAGATTGCCTTAAACATCAATTCCGGAGACATAAGCAGCAACCACGCCGACAACGGCAATGGAGGAGGAATATTCTGCACATACAAAGATGCAGATGGCATTCAAAAGGCAGAACTCAACTTCAATGCAGGTGCGATTTCCAAAAATACGGCAATAAATGGCGCTGGCATCTACATTGACAAGCAGATAATCAAGTATCTGGACAATGGCAGCATAATGAACATAACCTCCAACACCGCCAGCAATGATGGAGGAGGTTTATACATATCCAACGGAGGTTCATTGGTAATGAACGCATGCAATATCTCATCCAACAATGCACTCAGAGGCGGCGGAATATGTATCGTAGAGGGAACCTGCAATATTGCCAACGGTACGGTGGCATCCAATACCGGCAGTCAGGAAGGAGGTGGTCTGTATGTATCCAACTCATCCGGAGCAACAATAACCGTATCAGGCGGAAAATTCAGCGGGAACAACTCATATGCTGGTGGCGGAATATGCGTCAATGGTGCGAAACTGATATTTGACGACGGCATAATAGAGCAGAACACAGCAAATAATGGAGGAGGTATCTATCTTTTCAACAACGCAAAGATGGATTTTGGAAACGGACTCATCAGAAACAATCTGGCATCTGCCGGAAACAGTTCCCAATCATTTCAGACCGGATACCAGACATCAGCATCACAGCTTATAGGCATAGGCGGGGGCATATTCATGGACGGCGGCACAATCCTGAACTTCACAGAAAACCAGAACCTGGGTCTGTACGGCAATCTTGCAGACTACGGTGCAGACGACATATTCGCCAATGGCATGAATACCTCCATAACCCTGCCGGACGTATCGAAAATGCAGCTCAAGGACTTCAATACCTTTACCGATGACCTGTTCTGGGCAGAAGACTATATCTGGAAGGACAGCAAATACTCAGAAGGTACATACATGAACACATATTATACCCCAGGCGGGAATCTACCTGAAAGATACCGGAATTCGCTGGAACTGCTGCATGAAACATTCAAGGTGCAGGGAGGACAGACACTCACAGGGTACGTATGTCTCGCCTTAGGATACGGAGTGCTGTTCATAACTGTAGAAAAGCATGGTCTGAAAGAAGGAGACAGTGCTATTTTCACACTCACGCGATCTGATTCACAATCCGGCATTCCATTCCGTACGATAATCCTGACTGGCAACAGCACAAATACCCCTGTCAGCAAGACAATAGCCATAAGTTCCGGGGTATGGACCGTAAAGGAAACCGACTGGAGCTGGAGCTACACATCTGAAAACAAGACTATAACAAGAGAAATCTCATCGACTTCCACCGAGCAGGAAAAACTGTTTTCATTTACAAACGCAAGTAAATCAGACGCAGTTCTCCATGACGAGGACATCGTAGTCAACAACTTCAAGGAGTAGAAGACCATTTCTGAATACAAGAAGCGATCTCAGCATACAGGTCTCTCCTGCACTTATAGGAGACGTCATTTGCAAAAACAGCCTGCTGAGCCACTGCAAAGCGGGCCTGGGCTTCATTCATAAGATCGAAGGTCTTAGCCACATAATTGCCTATCCTGTTGCTTTCCAGACGAAAGCCCGCACGCTTGCGAAGCTCCCGCAGAGCACGGCGACGGGCAAATATGCCGGATGTCTGCCACATCTGATGGACTTCCTTTGCAAACTCATGAAGACTCGCGGCAGCTGCTGCCTCAAAACGGGCTTCGTCCATGGCTTCCACAAACGGACGCAGCCGCATGGCCGCCTCTTCAGCCAGGAACGCAGGATCAAAGGCAGCTGCAGCAGCCCTTCCTATAGCATCATATTCAACACAATATTCCGGAGCCGACTCTGGTAGAGAGGCTCCGGAATCAATAGCATAATACAGACTATCGAGAAGATCGGAAGCCCGCAACTGGGCCTCCAAAGTCACCCTACCTGACCTTGCTGCTTCTCTCAGGTCTTCTATTACCGTATTCATCATAACTTATCTCCATAAGCTTAACATCACCCTTGTAAGCAAATGACACCTTGTTGTCATACCCGTCCAGAAGGGTTCCGGAAATCGTATACTCCTCACCGTTCCTGGCAATCTCCACCGAACCATCTACAAGAGCTGCAACATCCGTAACGGCTGGACACATATACCAGCATCCGTATAAGTTACCGCCCACCTTGCATCCAGTCATCAAAGTACCTGGCTCCAATTCATACACAGTACGAGCATCCACAAACACATCGTACTTTCCTGCCGGCACCTCTTCAAGACCGTATTCCAGATTAAGATACAGGATTATCGAATAGCCCACTCCCCAATCTGTAGTCAGATCGTAATGTCTGTCGCCGATGGAAAGAATCCAAGACTCCGTAACCTCATCTCCAACCATATCTCCCACTTTTGCCATGCTTGCCTGAGTCAGGCCGGTAACGGACACATTCTTTTCAAGATTGCTGTAAAGACCGGACTCCGTATTGTTGTTTGTCCTCACAGGTCCCGAATATTCCTTCTTCAATGCCGTACCATCGGCCAAGACAGCATCCACAGTAACCTTGCTTCCGCCTGCAACAGCATTGACTGTTACCGTACCTTCCTTGAAATAGACCATAGAGCTGAAATCTTCAGGATCAGACATGAAATAACAACAATCAATATCGCAGGTTCCCGGCTGATATGAATCATTTAACCGATATGTTCCCGACGGCAGAGAAACCTTGTCAGGATTGATGTCCGGGGCTGCTTCAAAAATAAGTTCAAAATACGCAACCTCATCATTTTCCAGATCCACCAAAGCAAAACCGATATTCCCTGTACCTACACCATAGTAATCACCATAATAATACCCCTCGAAATAAGGCTGAGGTATAACCAGTTCCGCCTCAGCAGCCGGCTGTTGAGGTTCCTGAGACTGATCCGAAGCTTTGTCACATGACTGGAAAAGGCAGAAAAGCAATGCTGCCGCCATATAAAAAAAGATCTTTTTCATCATTTTCATCATTAAAAACACACATTAAGTCCGTTACTCTACGGCTGATTACAAAAATAAGCATTACATCCATATAACTCACATTTTTCTACAAAAATCTTTCGTATATTTGCCGTGATATGCATCTGCCTGTATGTATAGGCACAATATCAGCAAAAGAAAAAACAATAAAACATATAATTATGGACAAGAAAGTTCTACTCATGATCCTCGACGGATGGGGCGAGGGCAGAAAAGACAGCTCCAACGCAATCTATGTACAGGGAGCTCCTTTTATTGATTCATTAAGGGAAAAATATCCTACCGGACATCTTGACGCCTGTGGAGAACATGTAGGTCTTCCTGACGGACAGATGGGCAACTCCGAGGTGGGACACCTCAATTTGGGTGCAGGTCGTGTAGTATACCAGGATCTGGTGAAGATCAATATCGCTTGCCGCGAACACAAGCTTCTTCAGAATGCAGAAATAAAGGCTGCTTATGACTATGTAAAAGCCAACAACAAGCAGCTTCACCTTATGGGACTGGCTTCTATGGGAGGTGTACACAGTTCTCTTGAGCATGTATACGAATTCCTCAACGTTGCCAAGGAATATGGCCTTGAAGATGTGTTCGTACACTGTTTCATGGACGGACGCGACACAGACCCAAAGAGTGGAAAAGGCTTCGTGGAAGCACTTGAAGCTGAGATGAAGAAATCCACAGGAAAGGTTGCCTCAGTATGCGGACGCTTCTATGCAATGGACCGTGACAAGAGGTGGGAGCGAATAAAGGAGGCATATCAGATGCTTGTAGAGGCAAAGGGGACTCACGCAGTTTCAGCCACTGACGCAATCCAGGCATCCTATGACGAAGGCGTGACAGATGAGTTCATCCGTCCGATAGTAATCACTGATGATCAGGACAAGCCTCTGACCATGATCAAGGAAGGCGATGCCGTCATCTTCTTCAATTTCCGCAATGACCGCGCAAGAGAGCTGACAGCAGTTCTGACCCAGCAGGATATGCCGGAATTCGGAATGCACACCCTTCCGCTTTATTATTGCTGCCTCACCCCTTATGACGCATCATTCACAGGACTGCACATCCTCTTCGACAAGGAGAACGTACAGGAGACCCTCGGAGAAGTCGTATCCAAGGCAGGAAAGAACCAGCTCCGTATAGCAGAAACTGAAAAATACGCCCACGTGACATTCTTCTTCAACGGAGGTGCAGAAGCCCTCTTTGAGAATGAAGACCGTATCCTCGTCAACTCTCCGAAAGTCGCCACATATGACCTCCAGCCTGAAATGAGCGCACCGGAAGTCACAGAAAAGCTCGTTGAGGCCATAAACACCGAAAAGAACGACCTGATCATACTCAACTTCGCAAACGGAGACATGGTCGGCCACACCGGAGTATTCTCTGCCATCCGCAAAGCTGTAGAGACAGTGGACAACTGCGTCAAAAAAGTAGTAGAGGCAGCCATTGCACACGGTTACTCAGTGCTTCTTACCGCTGACCACGGAAATGCCGACTATGCAGTCAACCCTGACGGCACACCGAACACCGCCCACTCATTGAATCAGGTTCCTTTCATAGCAATCAACTGCGGAGTTGACACTGTGAAAGACGGAAAACTTGCAGATGTTGCACCGACAATACTCAAACTCATGGGTATCGGACAGCCTGCAGCCATGACAGGAAAACCACTTATCTAAAGACAGGCAATATGGACAAGAATCTTAAGATTGCCGGCATTCCTATGCCGGACATGCCATGGGAAGACCGTCCTGAAGGATGCAGGAACGTCATGTGGAGATACTCGGCCAACCCTGTGATTCCACGCGACCTGCTCCCTGATTCCAACAGCATATTCAATTCTGCCATAGTTCCTTTTGAAGACGGTTATGCCGGAGTTTTCAGGGTGGACGACACCAACATCAGAATGACTCTTCATGTCGGATTCTCAAAGGATGGAATCCACTGGGAACTGAATCCTGAGACCATCAGATTCGATTGCGACATTCCTGAAATCGGGGAATGGGTCTACGGATATGACCCTCGCGTCTGCAAGATCGAAGACAGATATTATGTGACATGGTGCAACGGGTATCATGGGCCGACCATCGGGGTGGCATGGACAAAAGACTTCAAGACCTTCCATCAGCTTGAGAACGCATTCCTGCCTTACAACCGCAACGGAGTATTGTTCCCAAGAAAGATCAACGGAAGATATGCAATGCTATCCCGTCCGTCAGATACAGGACACACTCCTTTCGGAGACATCTTCTATTCAGAGTCTCCTGACCTGGAATTCTGGGGCAGACACCGCCACGTGATGTCTCCTTCCGATTTCGAGAAAAGCGCATGGCAGTGCTGCAAGATAGGAGCCGGTCCTACACCTATAGAAACATCTGAAGGATGGCTCATGTTCTATCATGGAGTACACAGGACATGCAACGGATACAACTACTCGTTTGGAGCAGCTCTCCTTGACCTTGAGCAGCCATGGAAAGTCCTCGCACGTACAGGTCCTTACCTGCTCCATCCGGAAACGATATACGAATGTACCGGAGATGTCCCTAATGTATGCTTCCCTTGCTCTGCAATCCATGACCCGCAGACAGGAAGAGTGGTAGTTTACTACGGATGCGCCGATACTGTCGTAGGGGCTGCATTCGGATATATAGACGAGATTATCGAGTTTACAAAGAAGACAAGCATTCTTTAACAGTTCATCACCCGGAGTGTTATCCTGACACTTCGGGTGATTATTCACTACGGTTTCTTACAACTGATGACCATGAGAAATTTCAGAACAATCTCAGCAGCCATATTGCTTATGGCATGTCTGACTGCAAACGCCTCTGCAAAAGTGACTGATTACGTCAGGCCTTTTGTCGGAACAACCAACTTCGGAACCACCAATCCGGGAGCAATATGTCCTAACGGCCTGATGTCCGTAACTCCATTCAACGTAATGGGCTCGGACCTCAACGTATATGACAAGGACAGCAGATGGTGGTCTACACCATACTGCTATGAGAACAAGTTCTTCACAGGATTTTCCCATGTCAATCTCAGCGGTGTAGGATGTCCTGAACTTGGACTCGTACTTACCATGCCTACCACAGGTAAAGTACAGCCGGACCATCACATCCATGGTTCCGAATACACAGGAGAGCATGCAGAACCTGGATATTACACCTGTAACCTGACCGGATACGGAATCAAGGTGGAAGCAAGCGCAACCACCAGGACATCAGCAGAACGTTACACTTTTCCTGAAGGCCGCAGCAACATCCTGGTGAACCTCGGAGAAGGACTCACCAACGAAAGCGGCGGATGGATCCGCAAAGTAAGCGACACTGAAATAGAAGGAATGAGACTAGCCGGAACATTCTGCTACAACCCTCAGGCGGTATTTCCTATGTATTTCGCCATACGCATAAGCAAAAGGCCTGCGGAATCCGGATTCTGGAAGCTTCAGCCCAAGATGAAAGGAGTCGAGGCAGAATGGACCCCTGATAACGGGACCTACAAGATCTACTCCAGATACGGTAGAGAAATTGGAGGAGACCGCATAGGATACTGGTTCAGTTTCGACACCGAGGCCGGTGAACAGGTGGAACTTCAGATGGGAGTTTCATTTGTAAGCTGTGAAAACGCCTGGGAAAATCTGAATTCGGAGCAGAACGGATTCGCCTTTGACAGTGTCCGCGAAGCCGCTGCCGCAAGATGGGAATCCGACCTGTCCCGCATAAAGGTGACCGGAGGTACGGAAAAAGACAAGGAAGTCTTCTATACCGCACTCTATCACGCCCTGATACATCCCAACATTCTCAATGACGTGAACGGAGAATACCCTCTGATGGAAAACGACGGCATAGGAAAAGTTCCGGAAGAAGAAAACAGATATACAGTATTCTCTCTCTGGGACACCTACCGCAATCTGCATCAGCTGATGACACTTGTCTATCCGGAACGGCAGCTTGATATGGTACGTTCGATGACCGGAATATACAAGGAATGGGGCTGGATGCCTAAGTGGGAACTATATGGCAGAGAGACCTTCACCATGGAAGGAGACCCGGCAATACCAGTCATCACCGACACATGGCTCAAAGGTATCAGAGACTTTGACATCGAAAAGGCATATGAAGGGTTCATCAAGTCTGCCAGCACAGCAGGAGCACAGAACCTTATGCGTCCCGACGTGGATCCTTATATAGAAAAGGGATATATTCCTCTCGGATATTACGCAGCTGACCTTTCCGGAGACAACTCCGTATCCCATGCTCTGGAATACTACATAGCAGACTACGCCCTGGCCCTCCTTGCCGAAGACCTTGGCAAAGACGAAGACGCACAGCTATACAGACAGCGTTCTCTAGGTTACCGTCACTATTACAGTCCAGAATCAGGCACACTGCGACCTATCACCATGGACGGCAAGTTCCTGGAACCTTTTGACCCTAGACAAGGGGAAAACTTCGAGCCGGTTCCAGGCTTCCATGAAGGCAGCGCATGGAACTATACATTCTACGTTCCGCATGATGTGTATGGACTTGCAAAACTGATGGGAGGCAATAAAGCCTTTGTAAAGAAGCTTCAGAAAGTCTTCGATGAAGGACTGTACGACCCGGCCAACGAGCCAGACATAGCATATCCTTATCTGTTCAGCTATTTCAAAGGAGAAGAATGGAGGACTCAGGAGACCGTAGCAGCACTTCTTGACAAGCACTACACAACTCTTCCTGACGGTATCCCCGGCAATGATGACACCGGAACCATGTCCGCATGGGCAGTATTTTCAATGATGGGAATCTATCCGGATTGTCCAGGATCACCGACATACACTCTTACAACTCCACGTTTCGAGACCATCGAAATAACTCTGGATCCGAAGTACTGCGCAGGAAAGGACAAACTTATGATCAGCAGAAGCGGTGAGGGAAAACACATCGGAAAGATGATGCTTGACGGCAAGAGACACAACAGCTACCGCATCAGTCACGACCAGCTGATAAAAGGCAGCAACCTGCACTTCAACTGCATGGAAAGGTAGTCTTACTCAACAGGAATGAACGAAACCGCCTGGCCGCCATCGGCTGCCATCTCTATAGTCAAGGTGTCCGAAGAGGTCACCTTGATTTTTTCTATCCTGTAGAACGTCTTGTCCGGAGCCTCTGTCCCGTCAGGCTGAGTCACCACAGGTGCATCTGGATCGTCAGCATAGACTGTCGCCAGATAAACCACCTCAGGCTTGAGGAAATCAAGACTTATCTCCAAAGTACGCGCCTTGGAATCCGTTCCTGCACCAAGGAAAAATTTATCTCCGGCACGGCGGGCAATTACGATATAATCTCCGATTTCCCCGGCAAGAGCCTCGGACCAGTCACAGTCTGGATCGAAATCACGGAAGAACTGGAAGGCCGGATGTCCTTCATAGTTTTCGATAAGGTCACAGGCCATCTGAAGAGGAGAATACAACAGAACCCAGTTGGCTATCTGCCGGGCAAGGGTGGTCTTGATGTATGTCCTGGAATTATCACCGTTCCATTCTTCACGTCCTGGAGTCGCACAAGCAGTCTTATAATATATATCGAACACACCAGGAGTGTAATCCATCGGACCGCTGAGAAGCCTGGTATAAGGCAGCACACATAGATGCTCGGAACTGTTTCCCTCGCTCCATGCATTCCACTCCATGCCACGTGCTCCCTCACGTGTCATCATGTTAGGCCATGTACGGCGTATGCCGGTCTCTTTGATAGGTTCATGGGCATCAATGGCGATCTTATGCTCCGCAGCCTTTTCCACAACTTTCTGATAATGCTGCACACCACGCTGTGAATGATGTCTGATACCGTCCGGCATCCCGCCTGCATATCCCGTCTTGAGATAATGAATCCCCAGACTTTCATAAAGCTCAAACGCCTTTTCCATATCCCTCTCATACTCAAATATGCTTCCTCCTGTCTCATTGTGCATCCAAAGCGACACACCCTTTTCAGCAGCATAAGAGGCAATCTTCTCAAGATCGAAGTCTTCATAAGCCTCGCAATAGTTGAAATGCTGGCTTCCTCCCCAATTCTCCCAGCCTTTATTCCATCCCTCGAACAAGACTCCTCCGATATTGTTGGCTGCGGCGAAATCTATATGTCTCAAGGCATTTTCCGTGGTCGCACCATGACGCGGACCCATTGTCCACACCTGCGTCCCAAGATGCATTCCCCACCAGACTCCCACATATTTCTGCGGACGGATCCAAGAGACATCCTCTATGGCGCAAGGATCGTTAAGATTAAGTATCAGAGATGAATTTATCAGACCTACTGCACTCTGTGCCAGCTGGATTGTCCTCCAAGGAGTAACGAAACATGCACCGACACGCGCAAGAGTACCATCCGGACGAGGAGCAAGTTCGCTCTTGAAATCAAGGCTGTCCTGCCGGTACAGGTTCATTTCAGGAAAATCATACAAGGCAGCCTCATGGATGCTTCCATACACATCTCCCATCCTGAATGTAAACGGTGTATTTGTATTTTCCACAGCACTGACAGCCAGTTCACGATATGGCAGTTCATATCCGGAAAAATAACTTGCAATGCTCCAGCTGACACCGTCCTGGGCAAAATTGAAACGGGTGTTGTCTCCTGTTATGGTAAGGGAATCTGCAACTACGTCAGATGCATCATATTCATAACGATATCCGATTCCGTCATCGAATGCCCTGAACTTCAATGTCAAGGCAACGCCCTCAGCATTCTCCAGAACAACAGCCATTTCCTCATGTCTGTCAAGCATCTGCTTGTTTTCTCCCCAAGGCTGTACCCACTCTTGATTGACCTTGCTCCTCCTGACATCCTTTACCATGAAACCTGATGCCAGCTGCGTCTCGACAGCCTCAAGACCCATAGAAGATAATCCGATTACTTCCTGTCCATAAGCCATGACCTGATATTGAGGGACCCCGCATTCATTGACCGAGAAAGAGACAGTAATATCGCGCGAAGGAGACTTTAAATCCATGCTGGCTGCACATCCGGACAGAAGCAGGACAAGTGCAACGATAAAGTTTGATCTGAAGTTCATAAAGAAATTATAGCTGCATAAAGAATATAAGCAGGAGAGGGAGATAGTCCTTCAGACGGATACGGATCTGGGCCAGGGTATTTGAAATCTCCCGCTTGACCTTGCGTGGAGTTATGCCATATTTCTGAGCTATCTCGTTGTATGTGAGGCCCTCAAAACGGCTTGCACAGAATATTTCCCTGGTCTGTGACGGCATCGAAGAAAGAAACTCTCTGAAAATCTTTGTTACATCTGCCTCAAAAAGGAATCCAAGATCTTCGGATGCAAGCATTTCCGTCTCGACGATCAGGGCTTTATATGCATCCGTATGCATCTCCTGACGTATCCTCATACGGGTCATCCTGTCTCTTAGATGATTAAGGCATCTGTTCCTGACTGTCTGAAGAATATATGCCTCAGGGACTGTCCTGAGGTCAATCCTGTCATGATTGTCCCAGAATGCAGTGAAACTTTCTGCAACTATATCCTCCGCCACAGTCTGGTCACGCACATATGACATTGCTATCGTAACATATTTATCACGATATCTCGTAAACAGAGCACCAAACTCCTGAGGGGTCATATCTGCGATTATCATTTTTACAGGTATCCTTTAACAAACTTCCAAATATAGCAAAAATATCTCACATATAATGCCATTCCTGTAAAAATCACAGCATGCCCCTCCGGGGCTGTCGCACCTGCGACTGGGGGTAAGGGGGTCCCGAAGGGCGTCTGAAGACGCGCAACCGGGCCGGGTATTTTGTCTCGCAAAATACGGAAAGGCGGAAAGGTTGCCTGGGATTGCAGAAGCAATCACAGCATGCCCCTCCGGGGCTGTCGCACCTGCGACTGGGGGTAAATGAGGCCGAACAGGGACATGCCCTATTCGGCCTCACTACCAACTTTAATTATTTATTAACCCTTATGGTATCATTTATTGAAGAGCTTATCAAGAAGCACCTCTCTTTCCTGAGAAAGCGTCCTTATCCTCTGAATCTCGGAAGGATAATCCCTTGCAGGCATATTGGCCTCACCGCTATACTGATAGTAGAACGGCCACACCTCGAAGTTAGCCTCAATCGCCTTCGCCATATCAGCAGGAACCTCGGTCAGAACCCTTTCCGTCACAGCCTTGAGTTCCTCCTTCTTCTGAGCCCAGCGAGCAGCCACAAAAGCCCTGAATGTCTCATCAGTCCAAAGTCTGTGGAACCAGTCGTTATTCACATATGGCGGCATCCAGAAACCAGCATGGATCATCAGGCTTTCAAGAGGCTGATATTCCCAATGAGGAACGCGCTGGTCATTGTTCCAACCCTTATCGCAGTCCCATATAGGGCCGAAGAATATCTTATCATATCCACGACGTTTGTACATATATGTACTTGTATAGCCGTCAAGATCGCCCACAAACTCCTTTATGATGACGAAATCTGCCAGAGTCTTCTCGTCAAAGTACTTTCGCCATCCCTTCTCAGGATCCTTATAATTGCTTCCATATAAAGCAGTTTCTGCCTGATTCAGGAAATCGGTTATATACTCATACTGCGCCCTGTCATAGTCATCATCTTCAGGATACTTGTAAGTCATCTTTATCCCCTTGTATGAAGTATACTTATTGCCCTCATGAAGATCTGTCTCGATGATATAACCTCCCGTAATCTTTTCAGGATCATCACCATCCTCGGCCTTTAGCTTATCCACGGCGATACGTCCGTCTGCACGCTGTACCTGGTCACTCATCTGATATACTCCCAGATACTCTCCATCCATATATCTTGTACGTCCGGTAGAACTGTCATAGTAATCGCCGGTCAGATATACATTTATGAAACGGGAACAAGGAGTAAAGAGAACTGCCTTTTCATGGTGATAATTATCTGCAGGATTGAATAAGGTACGCGAATACTCGAACGCCAGATGAGTACGCAGAAGCGACTTGTCCATATCCTGAGCGAGAATCACCCAGCTCTTTTCCTTTGCATGATTCAGACCTATCGGGCTGAACTTCTCTGTGAATTTCATTCTGAAAGGCTTCTTAGGAAGACCCCAGGTAGAGTTTCCGCGGCCTCTCATCTCTATCTTTCCCTTCTCATCACTGTCCCACCAGCCTTCACCGGTAGATTCAGAAGTCTTGTCATAAAGTTCGATGTGAGTGTCAACATAGTTGTCCTTGCTGGAAATCAGATAATCCGGCTTCATATGAAGAACCGGAAGTTCTGTATTGATCTGAGGGCAGTTGAACACTACATGATACTCATTTGTGCTTCCATCTTCTGCAACCACAGTAACAGTAAAATCATCAGCAAAAGAAATCTTTGTCTTGTCAGACACCACATCCTTGCCATTCACCTGCACATTCTCTCCGTTTGTCTCGAAAGAAGGAATGAGCATTTCCGGATTCTCTCCTTCTATCCACCTGAGATACATGGCAGAATAGGTTTTAGTCTGCTCGTCATAATCGAAAGCTATATCCCCAGTGAGATTAGTGTTTCTTGATTGCTTAAGAGAGAATGAGGTCATTTCCTTGTCCGTGCTGAGTATACGATGATCCTGAGTGACATCTATCACGACATCTTCGCACTCTTCAGCACTGACAGTGATCTGAGCCTCACGGAAATCCACTGACTCATTCCTCTCCACGATAATCTTAAGACTGCCGTTCGGAGACTTCTCATGGTCATGCATCAGGCTGAAAGAGCACCACTGCTCTGAAGGTACAACTTCAACCTCCCTGTTGCAATATAGTTCCAGCACGAATGAGGCTCCTTTTACCGGAGCTTCCAACGGATCCGATGCTATCTCAAGAACCGCAGCCTCCGGCTTCTTTGCATCCTTTTCTTCCTCAACAGGCACAATTTCATCAGGCTTGCAGGAAACTGCAACAAAAAGAAACGCGCACAATGAGGCAAATAAATATTTCAAGGTTTTCTTCATAGTTTGTTTTTTAACAAGAGGCAGAAGCACAGAAATCCTTCTGCCTCATATAATAATTCAAAATACTACCTGTCAGGAAGTGCAATTGACACCCAGTCGATGCCTGAGGTGCCGGAAATCAGGTCGTCCGACTGTCTGGCCACATCGAGTTCGCCATAAAGCGGATTACCACGTCCTGTCGCATCCTCAATGACAGCACCCTCGCCCTTGGTGAACTTCCAATAAGAGAAGAGACCATCCGAAGCAGGATCCACTTCATAGAAGTGATTGTCAGCATTGATTTCCTCTGCTGTAAGAGCCTTGTTCCAGATACGTACTTCAGTTATCTGTCCGTAGAGGTCACGATCCGGAGCATATGAGTAGCCTACCCAGAAGCAGCGGTTACCGGATTGCTCATAACTCCATGACGGAGAAAGATTCGGCTTCAGATGACCCGACCAGGTACCCAAAGAGTTGGATTGTCCCTTATGTTCACCATTGACATAAACATCCACATAACTGTTTTTCAGTACGACGGCAATGTGATACCAGGTGTCAGGAACAAAATCAAACGGAACAGTGTAATTACCGTTCTTTGTTGCAACCTGAAGCTTTGTCAGATCCACTCCTGAGTCACCCATCCTGACAAGGAATTGTCCTTCGACTCCCATGAGCGTAAATATACCTCCTGACGGCTTGCCGAAATTATCAAACTTGACCAGGCATTCATAAGTACATTGCTGCACAACACCAGGTCCACCACCTTCCCATTTAGGGAAAAGACGGTTTGATGTCATATCTGCGGCCCAATTGATGATAGTCGCCACCTGGGTTACGGTAAATTCAAATCCGAGAGGTTCTTCTCCTTCTTCAGCATCTGTCTGAGTGAATCTGACAGTAGCGACCCTCTTTCCGGTAGCAAGGCCCTCAGCTGTGAAAGGAATGCCATTTTCCGTAGCTTCCCCGTATGTAAGCCACCCCTCGGCTCCTTCCATGGAAATTTCATACTCCACATTTGCAACAACAGGAATATTGACAGTCTCACCTTCTACTGCAAAGATGTAACTTTCAGCTGGAGCATAAAGCACATGCTTGGCATACTGAGTAACCTCAACTGTCACCGGGTCAAAGCCGGGAGCTGTGATTGTTATGGTTGCCTCCCTATCGTCAAGACCCTCAAGATCATCAGCCATAAAATAGATTTTTGCATCCCTTTCTGTCTCACCGGGAATAGTAGCCAGATATTCAAGCCACTCCTGTGCACCTTCGCTGAGAGTGAAACCGACATCGCGGTAGTGAGTTCTGCTTGAAGTAAGCTCTATCTCCACCTGCTCCGCCTCAAAGCCGAGAGAAAGTTCCGCATCAGAAACAAGATCAAATGTGTTGACCGGAATTTCTCCTGCACACGATAAAACAGTGAAAGTCGAAACCGCACTGCCTGACTTGAAAGTAAAGACAGCCTGACGATCTGTCTCTGTATTTGAATCGACAGTGAAAGTCACGACCTCACCATCTGCTCCTTCGGTTATGGAAGGTGTAACCCAATCAGCCGAAACATCTGCTGTGAGCGTCCATTCTGCGTTTGCAGTGACAATCACATCTGCAACACCACCCTTCGCGCCGAATGTAGCTGTACGCGGAGTCACTTCTATTGCATCCGGCTTAGGTGCATCCATCTGTTTGTCGTTACAGCTGAATAGCGCAAGGCATGCAACTGCAGCAAAAAACATCTTTTTCATAAACATCTATTCAGGTTAATTATTGATCGGGTACGGTGTAGGGTCGTACTGACCTTCACCAAGTTTGTTATAGACATACTGAGGCTCCTTAAGCGAACAATCATAGAAGCCATTGGAAGCATAATTGAACTGCTGCATGGATCTCTCCCTGTTATTCTGGACCGAAGATGATCCCGAAGGGTCAAAGGCAAACCACATTGCCCAGCCATAGCCCTTATCCGCAACTTCTTTCGGAATAAGGGAACTGTTCAACATGTTCTGCTGCAGATTCAGCTCCACTGAAAATCCCGCACAACGGTCCAGACCCATATTATTGCCCATAGGATATCCTGCTCCGAAGTAATTCGGGAAAATCTGATCTACGAACTGCGTCTGGTCAATGACAGCCCCATTTTCCTTGATAGTCGGAAGGTCGGAAATCTGACCATAAGCGAAAATCGAAACCTCTGTAGGCCAATAACACTCCTCCTTCATAGCCATCTTAAGCTCGTATGCCAGGCGGGCAGCAGCAGCACTGGAAGAATGGGTAAACCATTGATTACCGATAATCGGAGGCTGTGAATACTCATCGTCAAGATTGACTCCGTCCAGTTTATACTTGCGGCAAGCCTCTGCAACTTCTCTGGCAAACTCTCTTGCACCCCAGTCGGAAAGCTGGCAGATTCCTGCAGGGGTATGGTTGCCAAGAAGTCCCAACTGAACCTTTATACCCTTTTTGCGAAGCGGCTGGATATAAGTCTCGGATTCTTCGAGGAGTGCCAGGACATTCGGATTGGTATGCAGATAGACATAATCTCCATCAGCATTATAATTTATATTGGCAGCAAAGAGAACCACCAGATCGAAGAATGGCGTATCTTTCCCATCATCAAGGAGATACTCCAAAGCATTCAAAGGATTAGTGTCATTCACTTCAAAGAACAAAGCATTCCGGACCTTTCCTTCCTTAGCGCTCTTGCGCGTCAGCACATAGTTCACACGTTTGGCATCCTTTGCAAAAAAAGCCTCGCCCGACTTCACGCTTGCAAGGACTGGAACAAGATGGTTTTCTCCAAAAGCAAGGGCTGAAACCGCAATTGTAAGCTCCACTGGATCAGACCTGGTCTCTCCCGCAGGAATGGTCAGCTCTGTGGAAGCAAAAGCAACTGCATCATCGGGAACAGCCGTGCATGAGACATTTCTGATAAAGGCATATTCTCTTGCATACTCAGGATCCAGAGCGATTTCCACAACAATATCCTCTTCTGCAGCAGCTTCGATGGAAACGGAAACCGAAACAGAAAGAGAAGTTGCCGAGGTTGAAAATACATATTTATCTTCCTCATTATTGAGAGTGACTGCAACCCCATTCTCAGAATCTTCTGTCCATTCATCCTCAGGAACAAGTCCTGCCTGATGTACATTGATTCTTACAGGATCAGCTGTGCCGGCTGTAAAAACGATGCGGCCCACACGGGAACGTTCGGCAGTGTTATCAGTCACCTTCACGACAAGGGTCTCTCCCGCGCGTTCTGTACCCAACCACTCAGGAGCAGAAAAATCCCAACTGTCAGCAGTTGTGGAGACAGCAAGAGTCACATCAGTGTTTTCAGCGGACTTGAACGAGAGTGCCGCTGACGGCTCCACTGAAAGAGTATCTTTTGCCTGCTCCGATTTTGCGCATGATGCTGCCGCAACGAGCAGCACCAAACATATCAATAGCGGATTGATCAGTGATTTGAATCTCATTGTCTTCTTTTTAAAAGAGGCGGAAGCGCAAAAGCTCTCCCGCCTCAAATAACACTTTAAATAAATGTCGAATATCTATTACCTGTCTGGAAGAGCTACCTCTACCCAATCGATACCTTCAGGACCACAGTTGTCACCATTTGACTGCTTGGTGATGTCAACTTCACCGTGGAGAGGGTTACCCTTTCCTGTAGCATCAGCTACTGTAGAGCCCTGGCCCTCGACAAACTTCCAGTAAGAGAAGAGTCCTTCAGAGTTAGGATCTACTGTATAGAAGTGGTTAGGAGCGTTGATCTCATCAGCAGTAAGAGCCTTGTTCCAGATACGGATTTCGGTCATCTGTCCATGAATGTCACGGTTTGCATCATATGAGTAACCCATCCAGAACACGCGGTTTCCGTCCGGCTCATAGCTCCATGCTGGAGAGAGGTCAGGATCAACCGGAACATACTGCCACAATGGCCATCCTACATATGTAGTCTCCGGGAACTGCTGGCTAGTACCGACAAGTTCACCGTCAAAGTATACATATGCTATTCTTTCCTCCCAAACTACTGCGATATGATACCATCTGTTAGCCTCACATGAATAAGGAACATTATAGTTGCCGGCACAAGTAGCGATCTGGAGATTTGTAAGAGGATTTCCTACGTCACCCATACGGAGAAGGAACTTGCCCTCGATACCCATGATAGTGAAGATTCCGCCTGAAGCCTTGTTGAAGTCATCGAACTTCACAAGAGTCTCAAGAGTAAATGACTTACAAACGCCAGGACCACCATTCTCCCACTTAGGGAAGAGACGGTTGCCGGTCATATCAGCTGCCCATGTGATAAGAGCATTCACCTGAGTGATTGTTATTGTAGCAGAGAGAACCTCCTCACCTTCAGCAGCGTCTGTCTGAGTGAATGTTACAGTTGCAGAACGCTTGCCGTCTGCAAGAGCAGCAGCAGTGAAAGGAATACCTTCGGCAGTAGCCTCACCTACTGTAAGCCAATCACCGGCACCTTCCATTGTGATTTCATACTCTACGTTAGTGTAAAGCGGAACTATGATGGTCTCACCCTCGATGGCAGCTGTATAGTTTGCCTTGTCAGTATAAAGCACATGCTTTGCAAGCTGAAGGACATTCACAGTCAGAACATCGTTGATACCAGGAGCTGAGATTGTAACGACAGCCTCACGGTCAGCAAGACCCTCAAGAGCTGTAACGTCGAAATAGATCTTGGCAGAAAGCTCTGTGTCGCCTGGAAGGGCAGCACGGTAAACAAGCCACTCCTCTGCACCTTCTGAAACCTCGATTTCGAGATCACGGTAGTTGGTCTCGTCAGAAGAAACAAGTATTTCTACCGAAGTATGCTCCATATAGTCGAATGTAAGATCTGCATCAGAGTCAAGATAGATGTGAGGAAGCTCACCAGCATAAGAGAAGACTGTGAATGCAGCCTTTGCCTCACCGCATACGAACTCGAAGTCACCCTTCTTGTCAGCATCGAAGTTCTCGGCAACTGTGAACTTGACGATATCACCGTCAACACCCTCTGTTGCAGAAACCTCTACCCAGTCATAGTTCTCGGCTGCAGACAGAGTCCACTCGCCTGTACTTGTAACGATTACGTCAACCGAACCGCCTTCCTCACCGAAAGTCTTGCTCTCAGGAGTGATTTCGATTGCATCCGGTTTTTCTTCCGGAGTCACCGGCATTTCCTTTTCCTTGCAGCTGAACAGCATGAGCATTGCAGCTGCCGCAAAAAATATCTTTTTCATTTATCTTATAATCTTAAAATGAGAGGGTCTGGCGACTGACTGCCGTCAGACCGTTCTCTTGAAATTATTATTACTGGATTGGATGTGGTGTAGGGTCATACTTTCCTTCACCGAGCTTATTGTATACGTTTTCCGGCTGAGCCATTGATTTGCCATAAAGACCGAAGGCAGCCTTCTCGAACTGCTGCATTGAATGAGCACGGTTGTTAGAGATTCCACCAGTACCTGAAGGGTCGAATGCGAACCACATGATCCAACCGAAGCCATATTCCTGAGCATCGGTGATATCTGACGAATACAAATTTTGGCCATAGTTAAGCTGTATAGAAGCTGCACTGCAGTTTGCATATGTAAGGTCACCATATGGATATGACTGACCACCATAGTTAGCGCAAGTCCAATCAATGAATTCACTCTGATTATGTGTCACACCGCTTTCATCTGTTACGGTTGGAAGGTTGTAAAGTGCACCCCATTCGAAGATTGAAACATCTGTAGGCCAGTAGCATTTCTCCTTAAGGGCCATCTTAAGCTCGTAGCAAAGACGTGCACCTGCTGCTGCAGATTGGTTAGTGAACCACGGATTGCTAGTGTCAGGATAACTTGAGTACTCATCATCAAGGTTCACACCATCGAGCTTGTATACACGGCAAGCCTCAGCAACCTCCTGAGCCCACTCGTGAGCGCCCCAGTCAGAGAGCTGAGCGAGACCCGCTGCATCGTGGTTACCGAGAAGACCGAGATATACCTTGATACCCTTCTTGCGGAGAGGCTGGATATATACTTCTGTCTCGTCAAGGAGAGCCTGTAC
The DNA here is from genome assembly GCA_017442315.1 of Bacteroidales bacterium. Taxonomy (GTDB): domain Bacteria; phylum Bacteroidota; class Bacteroidia; order Bacteroidales; family UBA932; genus Cryptobacteroides. The sequence goes on from JAFRZX010000172.1 coordinate 29,028, forward strand.
GTTAGGGTTGTTGTGGAGATAAACAACATCGTTTACTGAATCGTAGTTGATGTTGGCTGCAAAGAGGATAACTGCATCGAAGAATGGAGTTCCGTCAACAAGGTTATATTCAAGAACATTGAGAGGGTTGCAGTCGTTGACCTCAAGATAAACAACCTGCTTGCAAGTCCTTTCATTCTGTCTCATTGCCACAAAGTTGGCACGCTTGTCTGCGCTTGCGATGGTCACATCACCTGACTTCACAGTAGCCACGAGAGGCACAAGATAACCCTGACCGAAGTTCATGTCTCCTGATGCAACTAATGAAACTTCTCCAGAAACAGAGGTCTGACCTGCAGGAAGAGTTACAGTCTCAGGGAATGTTACGTTTGCCTCTGGAAGAAGCTCGTAAGCATCACCCATGATGAATGAGAATTCAGCAAGATACTCTGGATCAAGAGAAAGCTCGATAACAGCATCAGCTGCAAGTGCCGAAGCTACAGAGAATGTGAAAGAAGCAGTCACAGCAGATGATCCGAGGAAGATAGTAGCATCTGTATCAGCTGCAAGAGCACCTGCAACCTTATCTCCTGGAACAGGAGGTTCTGCACCACCTTCGTTGCCTTCCTGCATCACATTGATCTTCACAGGATCAGCAGCACCGGCAGAAATGACGATACGGCCTAAACGTGAATCCTTGGATGCATTGTCCTGGGCATTGACCACGAGGGTAGCACCCTCCTTAGTCGCAACCACCCACTCAGGAGCAGTGAATGACCACTCCTCAACATTAGTTGTGACAGCGAGTGTCACATCAGCATTACCTGCAGCCTTGAATGTGATGGCAGCAGAAGGCTCAACTGACAAAGAGTCAGCTACTACCGGCTCCTCTTTTTCCTTACAGGAAACGGCAGCTGCTACAGCAAGCGCTGCTATAGCAAATCCTTTGAAAAATGATTTGATCTTCATAAAAACTAATAAAATGTTAGTGAAATAATATATGGTCTTTTAAAATGTCTCTACGGAAGTTCCACAGGATACCATACAAGCTCATGGTCAGCTTCAAGGTCCTTTCCATAAATAGAGTGGTCCTTAACGACTTTTCCTGTTCCTTCGTCAAATTTCCAGTAGGCGAGAAGACTTTCGTCTATCTGGTCTTCATAAAGCTTGTAGAAATGATTAGGAGCATTTATTTCTTCTGCAGTAAGCACTCTGTTCCAGAGTCTGGCCTCTGCGATCATACCGTCAAGACTGCGGTTTGCATCATATGAATAGCCCACCCAGAAGCAGCGAGGCTTTCCGTCTGATTCATCGGAGTGCGGTGCAGAGAAATCAACATTTTCAAAGATGATGTCTTCAAGTTCCCCTGTCTCAGTGTTAGGACGCTGTCCAATGACATGTCTGTCTGCTTCAATCTTCAGACGTCCGTCAAGATAAACCTGCACAAAGCCCTTGTTGAAAGTCACGGCAAGGTGATACCATCTGTCGGTCTTGAGCTGGAGAGAAGCATCCGTTACTGAAACTCGATTGGTTGAACCGCCCACAACATCCTTGTATGCAAGCGCCACCTGAATCTGGTTGGTCGGAATGTTCACATCACCGATACGTACAAGGAAGTGGTCCTCCACTCCCATGATCGTGAGGATATCACTATCGTTATTGAATCCATGGCAGTTGATAAGGCACTCCATAGTGAACTGCTCCAGATATGAGACCTTCTCCCATCCGTCCCAGATAGGCCATGCACGGTTGTCCTTCATCTCTGCCACAAAATTGACAAGGGATGCTTCCTTGATGACAAAATACATTGTCTTTGCTCTCTCAAGCACCTCTACACCATCTGCTTCGATGGTGACAGGCATCACATACTGCTTGCTGAAGTCGAGCTTGTCAAGATTTTTGAAAACGATCTCGACTGGCTCGGAAGAAACGTCACCAGCCTTTACGACAGCCGCCAGACCTGCAAGGTCACAGTATCCGTCAGGAAGAAGTACAGCTGCATCATCATAATACGCCTGGCGATATGTGTCAAACAGTTCGTCAGCTCTTCTCAATGATACGTTCACATCCTGAGACATAGGCTGAGCCATTGCCACTGAAAAAGTTTTCACCAGTTCCTTGACGCCTTCATCAGTTGCCACCCTCACCTCATTTCTGTAGTTGTCGGCATCGATGAAGATTTTGTTATCAAAACCATCGTTCTGCCTGTCACACGAAAGGACGAGGGCCGCAGACAGAACGGCAAATGCTATTTTATTGTATAGTTTCATTTAACTACCTCCTTATTCAACTGTAGGTTCTGTATTCAAGACTGTTATTGCCGCACGGACATTCTTGAAAGCCATGTCCTTGCAGAAGTAGTCATCGTGCGCATTCTCCACGCATAATCCGCGAGGAGTGAAATCCTTGTTTCCGACTTCAGTCCAGAGCCATTGTGCAGCCTCCACTGGAGACATTCCCAGCTGTTCAGGAACATCTGAAGAAGGAACGGTGAGTTCCATGATGACACGGTCAGTCGGAGCCGAGCTTCCAAGCACACGTCCTGGAAGAAGGGAAAGTTTTCTTTCTTCACCGGCAACAATGACCAGATACCTGAACTCCTTGAGGAATTCCTGGTCGATTATGTTTCTTGCACCGCCACGGAAGACCATATCCTTGCCTGGATTAGCGGAATGGAATGCCTTTACTGCTTCCATGAATGCCTCCTGAGCGATGGAACCGGTTCCCACCTTGGTTCCAAGGTAAGATACCATTATACCAGCAAACCCATATTCATTGCAACGTGCAATCTGGGCTTCAGCCTGCTTCCTGTAGAAGGCCTTGAGTTCTTCTTCAGTGCCAGGTTCCTGACCCTTGTCCGCCCTCTCATCCTCCAGATTGCTCCAAGCTTCTGCAATCAGAGCATAGTCCACATAGAGCAGGGTCTTTGTTCCCTTTCTTTCAAGGACCGTAGCTATTTCACCTGCAACCACAGGATGAAGAGCATTTCCCATCCTCATCACGATATAGTCCGCACTGTCAGGCATTGCCATCAGGTGCTGGCTCTGAGATGAAGGATGTTCCGCAATGCCTTCCATTCCAACGAACATGACATGATGCTCTGTCTTCTTGAAGGCCTTTATCTGCTCCAGATAGGCAGCGTACTGCTCAGGATTCTCCTGTTCCGGAGACTGACGACGATAGTCAAGACTCTGCGGCTCAGTCCATTTGCTGCATCCTGCCAGCAGCATCACTGCGGCAGAAGCCATTATCGAGATTTTTCCTAAGATTTTCATTTTCTTTATGTTTATTCTGAACCGTTACTATTTGATGACGATAGCCTCATTGCAATCCCACCAGAGTCTTGTGCTCATTCTGTCCGGACCGCCGAGATGAGTAGATACCGCTGTATTCACATTAGCACCGTTGTTGGTGTATTCTGCGATAGGATAGCACATACGCCTTGCTCCGAACTCAGATGAAACGATACCGTTACTCTTGTTTCCTGCATCAGTTGCCGGCATAAGGCGAGGATAGTTGGTCCTTCTGTAGTCAGCCCATGCCTCGTTTCCGTTGTTGAAGTTTGCAATCCATTTCTGGGTGATGATCCTTTCCTGCTTCTGCTCAACAGTAGCAGCCTCATCCCACTTGATTGTAATGTCGGAAAGCACTGTAGAATAGCTGTTCAGACCTGCCGGATCCACATAGGACGTAGGCTTGCTGACATCGTCCATGACATACGCCTCATATCCGGAAACGCTATGCTGCTCGAATGACAGGCGGATACCTTCGTTGTAAAGATCAGCAGCAGATGCTCCCATATCGAATCCGAAGACTGCCACAGCCTCTGCCTTAAGGAAGGCAACTTCTGCCGCGTTGAGCCACACCAGCTTATCGTCAGGAGAAACGTTTACACCGGAATACTTGCGTCCCACACTGTTGAGGGCCGGTTTCTCGATGCGGATACGGATACCTGCATACTCAACGCCTTCAAACTCTGACGGAATGAAATACACCGGACGACGAGGGTCGTTATAACCGTTCATGTAGCAGATGATATCCGCAGCAGCATGAGTATCTCCACCGGTGTTGCAGCCCTGAGGCTGGTTATATTTGATGGCAGTGTAGAGAGGATTTCCCTTGTCACCGAAAGCCACTGTCCTGAGCGCAGCATTGTCTGCGTTGGAAGTAAATACGCCTATTTCATGACGTACTGCCTCCTCTGCATATCTCTGAGCCTTCACAGGATCGGCATAGACGATGCGCATGGCCATCCTGAGCTTGAGTGAATTTGCGAACTTGCACCATTTTACGGCAGTACCGTCATATACAGGATCGGCATTTGGAGAAATACCGGAAAGCTTGTTCTCAGTGAGCACCTTAATGACTTCGTCCAGCTCTGCGAACATCGCATCATATACCTGCTCCTGAGAATCATACGGTACGGTGATCTTTCCGCCCTGTCCGATCTGTGTATAAGGGATAGGACCATAGGTATCGGTAACTCTGAGCATTGCCGTCACCTTGATGATCTTTGCGATTGCGAGAGTCACAGGGTCATCGGTAATGTTCTGTAGTTCGCTGAGGTTGGAATAAAGTGTAGGAATGATCCTGTCGCTGGCCATGAATACCCTGGTCCAGTCATCGGTAGGATTATAGTTGTCGATGGTCTTCTCGAATGCACCTGTTGTGGAATAGTAACCTCCCATCGGTCCGCCAAGAAGACAGTCGGTAAACTGTGCCGTATTGACATCTGTCGACACCACAGTTCCGCAAAGTGCAGTAATCGCTGCACCGATGGCATAACCGTCGGTGAGGGTCTGCTCCTTGCTCACCTCATAAGGGTTTGTATTGATTGCAAGGTAATTGCCGGTACAGCCTGCCAGAACGGAAGACAGAACCAGGACAACACCTGTTTTTGTAAAAATATTTCTCATTTCTGCGGATGTATTAGAAGGTTATTCTCACATTGAAACCGAAATTGCGGAGAGAAGGCATCATGAAGTGGTCGATACCCTGATAGTAGTTTCCGGTTGTTGCAACAGCTTCCGGATCGAATGGAGCCTTATTGTAGATCATCCAAAGGTTTCTTCCTACTATAGACAGATTGATGTCACATACGTCTCCAAGCATCTTGCGAGGGAAGGTATATCCGATGGATGCCTCCTGAAGACGCACGTTTGTAGCAGAGTAGGTGTACTCCTGTGGCAGAGGATTGGATCCTCCGACAGAACTGTACCATCTGTTTGCGTCAATGCAGTCCCCTCCGTTGATGAATACTCCGCCGGCGTCACGCGCTGCAGCAGAAGCCTCTGATACTCCATAATAGTCGAGAACGGCCTGTGTGCTTGAATATACCACTCCGCCGATACGTGCAGTTACGAGGAAACCGAGGTTGAAGTTGCCGAGGCGGAAATCGTTGCGCCAAGAAAGATTGGCTTTAGGCAACACTGTACCCAATTTGACATATTTGTCAGCATCGGTGATTGTCTCTGTTGCAATAGATCCGTCTTCGTTCACGACGATCATTCCGTTCGAATCATACTTATAGTCCGCAAGTGAATAAAGGTCGCCGAGTGTACCACCTTCCCTGAGAAGGAAGTGAGCAAGGCCAAGACCGTTCATGTCAAGCAGATCCACACTGAAGTATTCACCCGTTGCCGCATTGAGAACATTTTCTGCAAGAGACACGATCTTGTTGTGGTTGTGGGAGAATGTGAAGTTGGAATCCCATCTGAACTTGTTCCAGTCCTTTCCGAAACCAAGAGTAACCTCGCAACCCTGGTTCATCACGTCTCCTGACTGGATGTAGATTTCAGAAGAACCTGATCCGGTGGATATCTGAGGATTGAATGTCTGGTTGAGGGTATTGGTGTGATAGTATGTGGCATCGAGATTGAACCACTTGAGGAAACGCATTGTAAGACCTACCTCGAATGAGTTGGTAAGCTCAGGCTTGAGGTCGTACATAGGGTACTGTGTCTGGGTGTTCCAGCTCAGTCCGCTTGCATTCCACTGATACATCGGGTTGGCGATATAACGCTCGAATGCCGTACCCACAGATGCATAAGAACCTCTGATCTTGACATATTCAAGGTTCTCCGGCATGTTAGGGATGATCTCAGACAGCACTACTGACAGACCCACTGAAGGATAGAAGAATGACTTCTTGTTCGAGTGTGGACCAGCAAGCTGTGAAGGCCAGTCGTTACGGGCTGTGAGAGTGAGGTAATATGTACCTTTGAAGCCGACTTCAGCCGATCCGAACACAGACTGGGTCTGCTCCCTCCATCCCTCCTGCATCCTTGTTGTCTTTGCGGAGTTGCTGAGATTCTGCACATTGAACACATTTGCGATACCAGGTTTCTCTTCAGTGATCACTCCGTCAGCAATAGGTCCCCTGTTCTTGAGGGCATCATATGACATGTCTGAAATCGAAGCACCTATATTGGCCTGGAATGTCCAGTCGTCACCGAACCTCTTGTTGATGTTGACAAGGGCATCAGCATAGATCTGGCGGTCCTTCATGGTTGTGATGCCGTAAAGACCGTTTGTTGAAAGCTCAGTAAGCTGAGGGAAAGTCGAAGCATAGAACTTTTCTGTGAAGTTGGTCACAGAGTTATCCATACGTACACGTCCTGAAACACTGAGCCAGTCGAGAATGTCATATGACAATGAAGCATTGAACATGAAGCGGTCCTTCTTGTTCTCACGAAGGTTGCGATAGTTGATCCAGTACGGGTTCTGCATTGTCATACCGGCATCACCGATTGGCCAGTACTGCGTAGAAAGCCTTCTGGTCACATCGTATCTCTCATACATCCTTACGGCTTCCCAATCGTTGCCTCTAGGGAAGATATATGCACCGACCAACGGGTTGTTATAGGTACCCTGGTTGATCATATTGCGGTCCTTCTGAAGGATATAGCTTGCTCCTACATCAAGGTGCATCTTGTCCTTCAGGAAAGATGTAGTATTTCTGAATGTGAAATTGTAGCGGTGATACCCGTTGTTAGGAACCACACCATATGAATCGAGAGCCGATCCTGAAAGATATGTCTGGTTCTTTTCTGTTCCTGTAGAAACGGAAACGCTTTCGGTGTGAGTTACACCTGTCTTGAAATAATCCTTTGCCGGATTGTAGTTCGGATTGTTGGCATCATTCATCAGGTTGCCCCAACTGCGGACAGTGGAACCGATGGATGAATTGAGGTCTCCTGTGCCATACCTGTTCTGGAAGCGAGGGAGAACAAACGGAGTCATGATCTCTACTCCTGCAGAAGCCGATACGGAAAGCTTACCCTCCTTACCCTTCTTCGTAGTCACGACAATCGCACCGTTGGCTGCGTCAGAACCGTAAAGGGCGGCAGCAGCAGCTCCTGTCAGGACTGATATGGACTCGATGTCTTCAGGGTTGATATCCGCTATAGGGTCAGTCGATCCCTGCGAGCCGAACTGAGTGCTTCCGTCACGTGCAGTGGTGTACATAGGCACACCATCGATCACATAAAGAGCATTTGATGACTGCGAGATGGATTTCTGTCCACGCATCACCACTTTGGATGCACCACCGACTCCGGAAGAAGATGCATTGATCACCAGACCTGCAACCTTACCGTTGAGGGAGTTGACGAAGTTGGCGTCCTTGTTCACCACAAGGTCGTCAGCATTCACCTGCTGTACATTATATGAAAGAGCTTTTTCTGAACGCTTGATACCGAGGGCGGTAACAACGGTTCCTTCCATGAGGATGGTATCATCCTCCATAGTGACATTAAAGACCCTCTTCGACCCGATGGGAACTACAAGAGTCTTATAGCCAAGGCATGTGAATTCTAAGCTTGCCCCCCCCTGTCCATCAGGAAGGTCAAATTCAAAGTTTCCGTCAATGTCAGTACTTGCACCGACAGTGGTTCCCTGAATCAGGACAGCTGCTCCGATGACAGGCCACCCGGTGGCATCAAGCACAGTTCCCGACACTTTACCGCCTTTGGCTGCATCTTCCTGCTTTCTGGACACATACACATTGGTTCCAGTGATTTCCCAAGTGATGTCTGTATCCTTGAAGATACGGCTCAGAGCCTCGTCTATGGACAGGTTGTCCACGTTTACAGTCAATCTATGCGACAGGTCAACCTTGTCACATAGGAAAAGATACTTTGATTGCTGCTCCATAGCATCCAGCACACTCTCAAGAGTCGCATCCTGCATCTTGACGGTAATTTTTTCCTGAGCAGCAGCGATATTCGACGCAGCCAGGAAAAACACCATTGAAAGAACAGCTAATCTACCGATTTTTGAAAATAGACTATTCTTCATTTTAGTCAGTTATTAGTTCAGTTGTCTTAACAGCATATCATGTTTCCGGTTTCAATGACATGCATTATTTTATATAAATGGTATTAGTTATATAGTCTCGTTCATATGTAAAGTCCGATGCCTTTGACAACACATCCAAAGCATGCATGACTCCGTCGGAAACCCTTACCTTGCCTCTGTTGTAGCTGAGCTGAGGAAGGTTTTCACATTCAATGACGATATCCACATCAAAAGCCAGTTCAAAACGATACATCAGTTCATCAAACGGTATATCGGCAATATCTATTATACCGTCAGTCCAACAGGAAACCGCCTTCGGGTCCTTCAGTCTGGATATAGACCATTCACCATCCTCCATCCTGAGAACCTCATTCGGCTTCAGGACATACTCAGTTTCCGGTTCACCCTTAGGCATCACAGTTACCGAGCCTTCCAGAAGAGATGTCGAGAATACGTTCCTGATCTCATCCGCCATTATGTCGAACCTGGTTCCTAGCACCGTCACCTTGCCGGCATATGTATCCACTATGAAAGGTCTTTCCTCATCCTTTGCCACATCCAGAAGGATTTCCCCTGAATGCAGACGGACTGTCCTGTGATTTCTGGCAAACACCACGGGAATCTCCACCTCCGTACCGCCATTTATCCACAAACGGGTTCCGTCAGTCAGTATAAGCTGGACATTCTTGCCGCAAGGGACAGAGAACGCTTCCATTTCAGATGAAAGAGATGACATCACATGACGCCCTCCCAGCATGAAAGCTACCATAAGCACAGCCGCAACAGACACGAGCCTCAATGCAAAAGAGGCTTTCCTATGCCAGCGTGGTCTGCTTACCTGCTGCGAAACGGAACCATTATCATGAATCGTCACCCCCTCAAAGACAATACGGACATTTCTGTATTTATCTGCATGCGAACCATCCGTATCGCTGGCCAGCCACTTCTGCACGGCAGCCTCTTCCCTCGAAGAAGCTTCACATCTGAGATATTTTAGAAGTGTATAAGTGTCCATTTTTTACGATTCAGTTATATATAGACACTTCAAGCTTTCATCCGGACCCTAAAAATCATAAAATTGTAAATATTTTTTATCAACGTTCCTCTTTTCGCAAAAATTTAAAAGTAATTTTTGGAACTAAAGAAACTAAATGATATTTTTGCGATGCAATATCTTCCGGTTTCAACTTGCACCGACGACAATAATGTCCCGTTGGGGCTTTTGCATTATACATACCCATTGAAACCTTATTCCAATGAGACAACGGACTATAACCATTCTTATAGCGATTACCGCCATCCTTGCCGGATGTTCCGGAACAGAGACAAGATTTACCGGATATGTAGATACCGGCATAGGCATCGGAGGGCATGGCCATGTATTCGTAGGAGCCAACGTGCCTTTCGGCATGGTTCAGCTTGGCCCGACCAGTATTCCACAGGAGTGGGACTGGACTTCAGGCTACCATATAAGCGACTCCACTGTGATAGGATTCTCCCATACGCATCTCAATGGTACCGGCATAGGAGACCTGTTTGACATTACCGTCATGCCGGTAACTGGAGATGTTACATTTGCCAGAGGTACTGAAGATGACCAGGACAGCGGCATGTGGTCATACGCAGACAGATCCAAAGAGATAAGCGTTCCAGGATACTACAGTGTGCCTTTGACCCGTTATGACATTGTCGCTGAAATGACGGCTACAGCACGTGTAGGCCTGCACAGATATACATTCCCGCATTCAGACGAGGCTGCTATTGTCTTTGACCTTGAAAACGGAGGATGCTGGGACAAGGCCACCGATACCTTCATAGAGCCCTGCGGCAATCAAGCCGTAAGAGGATGGAGGCATTCAAGCGGATGGGCAAAAGACCAGAAGCTTTTCTTTTATGCTGAGTTTTCAAAGCCTTTTGAAGACCTGCATATCCACAGTATAGACTACAAGCCTCTCTATGCCAAGGCCACATTCAAGACTTCGGACAAGGAACAGATAATGCTGAAGGTGGCTCTTTCTCCAGTAAGCATGGAAGGAGCCGAAGCCAATTTGAAGGCAGAACTGCCGGGATGGGATTTCGAGGCCGTTGCAGAGGCTGCAGACAAGGCATGGAACGATGAGCTGGGAAGAATCCGCGTAGAGACTGAAGACGAAGAGACACTCAGGATATTCTATACGGCACTCTATCATGCAATGACCGCCCCGTCTCTTTTCTGCGATGTGGACGGATCTTACAGAGGTGCCGACGGTCAGAATCATTCCGACCCCGGTCATACCACGTACACGACATTCTCTCTATGGGACACATACAGGGCTGCCATGCCGCTTTACAGCATTTTCCAGGGCGAGAGGTTCGAGGATTTCATACGCACCATGCTTGACATCCACAACAAGCAGGGCAAGCTGCCGGTATGGCATCTTATGGCATGCGAGACAGACTGCATGGTAGGCAATCCGGGAATTCCACCGGTTGCAGATGCCATAATGAAGGGATTCGACGGATTTGACCATGCTGAGGCTTTCGAGGCGATGAAGGTTTCGGCAATGCGCCCTGACAGAGGACAGGACCACCGCATGAAGTATGGCTACATCCCATGCGACCTGTTCGGAGAATCTGTAGCCTATGATCTCGAATACGCACTTGCTGACGGAGCTTTGGCAATGGCAGCAGAAAAGCTTGCTGAAAAATCGGAAGGCAATGCAGAATACTATAAGGCTCAGGCCAGATATTTCAAGGAGCGCAGCAGATCATACAGACACCTGTTCGATCCTCAGCTGAGATTCTTGCGCGGAAAGGACAGCAAGGGACAGTTCCGGAAAGAATACAGTCCATTCGCTTCCACCCATCGCGCCGATGATTACTGTGAAGGCAACGGCTGGCAATACACATGGCTTGCTCCGCATGACTTCAAGGGTCTGACAGAGTGCTTCGGAAGCAAGGAAGCTTTTCTGGAAAAGCTGGATTCGCTGTTCACCGTGCCTTCAGTAATAGAAGGTGCCGAGACTTCGCCTGACATATCCGGACTTATAGGTCAATATGCACATGGAAACGAACCGAGTCATCACATCCTGTATTTCTATGCAATGGCAGGACAGCCTTGGAAGACAGCTGACAGAGTAAGGGAAGTTCTGTCTACCTTATATAAAGCGGAACCGGATGGCCTGGCAGGTAATGAAGACGTGGGACAGATGTCCGCATGGTACATACTGTCATCTCTCGGATTCTATCAGGTGGAACCTGCAGGAGGACGCTACTGGTTCGGTGCTCCGATATTTGACAAGGCTGAAATAGATGTCGGAGACGGCAAGACATTCACTGTCAGAACAATCGGAGGCAGCGACAGTAACAGATACATTCAGAAGATCACGCTCAACGGCAAAGCCTATACAAAGGGTTATCTGGAATATAAGGACATTGCAGCCGGAGGGGAAATCGTCATTGAAATGGGAGCAGAACCGAAAATCTGGTACTGCGCCAACGAACCGGAAGAATATGAGGACCAGCGTCCGGCGCCCCAGGACAGACTTTTCACGTCTGAAGCTGTGGAAAGGAAAATCGAAGAAGTGACATCGATGCTTGAAAATCCTCGTCTTGCATGGATGTTCGCAAACTGTTTCCCAAACACGCTGGACACAACGGTTCATCCTGTGGAATCTGCGGACGGACAGCCTGATACTTTTGTCTATACAGGAGACATTCCTGCAATGTGGCTCAGGGATTCCGGGGCACAGGTGTGGCCCTACCTGATGTTCGCAAACGAAGACCCCGCCCTACGAGAGATGATTGCCGGGGTGATCAACAGACAGTTCAAATGCATATGCATAGACCCTTATGCCAACGCATTCAATGTGGAACCGATAGGAGCTGCCAATCCTACCGACCTTCCAAAGGCTGACCCGTATGTGTTTGAGCGAAAATGGGAAATCGACTCCCATTGCTATCCTATCAGGCTTGCATATGAATATTGGAAGACAACGTCGGACACTTCCGTATTCGGTGATGTCTGGATCGAGGCTATGGGCAAGATCATAGCTACCTTAAAAGAACAGCAGCGCAAGGACGGACATGGCAGCTACACCTTTCTGCGGATTACAGACAGGCAGCTGGACACAAAATGCGTAGTCGGAGCTGGAAACCCTGTCAATCCGGTAGGCCTGATAGCATCTGCATTCCGCCCATCTGATGATGCAACGACCTTTGAATTCCTTGTTCCATCCAACTTCATGGCAGTAACTTCATTGCGCAAGGCTGCTGAAATACTTCAGGATGTCAATCAGAAGCATGACCTCGCCCAGGAGTGTCTGGCACTTGCATCCGAAGTGGAGAAGGCCCTGAAGAAACACGCAGTATACGACCATCCTGAGTTCGGACCTATATATGCCTTTGAAACAGACGGTTTCGGCAACCAGTATATCATGGATGACGCCAATGTGCCGTCACTCCTTGCCATGGCATATCTTGGCGACGTTCCCGCTGATGATCCTATATATATGAATACAAGGAAGTTTGTGTGGAGTGAAGCTAATCCGTATTTCCATAAAGGTCCTGCAGGAGAAGGCATAGGAGGACCTCACATCTGGTCTGAAGTCATCTGGCCGATGAGCATCATGATGAAAGCCTTCACTTCCGATGACGATGATGAAATACGCGAGTGCATCTGCCAGCTGATGACTACTGATGCCGGCACCGGCTTCATGCACGAATCCTTCCACAAGGATAATTCAGAAGTGTTCACCCGCGAATGGTTTGCATGGCAGAACACCTTGTTCGGAGAACTGATCATCAAGATCATTGATGACGGAAGATTACATGTACTTAACAGCATAATATAAAAACACCTTGAATCACGTCCGAAATGAAGAGTTTTTCATTATAGCGGACGCAGCAAGTGGAAAAATAAGCACCATGAAGAAAACATTATCCATTATTCTGGCTCTCTGCCTTTTTGCAGGCTGCTGCAACAAAGAGCATGCAGATATGGCAACGAACCCGGCAGACTATGTTTCTACCCTTGTAGGTTCTTTGTCGGAACATTCATTCTCAACAGGAAACACCTATCCGGCCATTGCCCTTCCATGGGGTATGAACTTCTGGACTCCGGTAACCGGCACAATGGGAGACGGATGGGCCTACAGATATGACGCTCACAGGATCAGAGGCTTTGAACAGACCCACCAGCCATCTCCTTGGATAAACGACTACGGCCAGTTCGCCATCATGCCTGTACGTGATGCATCAGCTGTAGATCAGGAGAGACGGGCCAGCTGGTTCTCACATAAGAGCGAAACAGCAAGACCTTATTACTATCAGGTCTATCTGGCCGACCATGATATAAATGCAGAGATAGCTCCTTCCGACAGAGCAGCGGCTTTCCGTTTCACATTCCCGGAAAGCGGCAATTCCGGTGTTATCGTAGATGCTTATGACCAGGGATCCTTCATAAAGGTGATTCCAGAAGAGAATGCGATAGTCGGCTACACGACAAAGAACTGCGGAGGTGTACCTGAGAATTTCCGCAACTGGTTCGTCGTAAGATTCGACAAGCCTGTTGAAACTTTCACTGTATGGGAAGGACCGGAGAAGATAAGCGCCGGAGCAACAGAGTACGAGGGAGACCACGCCCTTGCATCCATTTCGTTCAAGACTTCACGTGGGGAGGAAGTATGTGTAAAGGCTGCATCCTCTTTCATTTCTCTTGAACAGGCCTGGCTCAACCTCAAGGAAGTGGAAGACAAGGCCTTCGCCCAGGTTAAGCAGGATGCAAAAGACAGGTGGAACGACATCCTCGGACGCATTCAGGTCGGAGGAGGCACCGAAGACCAGTATCGCACTTTCTACTCATGTCTGTACAGAAGCGTACTCTTCCCTCGCAAGTTCTATGAAATCAATGAAGAAGGGAAGCCCGTACATTACAGCCCATACAACGGACAGGTATGCGACGGCTACCTCTACACCGACACGGGATTCTGGGATACATTCAGGGCATTGTTCCCTCTTTTGAACCTGGTCTATCCTTCTGTGAACGCAGAGATCCAGCAGGGACTTGCAAACATTGCACGTGAAAACAGTTTCCTTCCGGAATGGGCAAGTCCGGGACACAGAGGCTGCATGGTGGGCAACAACTCAGCATCGGTAGTTGCAGATGCCATCGTAAAGGGCATCTGTTCAGAAGAAGATTGGCAGACTCTTTATGACTGCATCGTCTACGGAACAGAGAACGTACACCCGGAAGTAAGTTCGACAGGACGTCTGGGACACGAATATTACAATACATTGGGCTATGTACCTTACAATGTCGGCATTCACGAAAATGTGGCACGCACTCTCGAATATGCATACAATGACTGGTGCATTCTACAGATAGCAAAGAAACTTAACCGTCCTCAGGAAGAACTGGACAAATGGGAGGCCCGTTCCGGCAACTGGAAGAACGTCTTCGACCCATCCCACAACCTGATGAGAGGCAAGAATGCTGACGGCACATTCCAGGAACCTTTCAGTCCATACAAATGGGGCGACGCATTTACTGAAGGCAACACATGGCATTATACATGGTCTGTTTTCCACGACGTAGACGGTCTTATGGATGCAATGGGAGGCAGCTCTGAATTTGCGGAAATGCTGGATTCCGTGTTCGTGGTTCCGCCAATCTATGACGACAGCTACTATGGATACCGTATCCATGAAATCACTGAAATGCAGGTAGCCAAAATGGGCAATTATGCGCATGGAAACCAGCCAGCACAACATATGGTCTATCTGTATGACTGGGCCGGTCAGCCTTGGAAGACTCAGAAATGGGTCCGCGAAGTGATGAACAGACTCTACAGTGCAGATCCTGACGGTTACTGCGGAGACGAGGACAACGGACAGACTTCTGCATGGTATGTTTTCTCTGCATTAGGATTCTATCCGGTGTGTCCTGCATCAGATTTCTACGCATTGGGAACACCTTTCTTCCCTAGGGCCACAGTACATCTTGAAAACGGCAAAGAAATCGTTATAAATGCAGAAAACGGCAACGGAGCAGAAGGTGGACTTGATACCTATATAGACTGCATGAAGCTGGATAATAAGAACTATGACTGCAACTTCATAAACTATGACTCCCTCAAAGACGGAGCCGAGATGAACTACGTGATGTCTTCAGTACCGAACAGACATCGCGGCAACAAGGCAATTCAGGAATAATTAAAACATCGACACATAATAATAATGGCTAACTACAGAAATGACCCACGTATCGTCCTGACACTCGACGCAGGCGGAACAAACATGGTTTTTGGAGCAATGAGAGGCGGTGAGTTCATCATTGACCCGATCACTCTTCCTTCAAATGCTCAAGATCTTGACCTTTGCCTTGACACTATGGTGAAGGGATTCAGAAGTGTTATAGACCAGCTTGATGACCATCCGGCAGCTATCAGCTTCGCTTTCCCTGGTCCTGCAGATTATCCTAACGGAATCATCGGAGGATATCTTCCAAACTTTCCGTCATTCAGAGATGGTGTGGCCCTTGGTCCTTTCCTCAGAAAGAAATTCGGCATACCTGTATACATCAATAATGACGGAGATCTGTTTGCTTATGGTGAGGCACTTGGAGGCGCTCTCCCTGAGATAAATGAAAAGCTTGAACTCGCCGGCAGCGCAAAACGATACAAGAACATGTTAGGCTACACTTTCGGCACTGGCTTCGGAGTGGGAATGATCGTGAACGGAGAGCTCAACAGAGGTGACAATTCATGCGTAGAGACATTCTGTCTGCCTCATAAGAAGCTTGCAGGAGTCATCGTTGAAGAGGGCGTTGCAGTAAGAGCTGTAAAGAGAGTATATGGAGAACTCTCCGGAGACAAGGACCATAAATACGAGCCTAAGGATATCTTTGACATTGCTGAAGGAAAGATTCCTGGTGACGTTGAGGCAGCAAAGAAGGCATTTGCCGAAATGGGAGAGATTGCCGGAGACGCAATGGCGACAGCTGTTACTCTTACAGACGGTCTGATCGTGATAGGTGGCGGCATCACAGCTGCACGAAAATACATAATGCCGGCTCTTCTTGATGCCCTCAGGGGAAAGATGCATACTATCGCCGGAGACGAGCTTGACAGAGTGCAGATGAAAGTGTATGACCTGGATGATGAACAGGAATTCGCTGAATTTGCAAAGGGAGCACAGAGGAAGATCAAGATATACGGCAGCGAGATTGAAGTGGATTATGACCCTCAGAAGCGTATTGGAGTCGCGATTTCCAAGATGGGAGCAAGCAAGGCCATTTCTGTGGGTGCATACACCTTCGCACTTGACCAGTTGGACAAATAAAGACAAGCTTATGTATCCATTGAAATTCAACACAATATTCAAGACTGTGGTATGGGGCGGTGAAAAGATCGCCCCTTTCAAAGGCATTGAGACAGACCAGCATAACATAGGTGAAAGCTGGGAACTGTCCGGAGTGAAAGGCAACGAGTCTGTTGTAGCGGAAGGACCGCTGGCAGGAAAGACGATTACTGAACTGGCCCGGACCTATAAGGGACAGCTTCTCGGAGAAAAGGTCTATGCAAAAGGCGGCACAGAATTTCCTCTTCTGATAAAATTCATCGATGCCCGCGATGACCTGTCAATTCAGGTCCATCCGGACGATGCTCTGGCTGCCGAAAGACACAACGGTTCAAAGGGCAAGACCGAAATGTGGTATGTGGTACAGGCAGATGAGAAAGCGCATCTGATGTCAGGTCTGACAAGAAAGATCACTCCTGAAGAATATGCAGCAAAGGTAGAAGACAACACTATCACAGAAGTCCTCCATGACTACAACGTCCGGGAGGGAGATGTGTTCTTCCTTCCTGCAGGACGCATCCACAGCATAGGTACAGGCTGCTTCATAGCTGAAATCCAGCAGACTTCCGACATTACCTACAGGATATATGATTTCGGACGGGTAGGACTCGATGGAAAGCCTCGTGAACTGCACACCGAACTGTCCAAAGCGGCAATCGATTATACGGTTCTTGACGACTACAAGACAGCATATGAAGATGTGAAGAATGCAGAAAACCAGATTGTGGACTGCGAATATTTCACAACTTCGCTGTTTGACCTTACACAGCCTGTAAAGACAGCGGTGAAAGCTCACGATTCATTCATGATTGTGATCTGCGTGGGCGGCAACGGTACATTGACTGACTCTGAAGGGAATTCAGTATCCCTGCATCAGGGAGAGACCGTTCTTATCCCGGCATGTACGGATGAAGTGACATTCACTCCATCAGGAAGCATCAAGCTGCTCACCAGCTACATCAGATAACAGATCCTGTACGTATCCAGGCTGCCTTGTGCATAATGATGGATCAGTCAGGAATAATGACGAAGCTGTATGTATAGTTGCGGTCACTCCACGCGCACCTTTCTTTTTCGGTGCGCCGGCCCCAGCTATCGTAACCTCCGACACCGGTATGGATACCATCAATGCAAAGTTCCACATAATCTCTTGGAACAATGTCATTGATATGGTGATGACGACGACGCACATTCCTGGCTTTTTCCGGAGAATGGTCTTCGTACGGATGAAGATTGTCCCACTGGTAATCATGCCGGACGGCTTCCTCAGAGTCAAAATCCTCCACACTGTTGCGGAGGGCATTGAATTCAAATGTCCCGTCTGCAATTATCGTCATACCTCCTATTTCAAGCCAGCGACAATCTACATGATGACCGTTCTCCTGAGGACGTACATATGGCACATATGATTCCGTCGCGGAGGTTTCCCATATTCCCATACGTGCACCAGCCTTACGGTCCCAGTAGGTTTCATGAGGTCCTCGGCCAAAATATGTAAAACTGTCTGCGGAAGACGGCAGCCTCATCCTGAGACCGATGCGAGGTACTTCTATCGGATTCTCAGAAGGTACTCCTTTGAAATCAGATGAAATCCTCAACACTCCGTCTGCATAGACTTCGTATTCCACATCATAGACATTTCCAGAAGGCAAAGCATACGAAATACGCAGTTCCGCTGCCCTTCCTTTCCTGCATACACAGGCTGTGGCATTGAATTCCTTTGATGCAGTCTTGTAGACCTGGGTTCTCTTCGGCCACCCGTTGCCGTAATCGTTATCTGTAGGAGCGCGCCAGAAACCAGGTCTTATACCGAAAGAATCAGCCAGCATTTCCCGACCTTTGACCTTATATGAAATGACGTATGAGGCGGATTTGTCATATATAAGTTCCACCTTGTCAGATCTTATGACAATGCTGCTGCTGTCTTCGCAGATTTCAACACAACCGACCTCAGGCTGCATGAATTCCGTCTTTTCAGCTTCTTTGAGAAGGAACTGCTCCTGTGCAATCACATGACCCTTTGCAAGAAAACTGGTCTGTCTGGTAGTAATCACATCGAAATTGATGTGATAAATCTTTCTCCAGTGCATCCTTGGCAGCTTCACCTCAAAATCTTCTCCCTGCTGAGGACCTGTCCCGAATGTGAGAGTTCCGGTACTTATGGTCTTTCCGTCCGCAAGAATGCTGTAGCGCACCAGATAATCTTCAAGACCTGTAAAATAAAATCTGTTGAAGATGTTGAATCTGCCACTTGCCGGATCATCTGAAGTGATCTTCACATTCTGATAGACATACTTCACTTCTGACAGCCCCGGATGAGGTTCACGGTCAGGACCGACTAATCCGTTGCAGACAAAGTTTCCGTCACTTGGCATCCTTTCACCGAAATCCCCGCCATACGCCCAGAAAAGGAAATTGCCTTGAGCATCATATTTTGCAAGAGCCTGATCCACCCAATCCCAGATGAATCCACCCTGTAGATGGGGATACTTATATATATATTCCCATTGCAGGTCTAGAGAGCCGTTGGAATTACCCATAGCATGGGAATACTCCGAAGGACATACAGGACGATCCTGAGGATTCTCACCCATTTTCCTGAACCATGCAGCAGAAGGATACTGAGGGACTATCATATCCGTATTCCACTCGTATTCAGCTCTTTCATAACATACGGGACGGTTCATACCATCCTTTTCTAGAGCCTTGATGTGATTGTATGCGTCGTAGAAATTGCATCCGTTTCCGCCCTCATTACCTAATGAGAGGATAGTCACGCATGCATGATTTCTTGTGCGGAAGTACATGTTGCGGATGCGGTAGATATGATTTGGATACCATTCAGGTTTGTTGCCAAGGGTCCTGTCCGGATGATAGAACATTCCATGACTTTCCACATTGGCCTCATTGTAGACATAAAAACCAAGACTGTCACACAGATCATAGAACATGCGAGGCTGAGGATAATGACTTGTACGAATGGCATTGATATTATGCTCCTTCATCAGACGAAGGTCCTGGAGCATCCTTTCACGTGTGACATAGTGGCCTGTGTATGGATCCGTCTCGTGCATGTTTACTCCCTTGAACTTCACCGGCATGCCATTTACAAGAAAAAGGTTTCCCTTTATCTCAAGACGACGGAAACCGACATTGAACCGGGTGTATTCGCCATCGACACAAAGCAGAAGAGTATATAGCTGCGGATCCTCTGCCGACCATTTCCTTACGTCCTTTATAACTCCTTCCACTGCAGCCTCACCGTTGCTAACTGATATGCTGTCCTCCAGAACGGCTTTTCCATCCTTGTCCAGAAGCTGAAACGACACATCAGGATCAACCATAGGGTCTGATGAGATCTCCAGACGGAAATATCCGTCATTACAGTCCTGATCAAGAGAAGAAACGACATTAATATCAAAGTCCATGTCATATTTCTCTGATGAGAGATAGACATCTCTTTCTATTCCGCTGATACGGAAAAAATCCATGCACTCAAGATAAGATCCTGTGGAGTATCTGTATACCTTGAGTACAAGATCATTATCTCCCTCTGTCAGATATGGGGTGATATTGAATCTTGCCAGATTCTTTGAATCCTCATTATAACCAGCTTCAACCCCGTTCACGTATACGTAGACCCCGGATTTGGCTCCTGCGAGGTTCAGATAGACCTGACGTCCTGCCCATTCCTGAGGCACCTCAAAGGTACGGAAATAGACTCCTGATGGATTCTCATCAGGAATCAAAGGAGGTGTCGGATTCAATGTCATGAATTCGTAATCCGAATTCACATAGATCGGTATGCCGTAACCCTGCACCTCCCAGTTACCTGGAACCTTTATATCATCCCATCCGGAAGCCTGTTCTGCAGTAGTCTTCGATACGGCAGGATCCATATGCTGCTGGGAATCATAGTAACGGAACTTCCATATTCCGTTGAGGTCCATATAATTCCTGCTTTGGTCAAATCCTTCGGCAAGTGCCTCATCCCGGCTCGGCCAGAAGATGAGTTCCGTCCTTTCAGTCTCTGCATTCAGAGAATGCACATCCAGGTCTTTCCAATAAGGATTCTGAACGGATACTCCTGATGCAAGAGCTACCGCAACTGCAAAAGTACTGATCATATGATCATTTCAAGCCTCGTGCCCTAAGAAGTGCTGCCGGATCAGGCTCAGAACCTCTGAATCTCTTGTACAGAAGCATAGGCTCCTCGCTTCCACCCTTTTCCAGAATGTTTCTTCTGAAAGCCATTGATGACTCCCTGTCGAAAAGTCCTTTTTCCTTGAACAGTTCAAACGCATCCTTGTCCAGAACCTCCGCCCAGAGATAGCTGTAATAGCCTGCGCTGTATCCTCCGCTGAAGATATGTGCAAAATATGTAGTACGGTAGCGAGGTATGATCTCATCTATCAGTCCCATTTCCTTGCTTGTCTTCGCTTCAAATTCTTCGACAAACGACACATCCTCGGTCATCTTATCAAGCATATGCCATTTCAGGTCAAGAATCGAAGCCGCTACAAGCTCAGTGGTCATGAATCCCTGATTGAATGTCTCTACAGACTGTATTTTCGTGATGAGAGAGTCTGGAATCACCTCATCTGTCTCGTAATGACGGGCATATGAAGCCAGCACTTCTTTCTGAAACGCCCAGTTCTCCATTATCTGGGAAGGAAGCTCCACAAAGTCACGGGCTACATTGGTTCCTGCCACACTCTTGTATGTACATTTGCTCAACAATCCATGAAGCGCATGACCGAACTCATGGAACATTGTCTCCACCTCATCAAGAGTCAGAAGAGATGGCTTGTCCTGAGTCGGTTTCGAGAAGTTGCCGACATTCACGATTACAGGGCGCACATCTTCACCTTCAACATTGACTTCCTGATTGACAAAATTGTTCATCCATGCTCCTCCCCTCTTAGTACTGCGAGGGAAATAGTCTGTCAGGAGAACTCCTACCAACGAGCCGTCCGCATCCGTAACCTTGAATGCTTCCACTTCATCATGGTATACAGGAACATCATCCAACTTCTCGAAATTCAGTCCGAACAGTCTGTTTGCAGTCGTGAATACTCCCTCACGGACATTCTCCATCTTGAAATAAGGCTTGAGCTGCTCCTCGTCAAGGGCATATCTGTCCTTACGTACCTTTTCCGCATAATAGGCCCAATCCCAAGGACAAATCTTAGAGCCTTCCGGAAGAAGACCTGCCTCTATGTCCTGATCCATTATCTTCTGCATATCCCTGATCTCTTCCTTAGCTTTGCGCACAGCCGGCTTCATCAGGTCAGCAAGGAACTTGTCCACGGCCTTGGCATTACCAGCCATCTTATCGGAAAGGAAGAAGTCAGCAGGATGTCTGTATCCAAGAAGCTTTGCCTTCTCGACTCTGAGCGACATGATCTTGAGAATAAGCTCCTTGTTGTCGTATTCATTGCCGTTGTTGCCACGCGAAGCATAAGCTTTGAACATCTGCTCCCTTAGCTGACGGTCTTCACAGGAAGCCATCTTGCCGCCATATTCAGACACTGCAATGCCGAACTTCTCCGCAAAAGCATTGTTCTCCGCAAGAAGATTATTGCCGAAAGCATACTCAAGGGATGAAAGTTCCTTGTTGATTTCCCTCATCCTCGCCTGGTCTCCTGCAGAAAGGGCGACACCATTCTTTACAAAAGCCCGGTGAAGCTTCTTCAAAGCCATCTTCTGCTCAGGGTCAAGTCCAAGCTCATCCACTGAAGAATGAAGCTTGTCCACCTTTGCGAAGAAATACGGATTCATGAAGATGTTGTCATTGTGTTCGGACAACATCGGGAGTATCTGCTCCACGATCTTCTGAAGCGACTCACCGGCATCCGTCTCCGCCAGATTGAAAAGCACTCCTGTCACGCGGTCCAGGATTGCCCCGGAATGCTCGTAAGCCCCTACGACGTTTTCAAAATCCGGAGCATCACTCTCTGCTATGATGGCGTCTATTTCACTCTGTTGCTGCCTGATGCCCAGTTCGACTGCCTGAATATAATGCTTTTCCTTTACCTTGCCGAAATCCGGAATACCATAAGGGGTATCCCACTCGGCAAGGAACGGATTGTTGCATGAAACCAATGTCATTATAATAGTAGAAAGAATTATTATCCGTCTCTTCATACCCTTAGTCGTTGACGATAATGTCTGTAATATTGTTTACCACAAACTGGATGCTTCCCTGATATAGCGTCAGGATACCTGTGACGTCAATGGTCTTCGCACCGCTGAGAACAGCAGGGTCGATCTCGGTGTCAGCGAATTTTGAGTATCCGCTGGAACGGATCTGGATCTCAGTGCTTCCCATCTTGAAATACTGGCTGACAGAGTATGCTGCCTTCTCGATATCAGGATAAGACACCTCACCTGTAACCTCATCGACAACACGTCTGTCACCTACTGTACCATAATTCTGGTCTCCTGAATTACCGAGTTTGCAGTTATCCCAGATTCCGCTGTAGAGATACTCCTTCATCTTAGCCTCAGACATCGCCCATGTAGTGATCCCCCATGTCTGGTCAGAAAGGAATATACGGTTGGATGATGCCTTCTTGTCCTTGTTGGAGTCAAGATACAGGAGGGTGAATGTCTCATTGGCATACTTGAGACCCTTGAGGGTCACAAGACGCCCGACATAAGGATTGTCTTCCTGGGTATCCTCTCTTCCGGGAAGGTCTGCTTCTGTAATGACTACTGGCTGAACCTCATCTCCGATAACACCTCTCTTGACGTGCTTGTCTATAAGAAGCGGTATTTCAAGATATGATGTCTCATATTCTTCTGTCGGATCTTCATAACCAAGCTGCACCATGCCGCAACCACCTGTCGGCTCACCATTATAGGTACCAGGCTTCTTCCAACCGTACATGCCCAGAGACATTCCCTGACACTTTACATATACGGTCTGGCCCGGCTTGTAGTCGTTGTACAGACCGTTCTTTCCGATCTTTATCTCCATTCCTCCGGTTTCATCCTGAATGTAGAAGCTCTTGTAGAAGTTACCAGGCTGATCGGTAGTGGACACCTTGCCCTCGATGATGATATCCTCATCAATAACCCAAGGCTTTTCAATAACATACATTGCGGCAAGCTCGGCAATGGTGTGTGTCGGTTCCATAGTGACCACCTCATATGGAGCCGGATCTGCATATTCTCCTGTAAACACAGGCTGAAACTCCTTGCAGGAGGCAAGAAGCATCATCGCTGCAGTCAAAACAATATATATATTCTTCATGTCCTTAGAATCTGAAATATAGGTTCAACATATAGTTAGCACCCTGCATGTAGAAATACTTAGGGTCGAAACGGTAGTAACGGTCCTTTCCGGCGCTGTCGATCAGACGCGTCTGCTCATATCCTCCGGTCTTTACATTGCGGTTGTTGAGAATGTTCTTTACCTCAAGAGAGAAACCGAAGTTGTACTTGCGATGTATGAACCAAGACTTGCCGACACTCGCATTGAGAAGGAACACTGGATCGAACTTCTCCTGAGCCGCCATGTACTCGATTTCAACAGGTGAAGCGATTCCGTCCGGTCCGCTGACAGCCATATCAGTCCTATAGAGAGGGTTCATGTCGAGATATGAATTACCGAAATACTGACCGCTGAGTTCAAAGAACCAGTATGAACTTGTACGATAGTTGAGTTCGAGAGCCGCCGCAAGCTGTGGGGTACTAGGAACATAATGCTTCTGCTGTTTCTCCACCACAGGATTGCCGTCAAGATCCATCGCAATGACAGTGCTGCCGTCGGCAAGCTGCTCTCTCTTGTAGACCGGATGACTCTTCCAATATGCAACAGGCTGATTGTCAAATATGATCTCCGCGCTGTTGTCAACAGTCTGTGTCATAAAAGGAGTGGATGTGTAGATGTATTCACCGAAACTGAGGACTCCGGAAATGCTGAGACCTTTGACTGGAAGAGGAACCTGCGCACCGATCTCGATTCCCATATGCCTCTGGTCGATTCCGTTCATTGCGAAATTGGTGAAGGAGTTCTGTGAGTCATCATAGAAACTCATCACGTCCGTCTGATCCATGATATTGGTATAGAAACCTGTCACCCTGACACTATAACCGTTGTTGTTGTACTGATAGTTCAGGTCGGCAGAAAGGGTCTTCTGGGTAGTGAGATTAGGGACAAGGGTGTTTCTGGTACGTGGTGATACGAATGCCTGATTGAAAGTAGGGGCATCATTGAAATATCCCGCGTTTGCAGAAAGTCTGTGACCACCTGTAAAGGAATATGCAAGACCAAGCTTTGCGCTGTAGGTAAAGAATTCACTGACTTCTGACTTGCCCTTGGATGTGATGGCTTTCCCGTTGGAATCATAGGTGGTGATGAGCTTGTAGCCTTCCTTAGGCTGCGCCAGAGCCTCGACCATACCGTTTGCCATATTGATGTAATATGGATTGCCCACCTGATCGACACCGGCAAAAAGTCCCTTTCTCATCATACCTTCTCTACAGAAAGTATCGTATCCTGCAGATAGGGCGAGACTTCCGGAAAATCCGGCAATCTTGAATGTTCCGTTGGCCCAGATGTCGGCCTTCTGCACATTGGCATAGTAGTCATAACCGTACTTGCCCTTGGTGTATATCTTCTCTGCTGTCTTTCCGTTGTTCATCCAATAGTCGAGATCGTTCTGGATGAGGGCTTCCGAAGCAGCGAAATCGCGCTCGGCAAACTGGTCTATATTAAGATAGTACTGACCGCCGAGCAGGTCATTGATCTGCTTGTAGTACTCCGTACGGTTCCACTTGTAGCTGAGACCTCCGGTGAGAGTGAACCAGTCGGATGCTCTCCACTTGACATTAGCTGCAACATTGATGTCATTCTGGTCCACGCGACGCTCCTCAAGCGCATACTTGGATCTTCCTCCTGCACTGTTGTAGTTGACATTGTAGAGACGGTCCCAATTCAGATGCTGATAGTTGTCGTATTCACCGCTGCGGTCTGTCCACATTTCCTTTGCCCAAGCATACTTGGTATAGTTCTGCCTGTCATAATCCTCATCATCCATGTAGAAGTAGCTTGGAAGATTTCGGTAGTAGTCAGGTCTTGGGTCTGCTGCATCATACCAGTCAAGCGCCGTATACCCGTTCTTTCCTGTGCGCCAGAGGACAGTTGCCGATGCCTCCAGATTGTCTGAAGGAGTGGCCGTATATTTAAGGATGGTTACAGGTTCGAATGTCTTGCGTACACGTGCATTGCGGACTTTACCGTTCTGATAACCCCAGTTGCTGTTGTACATATTGTCACCCATCAGGTCATATACCTCCTGAGTGGAAGCATTCTGGGCTCCTCTCTGACCCGGAGTCGCAAATGTGACAAGGCTAAGACGATGGACATTGCCAAACTTTTTCTCAACGCCGGCATAATAAGCGAATGAACGATAGTAGACACCTTTCACCCAGTCATTTCCACCAAGGCGGGCAGAAACGTTGAAAGCATATGACCAACCGTTGTCAAGTTCTCCGGATGCATAGGTCGCCATCAGTCTGAGACGATAGAGGGCACTGTTGCTCAGAACACTGAAACGCCATCCCGGACGCACTGATGCCGGATTTCCATGAATATTGGTCACACCGTTGAAGCCGCCGATACCATAATCGGACGCCTCTACTCCCATAGTTGTCTCCTTGCTGCGCATAGCTTCGTTGAGACCACTCCAAAGAGAATAAGGAGTGTATCCTGTCATCGCATCATTCATCCTGACGCCGCTGAGATATACATCCTGCGTCTCGCTGTTGTAGCCTCTGTTGCGGAAACGGACCGAGCTGAATCCATAACCTGCAACATTGCTGTAGACGTCTGAAGATCCGAAAAGAATGGTCGGAGTATCAGAGTAGCCGGAGTCGTCCATGTCAAATTCAGCAAAGCTGGAAGCATCCACATCGTTGACCTGCTGCACTGCAACCATACCAAGGAAAATCATATCCTTCACATAGCCTTCAACAGTAACATTCACATGTGCATCCACATATCCGGGAACCTTGATGGCCATATCATACATACCGTTAGGAAGTCCTTCAACAAGGAACTTTCCTTCCGCATCAGTTGTTGCCTGTGCAACAGTCTCTCCGTTCTGAGAGATAGTAAGAGCAGCATCTGCAATAGGAGTCCTGCCGGCACGGTTGACAACCGTACCCTTCACTCCTCCCCATTCTCCAGTCTGAGCAAAGAGAGATATTGAGCAAAGCAATGCCGCGATGAATAGTGATAATCTCTTTATCATATATTGTTTATAGTTTAGCTGTAGCTGTATGATTGCTATTTGGTTATTACGATATAAGTAGGATAATGGTCACTGTATCCTCCGATAAAGGCACCTCCTGAGAATGTTCTGAAAGGCTGGTCCTTGTACTGTCCCTTCTGATTGGTCATGAAAGGCTTCCTATAGACTCTTCCATAATAACCTTTCTTGCCAAGAGGACGAAGCCTGAACTCGCCTTCAGGAGCATGCACAAGCGCATCATTCACAAGAAGAAGATCGTAGATGCTCCATACCCCCTGATATGCCAGCGAACCATGACCATCCTTGAGCATACGGGTGAAAGGGCAGAAGAAGTCCGTTGGGGTAACATCCTCTATGTTTTCCTTTCCATGAAGGTATTCCGCCATGCTCGGATCGGTTGGATTGTCGTTCATGTCCCCCATGCAGATGATCTTGATGCCGGGATATTTCTCCTGCATCATCATTGCATGATTGTACATGATCTCGCCGCCGCGGTCACGAAGCTGGTTTCCACCTTTCTTACCACCGGCACGTGATGGAAGGTGAGCGACATAAATGGCAAAATGCTCACCGTCAATAAGTCCATGAACCATGAGAATGTCACGGGTCTTGAAATAATCCTTCTGCTCCTGATTCATGATGAAGTCGATTGAACTTCCTTCAAAAGTGAAAGGAATTGATTCGCTGTCAAGATATGTAAAGACCTCAGGCTTGTAGAGCAAAGCAACATCAACACCTCGCCTGTCCGGACCATCATAATGGATAATCTGGTAATTGGCTTCAGCTATCTGAGGTTCCATCACCAGATCTTCCAGCACAAGTCTGTTCTCGATTTCAGAAACTCCGAGCAGGGCATGCCAGGCACCATTGTCATCCCTCATGGACCTTATGACCTTTGCCATGTTCTGAAGCTTCTTCTGATACTTGGCCTCTGTCCATTTGTTCTTTCCTTCAGGAAGGAATTCCTCGTCATTCTTTGCGGGATCATTATATGTATCAAACAGGTTCTCAAGATTATAGAAACCTATCACATAGCTATGGCCCTGCTTTTCCTGCGCAGAAAGTCCCGCAGAGAAAAGTGCCGCAAAGCAAAATATTAAAAATATACGTTTCATAGTTGTCCTTTATAAGAAGTTGCTTGAATTTTTAAACAGCTTCTGAATCTTTCTTTGTTCTCAGAACCACCAACTGTCCCTTGTGTTTTCCACACGGGATGCTATCGATGGTGAAACCTTTGCCGGAAGATTGGCAAAGAAGTCCAGACCGGTGATTTCTTCAAGTTCCGACACCGTCATGGCCTGATTCATTACATCGCCGCTGTATGCCTTGTGATCAAACCAGAAAGCACATGCGGTATATCCTCCAGTTGAACCCGTAATGCCTATGGTTCCGTTTTTCTTGTAGCCTAAAAGAGCCTTGAAATAACCTGTAGGCACTGTAACAGCCTTGCCATCATTATCGTATGCATATGATTTGCTGCCTTCTACCGAGCATCCTGTAACGACATAAAGAGTGTCCAGTGCACGAGCCCAGTCACGCACACGTCCTTCAAGAGAAGCCCATGCGTTCTGATTAAGTTCTCCTTTCTGAGGTGTCATATTGGTCCCGTAGAATGTCTGCACATTGGACTTGTAACTGAGCCTGTCTGCAGAAGGAAGCTGATGACCACGGTCATATCCACCACTAAAGCCCTTATATAGCACCGGTTGCATATCTCTCGGAAGCTTAGGGTCCAGTCCCCACTGATTGGTCCTGCTGCCGGAACCGACCAATGATTCGTTAAGAGGATACGCCACCCAGATAGCAACAAGTGCATCAGGATCCCAGTCATACGACCAGCTGCGCATGTATTTTCCACCGATGTCAGCATAATGGGTAAAGAACATGCGGTTATCTGACGTATTTATTGCCGGAAGTTCAAGCCAACCGGCATATGGATCTTCTCCGGCCTGCCCACCGGGATTTACCGGAACTCCTTGTCCCTGCACAAGGCTGCACTCTGACTTATAATTTCCACTGCGCGCAATGACCGTCAGGCTTCTGCCCTCCTTGTCTTCATTCATTTCGTACCTGAGGAAAACATCTCCTCTGTCCTTGCTTCCAGACGTCTCGCTTAATGTTGCCCACGGAGAAGTGTCCTGACCGAAATCCAGTTCAAGCGTCCACTTCCCGTCAGTCTGCACAGATACGAATACAGAACCTCCGTCATTATTAACCTGGGACTTTGACAGGGAGACCGTCACAGGAGCATACACCGATGTCTGTTCCGGTTTATCACAAGAGACAAAAAACAAGGAGCAGACTGTCGTCACGACAGCTGCAACCTTGAATATCTGAAGATTTTTCATCATTCTCTTTTAGAGCATCAAAGGGCCCGGCTTCCAAAGCCGTTCCCTTTGATTGAAACATTTTATATCTTATTATTCTGAAATTGCCGAAAGTCCGATAAAGAGAACGCGGCCATTTGCCGGATCCAAAGTCTCAACCTTCACATCAGTTGCAGATGAAGATGTCATCTCGACCTCATAATAATCAGCATCTGCCAGGGTGATGGTATATGGTGCATTTCCTGTCGCACCTACATTTGCCTTAGGGCTGACCGTAGCCAACTCCGTTCCACCTGCAGTGAACTTTACAGTAGCAGTCTTACCCTTCCAGGCAACACAATAGAAACCGATCTTTGAAGTTCCGGCAGGAACATGAAGAGTTGCATCACCTACTTTTGAAATTGTTCCCAACTTCAGGAGATTTGCCACAGCCACACCGTTCACTGTCGCAGTCTGGCAGTTGTTTCCTGTACCGGTATTGTCATATGCATTGGTTCCCAATGTCCATGTAATTCCCTGAGGATCATAGTCGCCTGCCTCTCCTGTATTTCCGCCGCCGGTTCCAGGAGTCTCAGGAG
Source organism: Bacteroidales bacterium (assembly GCA_017442315.1). Lineage (GTDB taxonomy): Bacteria > Bacteroidota > Bacteroidia > Bacteroidales > UBA932 > Cryptobacteroides. The sequence continues at coordinate 58,809 of JAFRZX010000172.1, forward strand.
CTTCAGTTGCTTCTCCTTGCAGATAAAGAGCAGGATAAACGCCTCTTACATCCGGATATGCACCGTATGAATTATAGTTTGTATCAAACTGCAGGGACTTGTTCATCTCTACATTTGTAATGACAACTGTTCCATCTGTCTGCGGCTCAACTGTGAAGACATGACCGGAAGTCGGATTCGCATCCAGATTGAAACTATTGTAAGTTCCTTTCATGTAGAGATACCTTCCATCAGACTGTCTGATAGTATAGCCACCGTCAACCTGAGTGAAAGTAAAGGCATTAGCTCCCTCTGTCTTGATAACGCCGTTCTCATCTGTCACAGATGCAACCTGAAGATATCCATAATCTCCCGAAACAGGAGTTGCAGCTGACGAATTTGCAACAATTGCATATGCCTTGCCGCTTTCAACAGATGTCGCCTTGGTAAACTCATACCATCCGCCAGTCACAGGAGGATTCTCACCGCCACCGGTAGATCCTGCCTCAAACTTCTCGATATATGCATCTACCATCTCGTGCTTTGTAGCTCCTGTTTCCGAATTAGTATAAAGCATGTACTTTCCTCTTACTGTAACAGTACCGCCTTTCTTTACTACACTTGCCCACTCTGATGCATTGTTGACTGTCCAAACGACAACCGTTGCAGTACCGTCATTCATGTCAAAGCTGCAGTATGTAGCGTTTACATTTGTAGTAACTTCTCCTACAAGTCTGTAGGTAGTGGTTGGGTCTGCCTTCTGGATGAATTCAGCACATGTGATCTGCTCAACATCATCAGGATTTTCCTCCTGACCAGCTGTGAATGATTCGATGATGGCATCAACAACCTCATGCTGGCTCTTGCTTTCATAATAAAGGTACTTACCCTTCAGAACTACTGTACCGCCGTTCTTGATCTTGTCTACCCACTCAGCCTTGCTTTCCTCAGTAACAGAGTACACATAGATCTTTCCTGTCGCATCCGTAAGGTCAAAGCTGCACCACTGGGCATTGAAACCTGACACGACACCCTCAAGCCTGTAATAGTTCTCTGTATCAGCCATTTCAATGAACTCCTGGACAGTCACAGCATCAACTCCGCCTGTATCTCCATCCGGTCCTGCCTGATTTACAACAAGTGTAGCGAAGTCAGTACCGATGGTGAACTTGATCTTTGCAGTACGGTTACCTTTCTCATTCTTGGTAACAGTCACGCGGAGCACCTGCTCCTGAGACGAGCCTTCACCTCTTTCCTGAGATACAGCCACCCAGTCCACACTCTTCTCCACCTTCCATTCACGTGTAGCAGTGAGCCTTATTTCCTGAGAGCCCTCTTCCTGAGAAAACTCCAAAGATGACGGATTAAGCGCTACTTTTGCTGCGCCTAGCTCCTCTTCCTTCTTACAGCCTGTAAGTACAGCTGCAACCATAAGGATAAATGCGAAAATTTTCTTTGCGTTCATAATCTTTGTCTATTGTTAATACTTATCTATCATCTGATTCTCTTGAACTCGCAAATATAATAATCTGTCATCACATTTGCAACAGAACAAATCCTTAGGGAAGCTGTTTAAGCTCTGATTTTTTGAAAAGGATAGCAAGAGCTATCTGACTGAAAAAAGAAAGGAAATATATACCAGACAGAGCTGCAAAGGAATCTTTGAGAAAATTTCAAACAGCTTCTAAATCAAGTAGTGCCAATAAACGAAGCAGCGCCACAACGGGCGCCGCCTCAAAAAAAAAGACAAGTATGTAGAATTTTCAAAGATTCTGATGCAAAGGTAATAAGCTCTATCCGTGTACTCAAAAAGTATACGTTTAATTTCCGGAACCAGCCTCAGAGCCGCATACAAAGCAGACTCACCTACGGGATTTTGTCGGTTTTCTTTAAGAAACCATTTAAATTTTTCCTCTTTTCCTCGTCAGATATCCCCGCCATCTTCCGCTGAAAACAGAAAAAAATGCCTGTCGGTCCAGACATCAGGACCGTTGGCAAATCCCTAACGTAATGGAACGGATACAGAACCTTTATTACACAAAGAAGCCGACCCTTTCGGATCGGCTTCATTTGAACAATATCTTATATCTGAGGGATTATTCTCCCATGAGCTGATGACCGGAGATCATGATATAATTATATCCGAAATTTCCTATTGGAGAATACATGCTGCCAGAACCTTGGTAACTATAATGGAACTCAATGAAGCTCTTGTCGGCAGCGA
>JAFRZX010000173.1 GCA_017442315.1 Bacteroidales bacterium
GGTTCACTTGAACGCTTCAACGATGGAAAGCGAGCAGAAGAGCATGATCGAGTGAAACATTCAATTTGATAATCATTGTAGGAAAATTTGAAAATACGGCTGGTCAGCAAATGACCAGCCGCTTTTTTGTGCGATTTAGAAGGAGGGCAACGGAACCGGATACAATTTCACATCAAACGAATCTTGCGTGTCCATGTATTCCTCATGTTTTGTATAGGTTACCTTTTTGTCATACAAAACATCCCCAATAATAGTCAGAGAACTCCCGGATGCCCGCCCCTCTACAGGAAGTATGCTGTGGCCCAGATACTCACCGTCTGCAGAAAACCACAGGTAGTGATGAGGTTCACCATCGTCGTAGTTTTTTGTACCCATAGCTACTACAAGTTTCCCCTCGTATTCCTGAATGTCGTGGCAGCCGCGATTCCTGAAACTCCCCAGCACGTTCTGGGGTAGATGGTGGTTTGCCCACACCTGACGGCCATTCTCATCAAATTTGACCAAGGCTGTGTGCCATTCCAATTCACTGAGTGGATTGCCGCTGCTTTCCATTAGCCAGAACACATAGCCTCCATCGCTGGTTTGAAAACCGTTCGTCAGGTTAGCATCCCCTTCATCCTGCCAGGTAGGCACAACTGTTTCCCACAGCACATTGCCATACAGATCTGTCTTCAGTAGTTTTGCTGGAGAGGGATATCCATTGTCTGTTCCATACAGAAGGATTCCATCCTTCAAAGGAAGCATATCTTTCACGCCACTCATACCGGATTCAGAAAAGACTTTAAATAGAATATTCCCTTCCCAATCGATGAAATAACGATAGTATGTTTGGGCTGTAGGAGGAATCACGGCATACTCAATGCAGGAGTTAATGGACTGACACACGCCCATATCAGGAACATAGATATCTACCGGTGTGCCCAGAGGCTCGCCTTCCTGGGAAAACTTGCGAATCTCCATCTGGCAAATGCTCTGATTTGGGCTGTTTCGGAAAGTTGTCCCGACGGTTCCGTCAGTTAAAAGGACAGGGGTACTAAAAGAACAGTTTCCCAGTGTAGGATCTACATATTCCCAAGAAATGGACCCATCTGGATTCAGACAAATCAATCGAGCTCTCTGATTTTGATAGTTTCCTTTATCGGCCTTTCCTCCCGCCACAACAATTCGTCCGTCCGGAAGACTACAGTATCCATTGTACAGATTATCATAACCCTCTGTGCTTAAATCAATTTCCTCTGCCACCGCAGGCAAGGAAAGCAATATGAACGCCGAAATCAATATCAAGATTCGTTTCAATATACTCACTCCTTATCAATACCAACGGTTCCATGCATCTATGCCCGTCTCTCCGTCATTACGGGAATAGGTGTAGGTTGTGATTATCTCACCATTGTTGGCATCCACTTCAATCACATAGTAAGTTGCCGGCTGCATGTCAACCTTCAGCGCACTCGTCCACTTGTCCTCTGCTGAGAAACCAATCTGGTAGAACGGTTTTGCTGGGTCAGTGATATCCAGCAGAATGATTTCGGGTGAAAGGTAAGTCATTTCGAGATCTGTCAGATCAAATGCTTCCCGCAGTTTCTTCCATCCAGCAGAGATAGCAGCCTGTTCATCAATCATGGTGGAGGTGGGGATGCCGTACACATGTCTGGCAAACGCAATCAGACGAGGATCACTGTAATTAGGGTCTGCAGCAATCCTTTGCTGGATGATGACTCTCATTTCATCAGCACAAGCCTTCTTGTGTTCCAGCGGCCAATGGAAGAAATCCTCATAATCCATCAGAAGGTTGTTTCGCTGTGCATAGCGATCAAACATGTGGAAGGTTTCATTGTCGTAAAGCTGCATTTCTTCGATGATCGCTTTTTCCTGTTCAGGGCTGTACCATTCTGGCATCAAAGAAGCATCTATCATGGTACCGTCGATCATTACTCTGTAAGAGAAGTTATTCCGTCCATGGAAAAGCACATCGTCTCCTGGTGGGACGGTGATGTTTACACGATAATAGATCATAGCCCTTCCAAGGAAATCATCATGCACCTGCTGTGATTCAAAACGCCAGTTCATCATGGATGCCACATCGACATTCCACGCCTTGCAAAATGCTGCTTTGGTCACATCAATCGCAGTATCTGCATCAATCTCAGAAGCCTCTGCCCGAAGATTTTTCACTGCATCTGCACTACCCAGGTGATAGCGTTCGTTAAGTTCGGCGTAAAGTGCATGATCCGCATCAGACCATTGTTCCCTGTCGCCAAGAAGAACCTGAGCCATCACTGAAGTATTGATAACAGAAATATATCCCTGCGCATTGCATACCTCTGCAACAAAGGAATCAATCTCTTCTGCCGAAGGAGACTCAAGCTGCCAAATGGAGTGTTCAGGTTTGATGCCACAGGAATTTAGATGAACAAGAAGCTGTTGCTTGCTTTCAAGCGGCCAGCGGACATACCAGCTATTATCCTGTTCCACCTCTGCGGAATAGAAGATCAACTGCCATGCAGGTGTCATGTCTCCAGTCTGATAACTGAATACATCTGTCACTTCACCTGTAACCCTGTTAATGACTGCACCATACACATTTTCTTTGTTCACTGCATAGTGAGTATGGAAAACGTATCGATCAAGCAACGCATGGTTTTCAGCTACGCCGCCATACTCAACATCGTAAAACAGCACTGCAAGATCAGATTCAGAGATGCCGAACTTCTGCATCACAGCTGTCTTTACCTTCTGTGTTGCTTCTTCGCTGCTGATCTTCACAACAGGATCAACATCGTTTTTGTGTTCGATGATAAAGGCGTCCTTGTCCAGACTTGAAGAGCCAATGTTGCCTCTGGTGTCAACAAGAATCGTGAGCTTATAGCCATTCTCCGTTTCAACGACATTTTCTCCATCAAGTACAGGGTTAAAGGCAGAAACCATAGACTCCTTACTAACCTCACCTGAAACGATCCAGAGCTGATACTCTTCATCCCAATGAATTTGTGGATTAACTCTATCCGCTGCATCTGCATCCCAACCAAAGACTTCTGTCATGGTGCTGACTAAGGCCGATTTTGCATATGCTTCAGTTCCCACCGGAATGGGAGTCGAACCATCTGAATGATTCTGAGCTTCTGCGCGGTAAGCAGGATAATATACATCCCGCAGATAGTAACCAAGGGCATCAGTATAGCGAAGATAATCTTCCTTTGTTCGGATTCCTTCCGGATGTTCTGCCATGTAGCGTTCCTGGAAGATAATCACTTCATTAGGGGCTATATCGGAGATATCTGCTGGTTTTTGATACCACTGTTCCACTTCGGTGCGAATCAGTTCACCATAGCGCTGCTGAATGATTCGATCTGCAGCAGTTTCACGTTCGGCAACCGTTCTTGTTTCATCTATCATGGTGGAATAGTCTGTTTCATCCATCGGGAATTCAAACTCGCGCATGACATTGACGAAACTGATTTTATCGTCCAAGCCCCAAGTGGTCATCTGGCCGCTTGCGTCCATCTGAGCCACACGCTCATAGTATCCGTTAATGAGGATACCCACAGCCAATGCTGTTACACTAAGGCAAAATAGAATCAGCAGTAGGACAAAGCTAAAAGACATTTTCGTTTTGAGTCTCACACTATTTCCTCCAGTTCTGTGAGAACGGAGATGCTCATGACGGGTGTGCACGTTGTATTCCATGTGCATGCTTTGCCACAAAAGGCGCTCGCGCTGGGCTTGAGTCAGGTCGAGGTCAACAAATTCCGAATTCAATGCTGTTTGGATTCGTTTGCGTTTTTGTTCAACCGTCATCTTCCTCACCTCCCATCAATTCTGCTTTCAAAAGCGATTCCGCTTTTTTCAGTCTTCGTTGGACTGTGGATGCAGGAACATCCAACGCCTGCGCCACATCCCGCATGTTCATCCCCTGATAGTAGTATAGTAATACAACCTGTTTATACTTGACAGGCAACCGACATATGTCCATGGCCAATTCGTGATCGGCTTGGTCTTGTTCAGCCAAACAAACATTGCGAGAGATAAGTTCATCCATATCCTGTCGCTTGTCCATATGTCGGAACCAACCGCTGCGATGATAATCCTTGCATACATTGATAGCGATCCTCATAAGCCATGCTTTATCGTTCTGTATCCCTTTGCGCTCATAAGCGGCCATGTTTTTCCAGGCTTTCAGGAAGGTGTCTTGCAGAGCATCTTCGGCCTGGGTGTGATCGGTTAGATAGATAAAGCAAACCTTTTTGATATCGCTGGCGTATGATTCAACCCAACGGGTCATTCGCTCTTCTCGAACATAGCTGGGTACCACAGCTTGTTCCACTCCGATCACCTCCTTTCATCTCTATACACGAATTAGCCCTTTCTTTTGTCCCGTTTTGCGGAAATAATAATGATCTTTTTTCGAAGAAGCCTGACATCGCTGGATGTCAGGCTTCTCATCTATACGCGATAGAGTATTATACTTTGATGTCAGAACCGATCTGGATAAGGAATGTACTCATTAGGCATAGTTCCATTCTTGGCCACCCGTTGGACAGCGCCAGTTAGTGCATCTATATCAACCACACCGCTGGGGTAAGAGGCACTACCTGTCTTCCAGAAAATCACACGCCATGTATATCCTGTTTCAGGCTTGAAAAAGAAAGAATAGTAGACTTCCGATTGAGCTTCCCAGCCTTCAGGCAATCCATATTCCTGAGAAGTAGCCGCAACCGCAATCTGATAAGCGTCATCCTGTGATATGCATTCCGCAGTCGGCAAGCAGAATCCATAGTTTGCAATGGCAACCAAATCATTTTCGTTCATGGGATGCGTACCGGATTTCTCTGCAGCAGCGAGCTTTACCGGCAGGGATTGAGCATAGTGCATTTTATCCTCCAAATTCCAAGTAAAAAACGCACCTTTCTCCGCACACAAGGTGTCGTACTCCAAATCAAGATTTGAGGTCATACGTTCTTGTTTGCAGAGTATTACTTCACCATCCAGCAAATGGACTGTATAAGCTGCGTCCTGATCAGTCACACCGATTCGCCACATTGCTTTATGTGTTTTCGCGTCTGCAAGATAATAGGAGAACACGACTTCATTAGGCGTTTTCGTTACGTCAACCGTCACGCCATATCGTTCAGAGATAGCCTGAAGAGCCTTGCCGAGCGCAGCTTCTTGTGACAATTCTGTATCACCCGGAAGCAGATTGAAACAGTACGGAATCTGCTTGGAAGAAACCATCAAAAGATCAAATTGATGTTTTTGTTCGATGGACCAGGAATGGTACGGCCCCCATTCTGCTTCAAGGAGGCGAATGGAAGCATCATAGATATACACATCACTCTGATTATGAAGCTCATCCGGAAGGGTGATGCCTTCTGATTCCATTTGGGCAATGATCCCTTGATACTTACTATCGCTGAAAAGCTCAGTGTGCGTTGTTGGGTCGGACAGGGCAGAGGAAAGGATCACGTAGATCCTATCACCGCTTTCTATGGCCGGGGCGGGATCGAACTCAACATTATCCGCTGCATCATATTGTTCAGAGAATGTATGTATAGCAATGGAATCTTTGGGAACAAAACCACGTATCAGAGTACCAGAGGTCGTTTCAACATAAGCCCAGTCACCCATGCTGGCCAACCATTTTACAGTTGTACCCTCAGTCAACGTGAGAACAACCTTTTCAGAGTTAAGTGGGTCATCTGTCAAGTGTGTTTCCTGCGGAAGGATGCCCTGCACCGGCTGGAATGCGAATTCAACTACTTTTTTACCTGACGGCAAAGCTTTTGATTCAATCCACCCGATACGATACTGGTTCTTTGAAATGTCGTATTGAATCATGATATAGCCATTCTCTTCACCAAATACTTGAATCCAGTCATTCGTACTGACACTTGCTTTGCCATTCGCAGCGCGACCATATTCCTTTCCGGGGCCTTGGTATACAGGGTACTTTTTACCTGAGCTAAATTTGATTCGCTCCGCGGTTAAGGTACCACTCGGAATCTTGGGAGGATTTGTTAATGCAGTTCGTGCTTCTGAGATTGTCAGAGGTAAATTGGACAGCGAGAATTGACTGAATTGATTGGCAAACACACCGTATACCTTTGTTGATTTATTCCCATTGCTTTCAGTTTTGTATGTCAGACAATCCGAGGCCACGGAAATACGAACACGTCCATCCTTGTCAGAACTATAGTCATATTGAGTCAGGTACCAGTGACCATCATTCTTTCTCTCAAACACATAGTAAATCGGTTCTTCATACAGATGATAGGAGTAGTAGAAATCAAATTGACCATATATTTCGCACGAAATGAAGGGAATCCACTTCCCTTGGAAAACAGCAGATGTTGAGTTTCCAACAACCTTCCAGGTTCCACCTTTTTTCTCCAGAATAACAAGCCGATTCCTGCCATCTTTTGAGAGCACAGCAAAAGCGGCTGCATGACCATGCTCATCATAGTAATACGAGGCTGGCGTGTTATCAGCAGAATATTTACCATCTGATGCTTTGTATGTGACAGTAGGAATCTGCCAGTCTGGCCACTTTGCCTCGAGTACGTCAAGCACTTCTTCAGGGAGCCGTGATGACGCTGCTTGTGCGGTGCAAGCAATGATAACCATACTGCAGACGCAAAGAAAACTAACAAAAGTCTTTCTCATATGCTGAATCATTTTCTATTCTCCTTCGTCGTATGGTAATCAGTACATTAGGAAAGCGGAATGGCTACAGCCGGGGTAAAGGGTACCCTTCCACAATTCTTACAGATTCCGTTATTATCATCATGCGGAATCATTTCATATTGAATATCATATCCCGGCTCCGTGCATAGACTGCACATCTTTGAATTGATAATCACTTTGAAACAGCAACAGAAATAATCATCCATTGGGTAGATCATTTCTTTTCCGTTTGTATGGATAATAAAGTTGTGATTGCATGTTGATTGTTCGACCGGTGCCTCATAGAGTATGTTGTCGTGAGGTAAGATTGAAATGCTACCTTTAGCAGAATACAGAACGCATAGGCTATCTGTAGCAGCCGCCACGCCAATGAGTAGGATTACGAACAGCAATCCCAGCAAGATCATCTTCACATACTTCTTCATTCGATTGCTCCTTTCTTGCCTATACCAGCCGACTATAGTCCTAAGCACTCACTCAACCGGCTCCAGAAAACTGTGCCAGATATAGCCGGTCAAAGTAGTGCGTCCAGTATCGAGTTCATCTTGAGAAAGTGTATGATGTTCGCCCAGACTATACAGCACTCTAACCCAGCCATTATCAGGTCCGCAGGCATCCACAAGGACAGTCACATTTTCACCCTCATTGATCTTCGCCAGCGACGGGGAAGCCTTGCTATCCTGTTTGCGCAGGTTGACCCAATCCACATTGGCAACCCGCATTCTTTTCTTTTGAGCCCAGCTCAGAGCTGCTTCATGCGCAGCGTTTCTCCGCTCAGAGGCTACAACACCGGAACCGTCTTGACCATAATACCAGTCTTCCGGGTATGTTTCGTCCCACAGAAATACCAGACGAGTCATGTATTCCACCATTGTTTCACGAATCATGCCGTCGTCATCACGATAGACATCCCAGATATATTTGGGCGTCAGATGATAGGAACCATCAAACATGTAGAAGATCTCTCTTGTGTAATAGAGCCCATCCGGATCAGAGGACAGCAGTATCTGCTGTTCGGGGAAAATTTCCGGATTGCACAGTTCGATCTGGATTACTTCATCCGAAAAGCGTGCTTCTTCACGTAGCCATACACAATCACGATGGACAGAGCGGAATTGCTGTTCCTCGACATCCCACAGAGAGAACGCAAAGTACACGTTCTGCGCTCCTTCGGCGGCAAGCAGTAACAGATCGCTGTAGCCGTCAAAGTTCAGGTCCTTCAAACGGGCCAGCGACACAATGCGATCGGATTCAGGGCTTTCTCTGGATTCCCAGATGAGTGTTTGATGCATGCTGCCATCCAGCGCTTCAATCGTCACCTGCAGAATGTTATCTTCAATTAATTCTGTTGTGCGTTCGCCGGTATCCGTGACTGTCAATGTCAGCATGGGCAGGCTTGGATGAACCTGCCCAGTATATGCATTAGGAGAGGCAGTATCATGATCTCCCTGATCATCCATAACAAGCTGCCATTCATCATTCATCAGTTCATCAACGCTCTTTTGCTCCAAAATAGCGGGGGTATAGGTATCGAACACTCGCTCACCAATCAGAACAAGACCATTCTCACTGGAATGATAGATTCTCACAGTACACTCATCATCAACTACAGTTTCATACTGGTTCCGGGTTTCATTGAATGAAGTGTAAACGGTGGTGTAGGTGTATGTAATCAACTCCGTGGTTTCCGCATCGCTTCGGTTCCCGGAAAGCTTATGGTCAACATTTGTTTTTGTGACTACTTCAGCTACGACAGGATAGTAGCTTTCGTAAGCTTCACGAAGCGTATATAGTTCCACTCGTCTATTTTCAAGACTATACCAGGATGTCCAGTTTGCCATGCTGCCAGAACCATGCCCGTTGACATTGGTCAGCAAATAGCGTCCGCCCTTCAGTTCGACCAAATCCGCTGAAACGGAGCTTGGGTAACTGCCATACACGACATCAACCAAATACTCGACACCTTGCTCGTTCTTTTCAAAGACAAAGCAGTGATCATTCTCATAACCCCTGAAAACCAAAGTGATCAGGCGCTCCTGATTGTCCTCAAAATGAAATTCTTCTCCGCTGAATCTGATTACATCATCAATCAGATCGGTGGCAATGCCGATTTCAGCATAGAAAGCACGGCCTTTTGCTTCCAGTGAGGATGCCTCCATCTGAATCGGCTGAAAAGGTTTGACCATGTTCAGCGAACCCTTGCAGTTTGGATTGCTGGCTATCAAGCTTTTCAGCATCACAGCCCAGTTATTGATTTCATCATTAGGAATTTCTTGCGCAAAGGCTGATGTGCAGGTAAGCAGCAGTACCATTACGCAAACAAGTATCTTTTTCATCCGCATCAGCCGTTACCCTCCCAGAACCATTCCTGCGGCATATAGCCCGTTTCGCCACGGTTGGTCAAAATCACATACAGTTCATCATCCACGACGCCTGCAATCCACATCGTTCGATGCATCCTATAACCTTCGCCCGACATATCCTGATTGGTATGAGCAAGCGCATTCTGCAGTTCTTCCTTTAAGCCAAGCTGTGGGAAAACGCAGTCAACATCCTGCATCTGCTCTCCAAAGGCAAGGTATTCTTTCATCATCCAGCCTTCCAGATGCCCATCCAGACCTATAGAGACGCGGCACCAGTCGCCCTCTGTCTCATGAACTTGCACCGGAGTTCCATTGTAGAACTTACCCAACGATTTGGCACCGCGCTTAGGCTCAACACGAAGATGCAGCCGGTCTGCTGGATTGGGGTTGTTCACGACCGCCCATCCATCCGGGTCAACCAACGAAATCAACGATTCCATTGATGTGGGTAGCTGATTCAGATCAATTGTCAGCAAATTATTCATGCCAGAAGACAGCGATCCGATATAGACGCCATCCGTTCCCTGATTCGTCCACTCGTAGGCCACCCCGCAAAACTCAACATTGTAATCAAAGCTCGGAGCGCCGCTGTTCATCACCCATTCCAGTTGCCAGGTACCATCGGCCATCCGCTGAAAGCCCGCCTGCTGATCTTGGCTGTTCCATTCAAGGCTGATTTCATCTTCATCACTATGGACAATGTCCATATATACATTACCAGGAAGGAGTCTGGAACTTGCAACTGAGTAGACGCCATCCTCCAGTGTTACAATGTGAATCTGTGATGTGTTCTCATCCAGCCTTGTCAACAAGATCAACGCATTCTCCTGCGCATCGGCTTCAATGATCATGCCGGGAACAGGAACACGATTCAGATCAAGTGCATCCTCTACAAGGAACATATCAGAGTTTCCATGCGTTGTAATCAGTTCATCGAACGGCTCTGTTTCAAGCCGCTTCAGGAGGGAAGCCGAGAGCGGTACGGGTATGGCGTCAGTCACATCTATATCGTCATTGCCAGCTGAGAACACAACTCGCTTGGTATAGAGGCATCCGCCTTCGATTTTGCTGTAGATTGCTTCCGCTTCTTCTCCGTAATTATTTAGTTGATGGCTGCGAAGCGTATAGTCAGGAAAGAGTTTGGCTACGAATGTTTCAGTGATCGCTAACTGTTCTCGCACAGTTTCAGGTGTACTGGGAAGTTTGTCAAAAGCACCAATCCAGGTTCGCAAAGCATCATCCAGCGTGAAGGTAGCTTCCGCTGTCTTTGTTCCATCCAGATAGTACGACAATTGATTGCCATTGAGGATGACATGTCCTTGATAATCGGAAGCCTTTCGCCAACCACATACCGAAATATATTCTCCGTCATAGTGGTAGGCGATGTAGTCTCCATTATTCCGATTAACAAGATTAAAGCCGCTCTCATCCGGATAATAGCTTCCATCAGGACGCAGCGTTGTTGTGTCATGACGGCGAAACGCAATGTCCCACAGACCATCTACAGGATAAGTCTGCAAATAATAACGAAATCCATCACCTTCAAACCTGTACCCATCCATAAAGCCACCTGTGGTGATAGAGAACCCGATCTTCGTCCCATCAGGAAGAAACACTTCGATGTAATCAGCAATTACGCTGAGATCCTGATGCCCTTCCTCTTTGAGCTCATCTATGACAATCTGGGGCATCTGGTCACAGTAATCTGCCATTGCCGGGGCGGCAATGCACATAGCAGTCGCAAGAATGACTAAGCACATCAGCTTCTTGCTCATAAAGAAAACCTCCTTTGTGTACAAGAACTTACCGCTTTATACCAGGAAAATCTGTGTGTCAAAACAGCGGTGTGCTCTGTTCACCAATCAGCCTCTACCTTCCCACAACCATTCCTGTGGCACATATCCGGATTCGCCATTGGTTGTTACAATAATATAAAGCTCATCCTCCACGACGCCAACGATCCAGTATTCACCGGAAGCAGAATGATGCTTCTTAAGTTCCATCGTGTCATACAGTGAACAGATTTCATAGCCATCCACAAAAACTTTGTCTGGGAAAGCACAATCTACAGCATCCATCTGATCACCAAAGGCCAGATATTTCTTCATCATCCAGCCGATCAGATACCCATCCGCTCCAATCTGTACCTTGCACCAATCACCCTTGGTTTGCAGCACTTTGACCGGAGTGCGATTGTAGAATTTCCCCAGCGATTGAGCATCACGTTTCGGCTCTGTACGAAGGTGAAGCCTGTCAGCAGGATCGGGATTGTTGACAACTGCCCATTCGCATCGATCTACGAAAGGCATCAACTCAGCCCTATTGCGCGGCACCTGTTCGACAGAAGCATTCATCAAAGAAAGATCTGGCATGCTTCCGAAATATACATCATTTGAACTTCTGTGGTTGTATTCCCACTCAATTCCACAATAGATAAAGGAGAAATCCTCGGTGTTTTCGCCGCTGTTCATTGTCCAGCTAAGCTGCCAAACACCATCTGCTCTACGACTATAGCAAGCCGTGCGATATTTCCCCTCACTGTCTTGCCACTCAATTTGAATATCGCCATTGCCTGTGTGGAATAGATCGAGATAGGCACCATCCGGAAGCGGTTTGGTTGTCTGCACAGAATATGACCAATCATCTTCTTCGACGATATGAATATATCGCTTCCCGTTATTCTCCAACAGGAGAATCAGTGCCTGATCCTGCAAATGGCTGTTGATCACTTTCCCGTGCATGGGAATGATTATCGTGTTCAGAACGTCTTCTGTCAATAGAAGATCCATGGACGCTTTGAGATCAAGCAAGCCGGATATGTTCTCCGTTTCCAGACGGTCAATAAAACTCTGCGACAAAGGAATCGGCATACATTCATACGAATAAGGCGTTTCTTCAGCACTGCTAAATTCAGCGCGAATGACATAAAGTCTGTTATCCTCAATTTTGTAATACTCAGCCCGTGCCTCCGTCTGATAGCTGTCCATATAGCAAGAGAACAGTGTATAGCCCGGATAATAATTCCGGATTGTTTCTTCTACAAGTGCAGTTCTCCGCTTCGCTTCATCGGGTGTGTATGGCAGATCGTCGTAGTCGGTCATGATACTTTCAAAACCTACGCCGATCATCGTGGAATAATCCGAAACTGTTGTGCCTGAAGGGTAGAAAGACAGCATAGTACCGTTCAGAATAGCTTCACCATGGTACTCTCGGGGGTTTTTCCAGCCGCAGATTTCAAAAGCTGTGCCGTTATAGTGGTATGAAATCTGCCTTCCTGTCTCTTCGCACACCAAGTCAAACCCAAGTTCATCTGGGTAGAAAGAACCGTCTGCTCGCGGTGTGAGGGGATCGTGACGAACGAATCCAATCTGTCGTGGCTCCCATGTACCATCAAAGGGAGAAATCTGCTCTTCTGTGACCCAATCCTCATGTCGTTCATCCGTGCTTCTGTTGATGTCCATGCGTCCTGAAGCATCATGCATAACGCAGAGTCGAGAGCCATCCGGCATGTCGAAGAAAAACAAACCATCAAAATCAGTTGTACCGTAGTGTGATTCAAACAGGTCAAGAATTTCCTGTGGAAACTCACTTTGGGCATTTGCATAGGGTGCAATTGTCATCAACAGGACAACAGAAAAAATGATAATGAACCTCTTCATGATGCTTCTCCTTCGCAACAAGGAATATAGCAAGCTTGTCTATATATTATAACGTATAAAGGCACTTTTTTCCTGCTTAAAACAGAAAAAACGCAGCCGCATCAAGCAACTGCGTATTAAGCTTATTCCTCGTTCGTGGTAAGGAATTCTTCCTTGACAAATCCGCGCATCCCGTTCGCCTCTACCTCATACCACTTGCCGTCTATGCCAAAGACCAGCACCTCCGTACCAGTGCGCCATTCTGTGATTTTCGCGCTGTCACCATCTGCATCATTGCGGATGTTGATGGTTGTGCTGCCTGTAGCCTTACCCTTGTAGCTGAGTACACCGGTTCCTGTGGGCTGTTCGTCAGCCGAATGGAACTGCAGGCAGCTTGTCAGGATGTAGCCTACAGAACCATTGTAGTTGATTTTGCAGAACTTCTTCCCGTACTCCAAGACGGAAACAATCGTACCGGCCTTGCACTTCTTAAGAACATCTGCGGAACTGGAGGCTTTTGCACGGAGGGATGCC
>JAFRZX010000029.1 GCA_017442315.1 Bacteroidales bacterium
GTAATTCGAACATTATCGTTTCCTTTCTTAGATTTAACGCTCAAAACCCTTATAGCGGGTTCCCTGGTGGGTCAGAACACCTCTGTCACCAATGGACAGTTCATTATACTCATACCGCTTCACCTTCAACTCCAGACGCTCGCCGCC
Organism: Bacteroidales bacterium; assembly: GCA_017442315.1. Taxonomy (GTDB): domain Bacteria; phylum Bacteroidota; class Bacteroidia; order Bacteroidales; family UBA932; genus Cryptobacteroides. The sequence continues at coordinate 148 of JAFRZX010000029.1, forward strand.
TTCCTTCTCGAAAGTAATGTGGTAAGAATGAGTATGGTGGTGATGTCCGTTGCTATGATGGTGATGCGTCTTTCTTCTCATATCAACGATGGTTGCAGGCCCTGTCAGCACAGGAGAATTCTCATTCTCAATGAACTGAGCGATTCCTTTACCGATGATCCAGAAAAACAAAACGAACCAGATGATTACAAATATCTGCATTCTCTTTCCCCCTTCTAAAAAGCACAAAGGGCCTCACGCACTTGTGAGGCCCTTAGGGTCTGATTCCATATTCTGATTGTTCACTGCACCGGTGGCCTCGATTCCCAGTGTTTTGGCGTATGTAGGGTGTTTCTCCAGTTTCTCCATAAGCCGGATCATCAGAATTCTTTCTCTTGCAGTCAAACACATCCCATCCTTTCTGCTGCATTCCTTTCTGGTATGCATCTATTCTACAGAAAGTGAGTAGCAGAATAAAGGACGGCTTCCGCAAATTAGAGGGCCTATATTTTCTTCATGGGGAGAATTAAGGTTACTGTTTGCTTTTCTTGTACGCTTCATACTGGGCCTGGTCAATAGCACCGGTATCCAGCATTCGCTCACACCAGAGCTGCAGAGTTTCCACGGCAATAGAGATCTTCTCCAGTTCTTCCTGGATATGTACAAAGTCTGCCAGCTCATCACCGGAGATCTGACCATCCACTGTGATCTCGATCAGTCGCTCCTTCTGCCGCTGCATGGCATTTAAGGATGCGATGGTTTCCAGCACGATCTGGGACAGGTCCTTAACCTTAATTTCGGGGACATACTGCTGCCCAATGGGACACTGGTTGGCGCAGTAGTAATTGCACAAAGAAGGATGTTTATATTGATCGGACATCAGCAGCACTTCGTCTGGATGGGGCATGGAGCGCTCGCTTTCGATCTTCTCGATCCGCTCGGGAGACATGGTAACCAGTAGGTCGGATGCCTCCTCACGGGTCAGGCCCAGACCTTCCCGAGTGCGCTGATAGATATTCTTATTTTCTTTCGTGGACTTTCTTGCCATATCCAAAACGCCTCTCTTACCTTTGTTCCTTGTAGTGCTTCAAGAAGATCTTAATATCCTTGACATCCATCTTTGTGACGATTTCCCGGGCACCACCGAATCTTGTGATATACTGATCATTGCCGTGCATGACATATCCATAAAGCTGATCGTAAGGTTCATAACCTGCAGCCTGCAGCGCAGCGACTGCCTTTGCCATCTCTCCCAGGAACTCCAGAGAAAGACCCGCTGCACGGTAACGCTCGGTATGATCCGAGATTGGGTTCTTGTTCAGTTCAATAACCATGGCGACCAACTTCCTTCGTACAGAATACACTTGTGAGTGTATAGTTTTTCAGTTTGATTTTAGCATAAATGGATACAACTTACAATCAGGTTCACGTACAATTCACAGAATGTCTATAAAATGGGTAAAACATCCCCTTATAATATAAGTACGATTTTAGTACCAAAAAGTTACACCAATCATTACTTTCTAAGAAATTTCTTCAATAAACCTTTCCCATACGTTCGTGACCAAGTAAGAATTATGTCGAAAGAAAAAGCATATTGAACATTACGCACTGCGTAGACCTCTACGGTGTGGCTCATTCATTTGAAGATTAAGTTTTTATATACTTATCTTACTGTACTTAATGCGTAGAGGTGTACAATATGGAAATCAACATCGTTCTCATGGGTCAACGGATCCGCGCGACCCGAAAGGAAAAGAAAGTTTCTAGCGAAGTTCTGGCAGAGAAAGTCGGTATCGCCGTGGAATCTCTCTGGCATATCGAAAATGGTGCCCGTAATACCAGTTTGCAGACCCTCTGCAACATCGCAGAGGCACTGGATGTACCCGTAGATTATCTTCTGGGCCGGATGGACTCCCCTGCTGAATCCGTTGTTCGGATGTGTGCTTCCGCACATGCCCTCTCAGAAGATCA
>JAFRZX010000030.1 GCA_017442315.1 Bacteroidales bacterium
AGAATGCAACTGAGAGGTGTATCAGATGTTAAATACTTTCTGTTCAGACTTGCAAAGATCTATGCTTAGACACATACTTTTGCGACTGATCCCTGGAATGTCAATGCCCAGGCCCCTGCTGGCTGGCCTGATGCCCATAAAAGAAAAAAGCACAGCGTTTTGCTGTGCTTTCTTGTAGCGGGACGCAGGATTGAACTGCGGACCTCATGATTATGAATCCATATAGGACGGAATTTGTGAAAATTGCCTAAATAATATATTGCTGTAAATCAATTATTTAATATCTTTGTGGAAATCTTGAAAACTCGTGAAAATGAGTAAATAAAAAATTTCAAGTTCCCCTAAAGTTCCCCTATAAGTTCCGTAAAAAGCGGTACAGAAGTTGATGGAGATAGGATTTATGAAAGATATTGAATTGAACAAAGGTAATGAAAGTTCCCGTTTTCCGGTTTTAAAGTCACAAAAAGTTGGTGATTGCTTTATTCGTGTGACATTGGATACTCGTCATGCTTCCCGTGAGGGTAAGCTTCCTGTGGCTATCTGCTTCCATCAGCAGGGTAAGAAATGGTATTATCATCTGGATATGAAACTCACCGGTGATGAGTTTATAAATGTATGTAAGGCGACCGGACGAGGACGCGTTCCGGCTAATTTTGTAGGTGAAAGACCATATGATATCAAACTCAAACTTGAAGCGGAGTTTGATAAGTACTACGATATGGTGGTGTCTTTAAGCCGATCAAAGAGATTGACCATTCCTGCAATCAAAACAATGATAACAGGAGTGGGAGATGAGATCAGTTTCTTGAAGGTCTGGGATGCAGAGTGTAAGAAGAAGTCCATAGGCACCGAAGCTAATTATCGTGCAGCCAAGAACTCGTTTGTGAAATATCTTGGTGAGATAAAAGGTTTCAGAATTACTGCTGCTGATATCCAGAAGTGGTGTGATTCCTTGGTTGCAGATGGTATATCCAAATCGACGATAGGAATGTATCTGCGCTCTTTCCGTGTGGCTTGGTATGCTTGTGAAAAACTGGGATACGTACTTCATACCGACTACCCTTTCGGTAAGGATGACGAACTAGTTTCAATACCAAAGGGTAATACCCGAAAGTCGTTCTACCTGACAGTCGAGCAGATGACCGAGTTGTATAACTGTTTCCTTGAAAAGCGTTATCCGGAGGAGTGGGATGTAGATTGGAAAGAGAATACTCATTACTCTCTAGGTCTATTCCTTGTTCAGTATCTTGGCAATGGATTCAATCTTGCAGATGCGGCACACTTGACATACAATGATCATTATTTCCAGAGCGGAAAGAAGTCATTCCACTTCGTTCGTCAGAAGACCGAGGACAGGAGTGACATGGAGGTCGTGATTCCTATCATTCCTCCATTGCAGAATATTCTTGATCAGATTGCGGCTCCTCCTATTAAAGGATCATTGGTGTTTCCTGACATATATGGTGACGCTCAGACTCCTAGCGACAGGAGAAAACGTGTCGCCATGGAAAACCAGAACATCAAGAAGCGTGTCCGTCGTCTTGTCAAGAGTATGGGATGGGAGGTCCAGCCAAGCTGTACCTGGTGCCGACACTCCTTTGCAACAAACCTTACTCATGCTGGTGTCCCTCATAACTATATATCCGAGAGTATGGGCCACTCCGTAGACAGCAATATCACTAACCGCTATATAGATGCCTTTCCTCTTGCACAGCAGATGGAGTTCAATTCGAGGCTCCTGAAGTTGAGTGATGATGCAGACATTATGGAGGAACTCAAGGGTCTCACCCCAGAGCAGTTGAAGGCGTTGATTGCTATGGTGAAGAAAGTCTAATTGCGAATACGGTGTATTCGTAATCTTAATTACGTACGCACTGCGTTCACAATCTTAGGAAATTGATTTGGTCGGAATAAAAATCATGTTCTGTGGTTAGAAATATCGTCCGCACTGCGGTCGCAATCTTCTTAATGTTGTTCGATAATGGGCTAAAACTATAAAATTTTACCAATTTTAGCCCGCTTTCGAGAGACTTTGGAATTTGAAAAGTGTCTTAAACGACAAAATTTTGCAATTGGGGTTGAGATAGACTTGTTAGTCGACAAAATTTGACGGGATGTGTCGTTCATCATAGGAAAAGATTAAATTTGTGAAATTAAATAAAACTGGAAGTATGGATATCAAGAAACTGATAGGAGAGGCGACGGAATATGACAAGAAGGAGATGCTCGAATATAAAAAGCCGAAGAGTTGGCTTAAGAGTGTCTCTGCCTTTGCCAATGGCATGGGTGGTAAGTTGTTGTTTGGTATAGACGATGATGGAGAGGTTGTCGGACTTGCTGATTACGAGAAGGATTGTGAGGTTATCAGTGAGACAATCAAGACAAAGATGGATCCTATTCCAGAAATTCATCTCGTGCCAGAGACGGTTGATGGAAAGAAGATAATAGTCCTTACTGTATTCCCAGGAAAGGAAACTCCATACTATTATGTTGGAGACGGTAATCGTCAGGCATTCGTACGTATAGGTAACGAGAGTGTGATAGCAGACAGAACTGCCATCCGTCGTCTTGTACTCAAAGGTGCGGGTACTCCATATGACAGCCTTACATCCCCGTATGAATATAAGAATATGGCATTTACTAAACTCCGCTCTGTCTGCAAGCAGCGAACTCATAATGAGTTTCTTGATACGGATTATGAGTCTTGGGGTATCATAAATGAAAATGGAGAACTTACCAATGCTGGAGCGCTCATTGCAGATGAGAGTCCAGTTCGTCATTCTCGTGTATTCTGTACCAGATGGAATGGTCTCACAAAGGCTCCGGGACTGATGGATGCTATTGATGATGCTGAGTTCTCAGGTAGTCTTATCTCTCTTCTTCAGGAAGCAACTGCGTTTGTTGCCCGCAATTCCAAGAAGGCCTGGAAGAAACTTCCCGATGACAGGCAGGAAATGCCTGAATATCCAGAAAGAGCTGTTCTTGAAAGCTGTGTGAATGCTCTTATCCATAGGGATTACCTTGATTACGGCAGCGAAGTCCATATAGATATGTTCGATGACCGTCTTGAGATTTATTCTCCGGGAGGTATGATGGATGGTACAATGGTTCAGAATCTAGATGTGTTGAATGTGCCGTCACGCCGTCGTAATCCGGTTATTGCCGATATATTCAACCGCCTTCGCTATATGGACCGTCGAGGCAGTGGTTTCAAGAAGATAGTTGAAGACTATCAGATGTATGCTAATGTCAGCAATGGAGCCAAGCCTGTGTTCAAATCTGAACTCAGCCCATTCTTCATCACTCTGCCTAACTTGCAGTATGTCGTAAAAGATGTCGTAAAAGATGTCGTAAAAGATGTCGTAAAAGATGTCGTAAAAGAACAGACTGATATTCTGTCTATTATGGCAGAAAATCCAACTGTAACAGCTGCTGAGTTGGCGTCTATGCTAGGGCTTACATCACGACATATTCAACGCTTGATTAAGGATCTTGTTGAGAAGGAAATTATTCGTCGTGAAGGAGGACGTAAACTTGGTAAGTGGATTATATTATAAAGTATTGACCAATGGGCGAAATTATCAAACATGACGAAGAACAGACGCCAATAAAAGTAAGTTTGGACTCGGTGCCTGTGGTGAGGCAGTCAAATGTCGAGATTAGCGACTTTGAGAAAGCTCTGCAGCAGTGTTTGTATCATATGCGAGATATTGTCAGATATGAGTCATATAGATGCATATATCAGCAGAATGCTTATTTTTTGTCGAGGGCAATCAGTAGTCCGAATGGTTTCCTGGCTACATGGAAAAACCTATGTCTCTATGAAGAGCCTGGAAGGCTGGCATTTGCCCAAGGACTCTTGAAGACAAAGGTTCAAGAATACATGTTCAGCTATAAGGAAAAGGAGGAGCAGCTGGATGGCTACTTCTCTGTCAATAAATTGGCTGCTGAGTATGATGAAGAGTTTAAGAATAGAGCACAGACATCTTTAGGCAATCTTTTGGCACCAGGGTATTTTAAAAAGATAGCAAAATCTCTGGAGCCAATTCTTATTCTTCTTGAGAAGAAACCGGAGGAGGTGGCATCTTCTCATGGAACAGTTATAATCTATCAGACAGCCGATCTCATACAGACTAATAATTATATGAGTGACGGCTCGGCAATTCATTATCATCAGGAGCCTGCGGAACCGACAGAAAAGGCAGAACCTGCTGTTGTATCCACAGCAGTAGAGCCATGTATCCCTCATTCTGTGCTTGAGAAACTTTATGACATAAACTGTCAGATGCCATCCGATCACAAGAAGTATTATTTCCTGAACATAGAAAGCATCAGTATGTTTTATGACTATTGGGATCAGAGACCGATGCCTGAGAAAGTAAGTATAGCTTCTGGTGGCACAAATCGATTCCTCTATCTGATACGTGTCCTATATCAGAATCATTGTATCAAAACTCATGATTTCGAGGAGTGGCTGAAGGCTTTGTTCAAGAATACGGAAGGCCTTTCCGATATGCCTTGGGAGGAGGCTCGAAAGCGATATTCAACCAATACTGTGGAGTCAACAAAGACCAACGATGACTTCAAGAAATTACTGAAAAAAGCAGGATTATCGTTAAATTCCGACTAGCTGAGACCTGTGGTTTCCAGAAAAGCCTAGAATTTAAAAACGCCTTATTTGTAATGTGTTCATAATTAAATAATTATGGTTAGGTGAAATATAGATAGTTACCTAATTTGCTCTACTCACCCCCAGTAACTTTGCAGTGTCAAGTCAAATGATTTGGCGCTGCATTTTTTGTTTAATTTAAACACAGAAAATTATGATAAGTAAAACTAGTAACTCAGCAATGGTCACTCTCCAGATGACTATCGAAGAATACATGGAGAGAGAGGCAATGAGGACTCAGCAGCAGGAGGCTGCGAAGCTTCGCAACTATGTCTACGGGCTCAAAGGAATCGAGCAGCTTTTCCACTGCAGTACCACTACTGCGTGGCGCATCAAGAACAGCGAATGGATCAAGCCTGCAATCTCCCAGGTCGGAAGAAAGATCGTCGTGGATGCGGATCTCGCCCTCGAACTTGCTCATCAGAACACCGAGCGTGTTACCTATAAGAAATAGGTTGCGCTCGGGCAGAAAAATCACTGACAAATATGGTATTTGTCTCCACTTTATGTGGAGCAAGAGGGAATGGCACTCCGCGTACCATTCTGTCTCTTGCCTTGCAGGTGCAAAACAGCGCTGCGCTACCTTCTATCATGGATTTTACTGCCGGAATGAGCAGATCTATGAACTATAAAAGTTTTATAAGATGGCAAAGAGATCAAAAAGCGACAGATTGACCACAGTGGCAGCCTATGAATCGACTAGAAATCTGGTAAGAATAGAGGCAGAAAAGCGTGGTATGACTCATGCCGAGTACCTTTCTGATCTGATGGAACGTCAGGTCAGAAAGAGCAAGGCTGAGGCTATCAATGAGTCATCGTGTTCGGACGACGACAAGGTTGCGACCATAGGAGATATCAAGAAAATCCTCGCGAAAGGGGTTCAGGATATCAAAGACTCCAACAAGAGTCTGATCGAAAGAAGAGAGAAAAGTAACAATTCTCTCAAGACCAGTGTCGACGCGAGCACGGCGGTCCAGAAGGAATTCTTGAAAATAATCAAAGGAAGAGACCATGAACGTAAAGATCCAGAACAAGGCACCCTTTTCTAGTGACAACAACACTGGGACCTGCAAAGGATATGTGACATATCTGCAGCATGAAAGGGAAGACAAGGAGAAGGCCGGTATCCTGGGAGAGGATATCCCGTTCTTCGATGCATTTGGAGATGAGGCTGATGCGAAGTCGGTCATAGACTCCATAGACGGCAATAAGACGCAGCTCCACAAGACAGACACGAAGTACTACTCCAACATCATCAGCTTCTCAGACGAGGAAACTGCTCTCATGGGTTATACCAGAGAGCAGAGGCTCGATGCTGTCCATACTCTTGTGGCAAAGATGATGGACGCGTACGCACGTAACTTCAACCATGGCGGAGTAAGATCCAGAGAGGACTTGTTGTTCTATTACACCATCCATGAGTATAGAGGCAATGCTACTGCGTTGAAGCCAGGCCTGCATGTGCATATGATCATCAGCAGAAAGGATAGGAGCAATACCTATAAACTTTCTCCGATGACCAATCATCGCAAAGGTACCTCCGGAGTAATCAAGCATGGCTTTCATAGAAACGACTATTATAGGGAGTGCGAACGTATATTTGACGAACACTTCAAGCATAAGCGTTCAGTGGAGCAGAGTTTCGATTACTGCAATGCCATAAGGCACGGTACTGAGGAGGAAAGGGCGGAACAACTCAGGCGTTATGTCGCAGAAATGAACCTAGAAAAGCTGATTACCGAAGAAAAGGTGCAGCTTTGGAGAAAATATGCGGAAGAAGCAGCATCCCAATACTCTCGTAAAGGAGATACTCCTGAAGAGCAGGAGAAGATCCGTATGAATCTATTCTGGAATACTTACCACAGCCATTATAAGCCAATGCTGGATTCCTTGAAAGCTGATTGTCAGATGGCATTCAAAAGATATGATGTTGCGAAGAATAGCGGTGCCATGAATGCGGAGCATCTTGATGCGGAGGTACATAAACTAAGGAGATGTTATGCTCAGATTGAGTCCCTGACGGACGAAATTACCAGAGCAAACAACAGTAAGAAATTCCTTGCAGTGTTCTCTCTTTTGATTTCTGCCATCAATCCAGTACCAGCAATCTTGCTGATGGTTATGGGTGGCCTAGTGCTAGGATTTCAGAAGAACGTTGCATTCAGAAGTCGATTGATTCTATATAATAATGCGAGATCAATAAGACGTAATGTGATGTCACTCAAAGAAAAGCAAGAGGCATTGCGACATTCCAAGAATGATGCTCTCCGCAAGTACATTTCTGTAAAAGATCAGCGAAATGATCTGAAGAATGAACTCAGGAATCTAGATAAGACCCTTATGGAGACAGGAATCAATCTTGAGATTAATCCTGCTAGGGAAAGGGCGAGAGATGCAAAACTGTCTAATCCTCTCAGAGGTAATCTTCTCCTTGAAGATATGCTGCGTACTATATTCAACGCCAGTTATGATAGTGACAGCCTAGATAGAGAATTGTATTATAACGCTTTAGCGTGCTTGCCTGTAATCCATCCTAATGGAGGTATCGCAGATTTGGAGTTCATACGAGGAAATGAGCGTATTCTGGTTAGTGAACTCAAGGATCATCGCATAGCAACATTTTTTGTGGACAGGTGGTGTAGCTTGAGGGGATTAACTCCGGCTTACAAGAAACAGACAGAGCAGCCAAGGAACCAGCAGCAGGCTCAGAAACCAGTACAACAACAAATTAACAAGCAGAACAATGGGCCGAAACATAGACGCTAAATTAATATCCTTCTATCGGGCTCCGATTTCCAATTGTAAGCCTGAGAAGGAAATGTCCCTGAGGGAAATACATGATTTCATCAAGAATGGGCGATCTGGGATTGTGATAAAACTACGCGGTATCAAGGATGAGAAGGAGGCTAGAGCATACAAGGCCAGCAAGTTTGATCACTGTACATTCTCTGGAATCTTTACCCACCGTAAGGAGGATGGGCTGGTACAGCATTCCGGACTTCTATGCCTGGACTTTGATCATCTGGATGACGTGGAGTCAGTCTTTCAGAAGCTGATATCAGACCCGCGTTGCCCTACAGCACTACTCTTCAGGAGTCCGTCCGGAGATGGGTTGAAGTGGGTTGTGCCGATAGATGTGGATCAGATGTCCCATGAGGATTGGTTTTATGCACTGTCGTCATATGTCCACGACACATACGGGTTGGAGGCTGATAATCACTGCAAGGATGTGTGCCGTGCATGCTTCCTTCCGCGTGATGTCAACGTGTATATGGACGAAGAAGTATTCTCGAAACCTTTGTTTGCTCCGTATGCTGTCTCGTCAGACCCAGAGCCTGTGCGAGAAACGGTTGCTGGAGATGACTCCTTCGAGGCTGTGGTCGAAAGGATTGAAGATGTCCAGGTGGATATTGCTCCAGATTACAACCAATGGCTGAGCCTGGGCTTTGCCCTTAGTGATCATCTTGGTGAGGACGGGCGCGAGTACTTCCATCGCTTGAGCAGGTTCAATCCGAAGTATGATGAGCAGGATACGGATAAGCAATATGACAACTGTTTGAATGCCAGGAAAGATGGTATTACCATCGGTACCTTCTTTTACTTGGCGAAGAAAGCAGGGATTGACATAGGAAAGATTGAAGTCCAAATACCGGCTTTTACCCCACAGGTATATGATAATCTTCCATATCTGCTGCAACAGGTCTGCGACATGAGTCAAAGTGATGAAGAGGCGGACATGATGGCCCTGGGAGCCATTGCTGCCATCACGTCCACCATTCCAAACGTCAGCGGACAATACGGTGGAAGGAAGGTATTCCCTAATCTTTATACCTATGTCGTAGCTCCTGCATCAGCGGGAAAGGGCCGACTGGCTCTCATCAGGTCTTTGGTTCAGCCTATACATGAGAGACTTAGAGAACTGAACAAGTTGGAATGGGAACAGTATCATGAGAGATTGACCGAGTATAAGCAATCCAAGGATCCAGATATGGAGAAACCAGTACCTCCTCCTCATAGACTGCATATAATTCCGGCCAATACAAGTGCGACAGCCATGTATCAGATACTTCATGACAATGGGGGAGTCGGTTTTGTGATGGAGACAGAAGGAGATACGCTGACTAACACTTTGGCTTCTGACCATGGAAACTATTCCGATGGACTGAGGAAATCCTTCCATAATGAGCCGGTGTCCTTTCTTAGGAGAACCAATCATGAATATGTGGAAGTGGTCAATCCGAAACTGTCGGTGCTGCTTTCCGGTACTCCTGGTCAAGTCAAGAAACTGATTCCTGATACAGAGAATGGTCTTTTCAGCAGGTTTATGTACTATCATCTCCCGATGAAACCTCAATGGAATGATGTCTTTGCAGATTCCACAGATGTCTCGCTGGATGAAAAGTATGCAGACCTCGGAAGAATTTGGTATGAAGTCTATCAGCGAATCTCAGAAATAGAACAGATTAACTTTTCCTTTACTCCTGACCAGCAGGCGCAGTTCAATGCTCACTTTGCATATCTTCACGAAGAATACTTTCGCAGATATGGTGAAGGCTTCCTCCCTTCCGTCCGCCGAATGGGACTGATTGTATTCAAGATATCGATGACATTATCCCTCATGCGATGTCTGGAATATGCTGATGAAAAGGTCGATTTCATCTGCGAGGATGTCGATTTTCAGACAGCCCAAACCATCGGTGACATCCTCTTGGAACATGCTGCGAAGCTCTACTCGACTTTACCGGTATCTGCGTCAGGAAGTAAACAAGGATATAGGCAAGTGGAAGCTGAGAGAAAACAGAAAGTCTACCGTGCACTACCGGAAATCTTTCAACGTAAGGAGGCCATAGAAATAGGTAAAAAGAACGGCGTCTCGCAGAGTACTATCAAGCGCTGGCTTGATACACCTCAATTTATCCATTTAGGTTTAGGTAAGTATGCCAAAGTTCTCACATCTTATCCAGTGAACCAATGAGCCAATGAACCTATGAGAGGGGCCATCGGCTCACTGGCTCATTGGCTCAATATCAAAAGTCTCTGCTGAGTGTGCAGATTTTGTAGTACTTGGTCAATTTTTCTTCAAGATTCTTCCGTTTTTCCTTTAAAACTTAGCGAACTTTGTCCAATTCTTCCGATTTACTAAATTTGCAGAGTCATGTTGGAAGAAATAGAACTTTTGGATAGCGGAAGTATCCTGAAAGGACTCCGCTTCCCTCATAAGATAAAGAATGTTACTCAGATTGTGATTACAGCCGGACAATTCTCTTGCCTGGTGGATTTCCGCATGTGGTCACTGAAAGCTCCGGCAGTGGCTCTATTCCTGCCAGGTCAGGTGGTAGAGTCCATAGAGCTTGATGAGGATTTCGCCGGGTTCGGTATGGTCGTCAGTCAGAATTTTACTGATTCATTAAATCTCCCTGTCAGCCTTCAGGAAAGACTATTCATAAAGGATACGCAGTTCTATAGCGTTTCGCCAGAAGTTATAGATGTCCTTACATCTGTATATAGGCAAGTGTCGAGTTTGATGAAGCAGCCGGACAATCCATATAGAGAAGAAATCATAAGACATCTTTTTTCTGCTCACTATTATGGTCTTGGATATTATATGCACGGACTTCAGAGCCAACCTTCCACAATGACTGCCCAACAGGAGAAATGTGAAAGATTCATGTCGCTTGTTGCCGAGAACTTCAAGACTCAGCGCGACATCGGTTTCTACGCCGACAAACTTTGTGTTACCAGCAAATATCTTTCGACAATGCTCAAGCAGGAGACCGGCATGACAGCTTTGGACTGGATAGAAAAGCATGTAGTCCTATATGCAAAAAGCTGTCTTTCGTCAACCTCGATGACCATTCAGGAAATCAGTGACGAGTTGGATTTCCCGTCTCAGTCAGTCTTTGGCAAATACTTCAAGAGAGTCGAAGGTATGTCCCCCAAAGCATACCGCCAGTCCTTATCGAAAGACTGACGGTAATGTTACTTGATCTTGACGATCAGATCTTTCCGTTCTCCTTGAGCCACAGGATCTGGTCTCTCAGAGTGACTTCCAAAGGCCTTGTAGTATAGCCAAGTTCCTTTTCTGCCTTGCTATAATCGAACTGATTGTTTCTCTTGAGATTATAGACAGAAAAAGTCGTCATCATCGGCATCTCGCCGGTCTTTGCAGCCTTTTTCTCCATTCTCTTGGCGATTCTTTCTGCAAGGTCTATCGGCAGGAAGAATTTGACGGGCTGGCACCCTGCTTCCTTTACGAGGATCTTATTAAGTGTCTTGAACCTTATGACCTCGTTTCCGAGAATGTATCCTTCTCCTATTCTACCCTTATCTGCCGCAGCAATACATCCTGCAGCAAGGTCGCGCACATCCACAAGATTGAAAGAACCGTTGATTCCTACTGGCATCTCACCCTTGATTATCTTGATAATAGTAGATGTAGTCTCGCTTATTGCATGGTCGTTCGGTCCGAAAATACCAGTTGGATATACCACGCAAGCCTTCAATCCCCTCTTCTTTATGGCTGTATACACATTGTTGGTAGCCATTGCCTTGCTCTTGCTGTACCATCCTTCAAGTTCGTCGAGATTTACTTCTTCGACTTCCTTGATCTTCTGTCCATGAGGAAGTTCCGGAATTGCTCCCGTTGAGCTCACATATACTAGTTTCTGGCATTCAGGATGCTCAAGACACATATCCACGATATTCTCTGTACCTCCTACATTTACGTCAAGGACAAGTTTGCGGTAGTATGGATTTACAGTTACCATACTTGCCACATGGATACATATCGTCTCAATACCTTCCTCTACAGTGAAGAATGGCTCCAATGAAGCCTTGTTGCAGAGATCGCCATAAAAAATCTCCACTTCAGATGGAATATACTTTGCTGACTTGTCGCCCTCAAGGACGAAAGCTCTTATCTTTTCACCGCGCTCCAGAAGCTGTGCGCAGACATTCGAACCCAGGAAACCGGCTGCTCCGGTCACGAGATATACTTTGTTTGTCATGATTAAGAATCTTATGTTTATTATGCCGATATTTCTGCAATCTTATGTCTGCTGCCGGCCTCCAGTACGTCACTGTCTTCAGTTACGGTCTTCATGAACGGATGCCTGAAATGCAAATAGTCCTCAATGAGGTTATTGACGAATGCAGTGATATCTTCCTGGCTGCACATATCTTCCCTGTACTCAATAGAAAGTATATTCTTCCAATATGAGACCCCTACCATATTCCTTGTGCCTCTGATGCTTTTCCTTCTGCTTGGGTTGTTCATCATAGGAGGTGGGGCGACGATGTTATCTATTGTCATCACCCTTCCTCTGATCTCCATCACCCTTTTGTTCAGAAAAGGCATTCTTCCGAAAGTCTGCTTCAGTCCATACATCAGACATACATGATGAAGAGATTCCTCAAATATCACCGTCACAGTCTTCATGATTACTGATTGTTCTTCGCCTCGTCAATCCTCTTCTGAGCTGCTTCCTGGCGTGCTGCTGCCTCTGCCATCTGCTGCTGGTATTCCTGCTCCTGAACCATCTTACGAACCTCGGGATTTCTCTTAGCTTTCTGTTCCTGATAGAAAGCCTTGGTCTCCATCTTCTGAGCCTTGAAGTTGGCCCTATCAATCTCTCTCTGTCTCTTTGCGCTTTCCTTCATGTCGCGGAAAGCCTGCTTGAAGAATCCCGGCTTCTCTGTCTCCTGTGTCTGTTCCTGAGCTATAGCTCCTGTTGTGATGCCTGTCATAAGGGCGGCAACACCCATGATCTTCATAAACTTCTTCATGTCTTTTTCTTTTAAAATATGTGCAATTATTTTTCTGTTTCGTCTCTTTCTTCAGGAATCTCAATGATTTCCTCTTCTACGTCAAGGAATTTCTCCACGAACTTGTCCTCGATCTTCTGGTAGGTGCCGACTACGGCATCCTCTATCTTCTGGTATGTTCCCACAACCGTATCTTCAATCTTTTGATATGCACCGACTATGGTATCCTCGATCGTTGTCTTCTTTGGTTTAAGCGTTGCCATTATTATTTGTATTAGAATGTGTATGCTACTCCGAGTTTGATATTATGCATGTGCTTTCCTTCAAGATGTCCCCAGAATCCGAGCTGATACTCATATCCAACCTTCAATGAGAATCTTGCGATATCAAGACCCACTGCCGGACTGGCAAATGTTCTGACACCAAGGTTTGTTATGTCTGCGATCGCTCCTCCCCTGAGGCTGACGAATGGGCTGGCAAGAGTCTTCATGAACGAATACTTGATATCTGCGAAAACGGGAACGAAGTAAGATGCATTCCAGCTTGATTCGGAAGTATCTGCCTGCTTTGTCAGTTCCGCTCCGAATCCTGCACCTCCACCGACATAGAGTCCGTTTCCGAAACTGAATCCGTGTGATGACGCAATACCCCATACCGACTTGCCGGCCCACGAGAGTTCGATATCTGCACGATAGCCCCTTTCATATCCTACATTGATCATGTAGGCAGGCTTCTGTGCCTTTTTCGCCAGTCTCTGCTCTTTCTTGGCCTCACGGTCGATCGACGGCTTTTCTTTTACAATGATTACGAGGGTGTCAGACTCGTTTCTGCTTACCTTGATGGTATCTGCATTGTTCTGCGCCGATAGCGCTGCGCCTGAGAATGCAATGGCGCAAATGATTGTCAAAATTCTTTTCATCTCTTTACTACACTAATTTTACGGCAGCAAAGGTATGGCAAGAGAATGAGGATTATTTTTCAGAAAAACCGACAAATTGGTCAGTTTTGCCAAAACTTAAAATCAGATAAGAAATAATAGCTTAACTCTTTGGCATATCTGACCAATCAAAAAGAAAAATCCGCCAACTGAATCATTCAGCTGGCGGAGTCCTCACCTTCTCGATATGGTCATCATGGGAGTATATGCATTGGTTCATTATAGCTGCATTGCTGGTAATATGGTTCATTGTAATCATCTACTATAAAGGCATATCCATAATGCCACGCCTACCGCTACTGGGCATCGACTGGATCGGAATGCTCCTGTGGAGTGCCACAGCCATGTCCATCCTGTTCATATGCGTATATGGCGAGCATTATGACTGGTGGCAGTCTGACCACATCTGCTTTGCAACTGCATTCGGCCTTGCGGCTCTTGGACTAAACCTGTACAGAGCCACATTCCTGAGGCATCCATGCATTTCTCTTCAGATATTCAAGATGCCTATAGTCTGGAAATGCGTGGCGATCATCCTTGTGATGGACCTCCTTCTGGCACCTTCGCACTTCTGGTCATACTGTTGTTACGATACAGTAGCTTCCGCCCTCTTCGCGTCATCGAGCCTACCTACCGCTTCATATACAACTTCTGCAAGAAAGAAGTCTTCGCTCGCTTGCGCGTGCGGCGAGTAAAACAGATTTCGTAATTCGTATTTATTTAAGAGGTGCAATCCCCGGCATTTCTGTCGGGGATTCGTCGATTATATAAAGCGGCACCAAAAAGGACGGTCATATGTGAAAAACCGCCTCAGATGCCCTGTACGATACGGGTGGAAATAATGAAAACTAAACAAAATTCAGAATTTTCAAGTTCCCCTAAAGTTCCCTAGAATCAAAAAAGCACTTACGAAATTTTCGTAAGTGCTTGATTTTCAAGTAGCGGGACGCAGGATTGAACTGCGGACCTCATGATTATGAATCATGCGCTCTAACCAGCTGAGCTATCCCGCCATTATGTTGTAGAACTTGTTGAGATAGAAGGACTCGAACCCTCACTGACAGAGCCAGAATCTGTAGTGCTACCATTACACCATATCTCAATTTGGCTTCCCATTTGGAATTTTGGGATTGCAAAGGTATGAATGTTTTGTGAAATTACAAAATTTTTTAAATAAAAATATTATAGGCTTCCCAGTCCGGCTGTTTTAACCCTGATAATCAACAGGTCTTGCGTCGAGTGAAGATTGTTGTTCAGCTCGGCAGGATTGCTTGTAGGCGATTGGGTTTATATCCTGTCTGTGTAAAGTATTCCGTCCAGATGATCAATTTCATGTTGGAAGATTACTGCAGTAAATCCGCTGATGGTGTCACGAACCATTGAAATTGTCCGTATATTGTCCTTTCCCTCTCTTTTGTTCCCCGCTGATCCTGATATGTTCCCATGATCTTTTACATATCCCGCTTCCGTTTTGCCTACCACAGCATATTCTATCACTATCTTATGTGAGCGCAGAACCTCACTTTTGCGGTCAGGTACAGATAGGCATCCTTCAGGGCCTGAGACCAGCGAGTCGGATGCCCATATGATGCGTGCGTTAGGGTATACTTCAAACGGGTAGTTCGGCATGCCGTTAGAATGTATGGGATCTTTGTCAAATCTCTGTACGGCAATTATGCGTCTGTTGATTCCGACCTGAGGTCCGGCTATGCCGACACCACCTTGAGATGGGTCCTTGACTGTGGCTACCAGCAATTTAGTCAGGCGGTCATAGTCGGAAGATAGCAGGGCTTCATCAGGCAGTTCTGATGAAATTTTCCTGAGTATGATGCTGTCGCTGACATCCTCAATGGTAAGCACTCTCATGATGCTGTCGCTTCCATGTATAAGTGCCAGTTCTGCTTGACTGAATCCTCTTGTTTTTCTGTCACAAGATCCAATAACTGCAACAGATAATATTATTACCAATATGGTTATTGGTAACTTCTTGAGACACATTGTTTTAGCTCTGAGTGGGCTTTGTGCTGCCTGATGGTATGCTGTCATTTATCTGTCACATTGTTTCTTCAGGAGAACCACCGCGTAGACCTCGCATCCTTCGCCACGTCCCACAAATCCCAGTTTCTCCGTGGTGGTAGCCTTTACGGATACAGCTGATACAGGTATGTCCATCACTGATGCCATGCATTCTCTCATAGCTAAGATATATGGGGCCAGTTTAGGTCGCTGCATGGCGATGGTCACATCCGCATTACATACATCCCATCCTTCCTTGCGTATAAGCGATGTTACACGTGACAGCAGGATCTTGCTGTCTATGCCGGCAAATTCGTCAGACGTGTCCGGAAAGTGCTTTCCTATATCCCCGAGCGCCAAAGCCCCGAGAAGAGCATCACATAACGCATGTATCGCAACATCTCCGTCTGAATGAGCGATGCATCCTATGGGACTGTCAATCAGCACTCCTCCAAGCCATAGAGGAAGACCTTCTGCAAGTGCATGTACGTCGTATCCGTTTCCGATTCTTATATCCATGGTCAAATAATTTCTACAAAAGTAAATAAAAAACCTTAAATTTGCTCGTTGGTATGTATTGCATCATGTAGCGGATGCATGCAACATGATATTGACGGATAATAAAAGTGGCGATATGTATGGCTATGCTGCAGAAGTTCAGATTAGGCTTGATCCTGCAGGAACAGGCAGCTATATCGTTCCTTGATTAAAAGTGTGTCATATGGGATTCAGTTTTAATTTTTTCGGAACCCAGGAGGTCCGGAAGTTCAACTATAGGCCTCGTTTCTATGATCCTGAGAAGGAGGAGCGTAGAAAGAAGTATGGCGACTATGCAAAGAAGAAGGAAGGTGAGGAATACGTTCCTGGAAAATATGTGAAAGGAAGTCTACGTGACGGCAATTACCAGCGCACGCAGGAGATAGGGCGTAACCAGAAGGCAATAGGAATGTTGACTACTCTTCTGCTTTTTCTGGTGGTCTATCTCATCTATAAGTATTATCCGTTCCTGATACAGGCTTTAAGTCAGTAATTTTCAGTGCAGATGGATATAAGGATCTTACCAAGCAATATTGCAAATATGATCGCTGCGGGAGAAGTGGTTCAGAGGCCGGCTTCCGTAGTGAAGGAACTCGTTGAGAATGCGGTTGATGCCGGTGCTGACCAGATAACTGTAGTCATACAGGACTCAGGCAGAACCTTGATACAGGTGATAGACAACGGATGTGGAATGTCTCCTGATCAGGCTGTTCTTTGTTTTGAGAGACATGCGACATCGAAATTGAGGACAGCTGAGGACTTGCATAACATACTCACATTCGGTTTTAGAGGTGAAGCACTCTCTTCCATAGCAGCAGTAGCTGAGGTTACGCTGAAGACCCGCAGGGAGGAAGATGAGGTTGGATGTCAGGTGGATTTTGCAGATTCCAATCATTTGGCTACTCAGCAGACTGCTTGTCCCCGCGGATCGAATTTCTCGGTCCGTAACCTTTTCTATAATGTTCCAGCCAGAAGAAAGTTTCTCAAGTCGGATAATGTTGAATTCAAGCATATCATTTCAGAATTCGTCAGGATAGCCCTGACTCGTTCGGATATAGGATTCACTCTGACTCATAACGGCAGAGATGTGTTTGTTCTGAAACCTGCCAAGTCCATGAAGTTCAGGATTCAGGATGTGTTGGGTGCAAATGTAGCCAATGAAATTGTGGATATCAGCGCCCAGACGTCTGTAGTAGGTATAAAGGGATTTGTGGGACGTCCTGAGTCGGCAAGAAAAGTTTTAGGCAATCAGTACTTTTTTGTCAACGGACGTTATTTCCGGAGTCCGTATCTGCATAAGGCTGTAATGAAGGCATATGAGAACCTTATCCCTGAAGGACTGACACCTTCCTATCTGATATATCTTGACATTGATCCGCAGTCTCTGGATGTCAATATACATCCCACTAAGACAGAAATAAAATTTGAAGACGATAGTGTCATATTCCAGGTTCTGTATGCATGCATAAAGGAATCGCTTGGCCGTAATTCTTTTGCAGATTCCATAGATTTTGATCGTGGCGGAGTGCCGGAACTTCCTGCCCTGGGCAAGAATTTTGACGAATTCCGCCAGATAAATGAGCCTCAGCCAGGACTGGATGTTTCATACAATCCTTTTGATAACGATGGATTTCCTTCTGAAGATCTGCATTTCTCCAATTCATTCATGCCGTCAGCATCAGCCTTGCCTGATCATGGAACTTCAAGATATATAGATAAGCGTGATGACTATGGAAAGTTATTTGAAGATAAACTGACTCCGACAAGATCCTTGCTGATGGTTCAAGGCAAGTACATACTTACTTCAGCTCGTTCCGGAGTTATGGTTGTGAATGTAAGCAGAGCTATGGAACGTATTTTATATGACCGTTTCCTTGATGCATTGTCGAAGAACGCCCATGTCACGCAGACTGCTCTCTTTCCTGTGACTGTGCATGTCGGAGTTGAAAATATGTGTCTGTTTGAGGAACATTCTCAGATGCTTGCCTCCCTAGGTTTTGACATAGCCCCATTTGGTACGGATACCATAGTTGTTAACGGGGTTCCGGAGGGATACAGTGCTGAGGAGGGAAAGGTTATATCGATGGTAGGAGATCTGATGCTTATACTCGCTGACGGCCACAGTGCTTTGGAAGAGGTCATGACTGCCAATCTGTCATCCCGGCTGGCTCATCTGGGATCTCTCAATAGTGATTCTGTCACAAATCCGGCAGAGGCACAGAGCTTGATTGACAGTCTGTTCGCCTGTGAAAACCCGGAATACACCAGCACAGGACGGAAAGTAATTACAATAATTCCGATAGAGGATATCGACAAAAGATTTTAAATGGATTGGAATTCATATGACAACGGAGGTCGGAGAGGCCTCTTCAGCAATGTGCCTGCAGCTGTCAGGAACATAATATTCATCAATGCACTGGTCATGGTCATGACCATGTTGAACAAGGGATTCATGTATGAGCACTTTGCGCTGTTCTACCCGACGTCTCCTTTCTTTCATTGGTGGCAGCCGGTAACCCATATGTTCATGCATGGTGGTTTCTGGCACTTGTTTTTCAATATGTATACGCTCTATATCTTCGGAAGCGTTCTTGAAAGGGTCTGGGGTGCGCGAAAGTTCCTGATTTTCTATTTTGTCACCGGACTGGGGGCTGCCTTTGTTCATACGGGAGTAGAGTGGCTCCAGATGCAGCACTGGATTGGTCTTGCAGCTGATGGCTCAGTAGCGGCGCAGGCTTCCATACATGCTCTTAAAATGACACCTACCGTAGGTGCTTCCGGAGCCATATATGGTGTACTTATGGGATACGCAATGCTATATCCGGATTCTGTGCTGACTCTTATTTTCCCTCCGATATCACTTAAAGCCAAGTGGTTCGTGCTGATTTTTGCCGCTATAGAGCTACTGACCGGTGTGACAGGCACTGGAGGAGGCATTGCGCATTTCGCACATCTTGGCGGTCTGATTTTCGGTTTTATCCTTATCATATTCTGGAAAAAAAGAAGAACCTTGTATAGCAGATACGACTGATGCTCTCGATATGGCAAAGAAAAGGATAGAAAAGAAGCATGGACTGTTAGGTGTTACTTCACGCCTTATAATGGTTGTTGTGGCTGGGCTTTTGGTCTTGTCATATGCTTCCATTTTCGTGAATCCTGCTCAAGTCTGGCTGATTTCCCTGATAGGCCTTATGTTTGTGCCTTTATCTTTTCTGAATTTCGTCCTGCTTCTGTGGGCATTGAAGCGCAGGTCAAAGTCTTTTATGATTCCTCTTCTGGCTTTTCTCCCTTCTCTTTTTTTCTTAGGCAGGTACGTGCGTATGGAAAATGAAACCGTGATTCCTGCAAAGGACCCCACCTTGAAGATAGTGTCATATAATGTAGGCCGTTTTGCTTCTTATGAGTTTCAGGACAGCGTTGTGAAGAGGACAGCGTGTGCTGATTCTGTTTTCAGCTTCATCAGGAGGCAGGATGCTGATATCATATGTCTACAGGAATTCCATGTCCATGATATGGATAAGATAAAGGCATATATGCGCCGGAATATGAAGGGATACAAAGCCGAGTATTATATGTTTCCTCTTGATGATGGATCGGCGTTCGGCAATATCACATTCAGCAGAATACCGGTATCCGGTAAAGGAAAGATAAAGTTTGAAGAAAGTGCCAATCTGGCTATTTATACTGACTATGAGACAGAGGGCAGAAGATTCCGTGTTTATAACTGTCATTTTGAAAGCTATAACATATCATTTACAGGAATCGTAAAGGCCCTGTTCAATGAGAACAGGGCTACAGTGTTTGCCGAGACAGGCACAAAAATGAAGCGATCTGTGACTAGAAGGCCGGAACAGGTGGACAAAGTTATGTCCGATATTGAGAATTGTCCGATTGAGTCTTTTGTGTGCGGGGACTTCAATGACAATCCCATGTCATATTCCTACAACAGATTGACCCGTGGCAGGAAAGATGCTTTCGTTGAGGCCGGACATGGTTTCGGAGCAACCTTTTCACGTCTGTGGCCGATGCTCAGAATCGATTATATCCTTTTGCCGGAACGCTTCAGGACTATGATGTATGAGACAGTACGTGTTCCTTTCTCAGACCATTATCCTGTAGTGGCCGAAGTTGAGTTATGATACAGGGCAGAAGTGAAGTTTAAAAGAAAGAAGTACGGTGGAGAAAAGTTTCGCAGTCACCGCCGGATTTCAAATATTCAATAATATGGCTTGCGGAACTTGTGCGTATATGAAAGAGGAGATTCAGAAAGCAGTAGAAGTACTTCGTAAAGGTGGTGTGATACTTTATCCCACCGATACTATATGGGGCATTGGGTGTGATGCCACTGATCCAGAGGCGGTTGCAAGGGTTTATGATATAAAGAGACGCGACGACAGCAAGTCGCTAGTGCTGCTTGCTTCGGATATGGATATGGTATGCAGATATGTGAAGGAGGTCCCTGAGATGGCAGTGCAACTGGTTGAAGTCAATGATAAGCCGATGACCATCATTTATCCTGGTGCAATAGCAGGTCAGATTCCTTTAGGTGGTTTACCAACTGATACCTGTAATAAGGCTGTGTTTCCGAAGCAGGATCGCAATGTGTTGGCGTTCAATACTGTAGCTGAAGATGGCTCTGTCGGCATAAGGATTCCGATGATGGAATTCTGCCGGAAGTTGATTTCCAGTTTTGGCCGTCCGATAGTATCTACATCAGCGAATATCTCAGGACAGCCTGCCCCTAAGAATTATGCAGAGATAAGCGATGAAATCCTTTTGTCTGCAGACTACATAGTCGATCCTGTCCTTGAGCGTGGCTCTACTGGCCATTCATCCTCTATA
The DNA here is from genome assembly GCA_017442315.1 of Bacteroidales bacterium. Lineage (GTDB taxonomy): Bacteria > Bacteroidota > Bacteroidia > Bacteroidales > UBA932 > Cryptobacteroides. The sequence goes on from JAFRZX010000030.1 coordinate 20,766, forward strand.
ATCAAGCTCGGTCTTGACTATTCCATAGAAATCATTCGTAAATAGCTGCGCTATATAACACTTTGATAGCTAATCTTTTACTTCTATCATCCTGCGGCTGATATGCCGCAGGATGATAAATCCATCTTAATTAAAACTTCATCACATTTTTCTTTTTTTTATATTCAAGTTATTTTTTCCTCGATAAATTTGAGTAAAAAATGAAGAAAAGAAAATACTTTCCAGGTGAGGTTATCCATGTTTATCAAAGAGCAGTTAATGGCCACAATTTGTTTTATTCATTAGAAGACCGACTGGTTTTTCTAACAGCTTTTTATCATTTTTCACGGAAGTGGAATGTCAAGGTTTTGGGCTTATGTCTGATGATAGATCATTTGCATGTCTTGTTGATTTCAGATTCAAGAAAGACAATCAGTTCATTTGTGAATGCATACTCGTCAATATATGCGAAATTGTTTAATGCCTCCTGCGGACTTAAAGGGCAGCTGTTTGCTAAAAGCTTTGGTAGCGCTCCAAAAGTCGGTGCAAAAAAAACGAGAACAGCTATTTCATATCTGTTTAACAATCCTGTCGAAAAGAACATGTGCCTGAAGGCAGAGGATTATAGATGGAATTTATTGGCATATGGGCGTTCTGAGCATCCATTCTCAAGTCCGATACATAAAAAGACGAAGAATCTTTCATATGCAATGAGAGAAGTTCGTTCATATCATGAAAGAGACCAATATCTTACATACAATGTTTTAAGAAGGATATTAAAAAAATTGGATGATACTGAGGTAGAACGACTTTCAGATTATATAATATCTCTTTATAATCCAATTGATTATGATGCTTTGTTCAAATATTATGAATCTTATGGAAGCATGCTGATTGCAATTAATTCAAATGTAGGCAGCGAATATGATATACGTGAAGAGTATAATCCATATTCTGATAATATATATGAGCAGATGAGTGCTTTGGTTAAGAAAAAAATGAATGTCGTTGGCAAGAATCTGTTATCCCTGAGCATTGATGAAAAAATAAAAGTGGCAGCCTTTATAAAGCAGCATCTAAACGTGACTAATCGACAACTTTGTAAATATTTACATCTGATAATCTACTAGAACATGGAATTCATTGATAGTCAGCGAAAATAGCTTATCATCCTGCGGCTAAATGCCGCAGGATGATGTGGGGAAGTTGCTGATAATCATTTGTTTGTATGGTATCTATGAAAAGCAATTATTTTACGGAAGAGGAATGGTTGTGGTGTTGCGTGATATCACATATATCTGAAATATACTGCCGAGGCAGCTGTAAGAGCTGCAGTTTCTGTACGCAGGCGTGAATTTCCCAGCATCACGGGGATGAATCCGGCTTCTATAGCCTTCTCCGCTTCTTCGCGAGAAAAGTCACCTTCTGGACCTATCATTATTATTATTTCTTTGCCATCAAATCCTTCAAGTACATTCTTGATGTTTCTGCGGGGTGCGTTTTCGTCTTCAAAGCAATATGCTATGAGAAGCAGCTTCTCGTCTGAGGCAGCCTCAGTTCCGCAGGTTTGTCTGCTTATGAATTCCTTTACTGATATCGGCTCATTGACAGAAGGAACAGATGCCTTAAGTGACTGCTTTGCTGCGCTGATAAGAATCTTTTCGGTGCGTACGGTCTTGAATACCTTTCTTTCCGAATGATCTCCTATCACAGGAGTCAGCTCGTCAAATCCAATCTCACATGCTTTTTCTGCAAACCATTCGTATCTGTCATTGTTTTTTGTAGGGCATACAGCAAGATGCAATCTGTAGGGATGTGAACCCCAGTTCTCTGTTTCGGACAAGATGGAAGCTTCGACTCCCTTATGACTGTCGGATGTTATTTGGCAGTGGTAAAGGGTCCCGTTCCCGTTTATTATGTTGATCTTGTCGCCGCAGTGGTGTCTGAGCACTTTTATGCAATGAGCAGATTCGTCTTGATTCAATCGGCAGATATTGCCGTCAATGTCATTGGAGTAAAAAAGTTCCATCTGTCTTATTTTAAGAAACAGCAAAAATACTAATTTTGCAGAACTTATACCTTAATGATAGATGTTTATAGGGGTGATATCTGATACTCATGGTGTTTTTGATCCGGAGTTTCGCAAATTTCTTGAGCCGGTAGACCAGATATGGCATGCCGGAGATTTTGGGGGAGGATTGGAACTGGCCGAGGAAATAGCTGCTTTCAAACCTTTGATCGGTGTAGCAGGAAATTGTGACAATCACAATCTGCGTTTTCTCCATCCGATGTATCGTTTATTTGAATGTGAGGGGTTGAAAGTACTGATGATTCATGTAGGTGGATATCCTGGGCGTTATGATGTCAAAGCCCGTCAACTGATAGAACAGTATAAGCCGGATATATTTGTATGCGGTCATTCGCATATCTTGAAGATCATGCGGGATCCCCGCCATGACAATATGCTTGTAATCAATCCTGGAGCGGCTGGCATTCAGGGTTTTCACATAGTGAGGACGGCGTTGCGTTTTCATATTGACAATGGTAGGATTCATGGTATGGAACTGTTTGAACTGGATCGATGAGCCTTTTGCATGTTTTTCATGAATCTGAATTGCGTTTTAGAAGTGTTTTTTATAAATTTGTGTTTTGGCAAATGAATCTGTTTAAATTTTATAAAGGTTTTTTGGGAAAATTTCAGGCAGGTTCTAAGTTTAACCCCATTAATTTTAACGGACTATGAAGAAGATTTTGATGTCATTGGCAATTGCTGGCGCAATGCTGGCTTTAGCATCATGCTCATGCTGTAATAATTGCAAGAAGGCAGCAGAGGAACCGGCAGCTGTGGAAGCTTGCACAGAGTGTGACGACAAGGAATGCTGTGAGCAGAAATGTGATTCCGTAAAATGCGCGGAGTGCTGTGATAAGAAAGCGGAGTGCTGTGATAAGAAAGCGGAGTGCTGTGATAAGAAAGCGGAATGCTGCGAGAAAAAGGCTGAGTGCGAAAAGAAGTGCTGCAATGGATGTGATAGTACAGCTGTAAAGGAATGCTGCAAGACAGAATAGCAGTTTGAATATATGATATCGCGGAGGCTGACTAAAAAGTCAGCCTCCGCGTTCTTTATGAATATGACTTTTAAGTCACATCACACTTGTTCTGTTGGATACCTTATTTTACACGTTCGCCGTATGAACGGTCTGTAGTGTTGACGCGAATCTTTTCTCCTATGTTGATGAACAGAGGTGCCATGATGATTGCACCGGTTTCGAGAGTTACTTCTTTCTGTGCATTTGTAGAAGCTGTATCACCCTTTACTGCTGGTTCAGTGTAGGTCACTTCAAGTTCTACATAAGTCGGTAGTTCGCATGTAAGGCAACGTTCTTCATCAGCAAGGAACATCATCTCTACGTGCTGACCTTCTTTCATGAGATCGGCATTGTCAACTAGATCTGTGTCAAGGTGAATCTGTTCATAAGTCTCCTCATGCATGAAGTTGAATCCGTCCTCATCCTTGTATAGGAACTGGTATGGTCTTCTTTCTACATTGATGGTGTCGATCTTGGCACCTGCAGTGAATGTGTTTTCGAGGATACGTCCGTTTTCAAGGTTTCTGAGCTTTGTCTTTACGAAAGCAGGACCTTTGCCAGGCTTTACATGCTGGAACCATACGATCTGGCATGGCTTCCCGTTGAAATCAAGGTAGAGTCCGTTTTTAAAATCAGCTGTTGTTGCCATATTGATATGAATTATAATTGTTTATTTCAAATAAGCGGTTGCAAAATTATAAAAATGTATCATCCTACGCAAATCTTTCTTCCCACGCTGGAACATACCTGTTGAGGTCGAGAATATGTTCGGCCACCTCTTCAAGCAACCATTTTGGTGTGGAAGTCGCTCCACATACTCCCACACGGTCATCGGCTCTGAACCATTCTCTCTTGATCTCTCCTGATGAGTCTATGTGGTAGGTTCTTATATTCAATGATTTGCATAAGTCACACAGGACCTTGCCATTGGAACTGGCCTTTCCGGATACAAATATTATGATGTCATGTTCCATTGCGAATTTTGACAGCCTTTCGTGTCGGGTCGCAACTTGTGAACATATTGTGTTGTGAACGTGCAACATGCCTGTGCCCTTGAAACGCTCGAAAGGAAGCTCACGCTCTTTTGCCATCATTTCTTCCAGTCTTGTGCAGAGACGTGAGTATTCGGCAGGGCTTTTGGTCGTCTGACTGAATACTTCCGTAGGTACATCAAGCCTTACAATGCCTTTCTTTACAGCATCTTCAAGCATCATGATGTCTTCGATTACAATGGCAGTACTTTCTGTCTGACCTATGAGGCCCATGACTTCGGCATGTCCTATCTTTCCGAATATTATTATTTGTCCTTTCCCGATTTCCTTTTGCTTCAGGTATGCTTCCTTTATATTCTTCTGAAGCTGCAGGACCACCGGACATGTGCAGTCTATTATCTTGAATCCCAGATTTTCTGCTGTCTCATATGTCTGAGGTGGCTCTCCGTGCGCTCTTATCAGAAGGACTTCTCCATCCGCATTCACCATTTCTTCAAGATCTTCCTTGTCGATTGTGACGAGTCCCTTATTGACGAGTCTGCTGAGCTCAGCATCGTTATGTACTATTGCGCCGAGGGAGAACAGGCGTTTACCCGTGTTCTTACTGTCATCAAGGAATTCTTCTGCCTTGCCGATTGCTCTGATTACCCCGGCACAGAATCCTGAATTGCTGTCTATGTCAACTGTGAGCATAATATCAGTATGTTAATTGCCGAAACGCATGGAAATTAAATCCTTGAGCCATTCCAACTGCTCCTGCATTGTCATTTTGGAGTTATCCAGAATGATGGCATCGACTGCCTTGGTAAGAGGAGAAGTCTCTCTGTGTGAATCTATGTAGTCGCGTTCCTGAAGGTTCTTCAACACTGTTTCAATATCTACTTTCTCACCTTTTGCAAGCATTTCGGCTGCCCTCCTTTCTGCCCTGGTCAACGGATCTGCGGTCATGAATATCTTGAGTTCTGCATCCGGGAAGACTGTTGTACCAATGTCACGTCCATCCATGACCACTCTCTTTTTTTTGCCGGCTTCTCTCAGCTTTTTATCAACGAAAGCCCGTACGGAAGGAACGGTGGCTATGGGACTGACCTTGTCGGCAACGGTAAGCGAGCGTATCTCCTGCTCTATGCATCTGGTTCCGATATATGTGCCATCTTCACCGAAATGGAGATCCAGATTGTCAAGCGCTTTTTCCAGCCGTTCAGTATCTATGCTGCAGTCTTCGCTGATGAATCCGTTCTCAATGGCAAACAAGGTTACCCCTCTGTATAGGGCTCCGGAGTCCAGATACAGAAAAGAAAACTCGTTTGCTATGATTTTTGCAAAGGAACTTTTCCCTGTGGAAGAGTAGCCGTCAATGGCTATTATGATATCAGGAATATGCATTATTATATATAGCTTACATAAAATCAGACAAAAGTATAAAATATTGCGTAAACTCCCAAAAATGTCGATATTTGTAGATATCTATATCAAATAGAATAGTGGTTTCTAAAAAATGACAATATGAAGATTCTGATCATCGATGATGAAAGATCCATCAGGAATTCTCTAAAGGAGATTCTCATGGATGAAGGTTATGATGTTGATGTGGCTGAGAATGGAGCTCAGGGATGTGAACTTGCTGACAAGGAAAGGTACAGTGTGATATTCTGTGATATCAAGATGCCGGAAATGGATGGGATGGAAGTACTGGATAAACTGGCAGGCATGGGTGTTGATTCGGCAGTTGTAATGATATCCGGTCATGCCGACATTCAGACGGCAGTAGAGTGTATCAAGAAAGGGGCATTTGATTTCATTCAGAAGCCATTGGACCTGAACAGGATTCTTATCACGATCAAGAATGCGACGGAAAAGGTGTCTTTGGTAAAGGAAACCCGTATTCTGAAGAAAAAGGTCTATGGACAGGAAATAGTTGGAAAATCTTCTCCTATTCTTCATGTCAAGGAAATGATAGATAAGGTAGCGCCTGCTGATGCAAGAGTGCTGATTGTGGGATCCAATGGAACTGGAAAAGAACTGGTGGCAAGGAATCTTCATCAGAAAAGCCGTAGATCCGCAATGCCTTATATTGAAGTTAATTGTGCCGCAATTCCTTCCGAATTGATAGAAAGCGAACTTTTCGGTCATGAAAAAGGGTCGTTTACCTCGGCGGTAAAACAGCATAAGGGAAAATTTGAGCAGGCGGACGGTGGTACTCTGTTTCTGGATGAAATAGGTGACATGTCTTTGGCAGCCCAGGCAAAAGTTCTGAGAGTCCTTCAGGAAAAGAAACTCTCACGGGTTGGAAGTGACAAGGATATCGTGGTGGATGTCAGAGTTCTTGCTGCTACCAACAAGAATCTGAAGGAAGAGATTGCAAAAGGTAATTTCAGGGAAGACCTGTATCATCGTCTCAGTGTCATAGTGATAAATGTTCCTTCATTGGATGAAAGAAAGGAGGATATTCCTCTTCTGGTCGATCATTTCATAGGCCAGATATGTTCGGAAACTGGAATGCTTCCGAGAGAGATTGATGAGGATGCCATGAAGATGCTTGTGGACAAGACGTGGACAGGAAATATCCGCGAACTCCGTAATGTTGTGGAACGTCTTCTGATCCTTTCAGGAGACCGTATCACAGCATCGGATATCACGGATTATGTCTATTGAATTCAGACTTCGGCTTTTGGAAGCGTTACAATGAATGATGCACCCCCAAGTCCGAAAGATTTACGATAAGAAATATCACCGTTACATTTTTCTATTATATTCCGGCATATGGTCAGTCCAAGGCCAGTGCCGGAACTTTTTGTGGTGAAGTTCGGAGTAAACAGGCGGCTCTGGTTTTCCTCTGAAACTCCAGGGCCGTTGTCTTCAAAGGTAATATCGTAATATCCGTCACGTGTGCTGTTTCTCAGACAGATGAGTACCCTCCCTTCGCCAGGATCCTCACCTTTTTCCCTGAGTTCTTTCTGCATGGCCTCTACTGCCTGGATAGCATTGGTTATGAGATTTACGAAAACCCGTATCATCTGTGGACGTGGGACTGAGACAAACGCATTCTGCATGCCGATGTATGAGATGCTGATGGTCTCCTTGTTGTCGAAAATGAGTATCTGGTCCTGGATTGTCTTGTCAAGGTCCATGATGACAGGGTCTTCTGTGTACAGTTTTGCGAATGTTGAGAATTCGTTGGCTGTATCTGTGAGTATGTCGATGTGCTCAAGCACTACTGCAGCCACCTCATCGAATCTTTGTTCCCATGCAGGATTGTTGCTTTGTTTCAGTCGGATAAGTCTCTGTATCTGTAGCTTGATTGGTGTGAGAGGGTTCTTTATTTCATGAGCGACCTGACGTGCCATCTGGCTCCATGCATGGTCTCGTTCCGCCCTGGCAAGCTGAGTGGTTGACTCGGATAGATCATGCACCATGCGGTTGTATGCATCAATAAGAGAGGATATCTCATCTTCTCTTTTGTATATGATGTATTCCAGATTGTTTATGTCTGCTCCATTCATTTTCTTTCCCATTTCAACCAGAGGGGAGAACATTGCATTCACTTCCCTTGTACTGAAAAGCAGGGAGCCGATCAGCAGTAAAAGGAACAGGTTTATGATCAGTGAGGCGTGGAAGAATGCTTCCCGTCTGAAATCATAGTTCTTGTCGGTGTATGGAATGCTGGCAATGGCTATGATCTCTTGTTTGGAATTGAATATAGGGGCGTAGAGGACCCAATATCTGTAGTCCGCAATCTTTTCCCTGTTGATGAAGAAGCGTTGGTTCTGGTGTCTGATGTTGTGGTAGGCATCCTGATCTATTCTGCTTCCCAGTATTATCTTTTCAAAGACTTCCGGAGTCGTAGAACGGAACACTTTCCCGGAAGGGGTATATAGAGTAATGTCTGATTTGGTCGTGTTGCTGATGTCTTCAAGTTCGCTTCCGAATTCCGCTGTCATAAGATCGTGGAAACTGCTGGCGTTTTTGGTCTGTGATTCAAGCAGGGCCTGGACAGTACTGATCTTCGAGGACATAAGGTTGTGCATATTCTGTTCATTCCTTTTATAGACGAACAGAATGCTTACGGCAGCCATACTTATCAGAATAAGGAATGATGAAAAGAACAGGATTGAATTTATTCTAGTCTTGAAGTAGTTGCTTTTGAATACATTCGTCCGGTTGTGTGCCCTCACTCTTGCAAACAGGAAAAGAATGCCTGTCAGTATAAGGAACAGGTATGAAAATGAGGTGAAGTATACAAGGAGGTTTCGATGCGGACGAGATATCATGATTACTTCCTCATCGCTGATTCTATTGATGAAATGCATGTACCCGTTGAGTCTGAGTACATTCCCATCTTCATTCTTTATTTCTTTTCTGATCGAATCGTATATGGTCGGATATGGATAGTTGCCGTTGAATGATATTAGCCTGTCTTCGATGTACTTTGCGTAGGAGTATAGCGCTGGTATGTTTATGCCTCCAGGTTTTGAAAAGTTGCCCAATATGCTGTAATACCCTCGGTCTTCCCTGTTGGAGTTAGGCTCGATCATAAGAAGTATCCTGCTTACTCCTTTCCCTGCATTGTAGAAAAGGAAGGTTCCGGCATATTTGCTGTGCCCATGCTCGTCTATCATGAAGACAAAATGAGAATTCTGAGCGATAGGCGTACCTGTGTGTATTATCCGATTGAAATTCTCAAGTGCCGGGGTATCGGTATTCTTGATCAATGAGAGTGATATGTTGTAGTTCTGCCTTATCCGCGTCAGATAGGATTCCTTTATTCTGCTGAGGATTATGTTCTCCGAGTTGTCCATAAAGGTCATGGCGGATATGAGCTGGTCAGAAGATATGGCATCTTCTACGGATCTCAGCTGTACCTCCATGCCGAGATCTCTTTCTACAGCCAGCATGTTTGCCCATACGGTCACCCGTCGCTTTTCCTTCTGCAGGCCAAGAATCTCGGCTGTTACAGAAAAGTATATGGCGCATGCCAAAGCAAAGACTGTAAGGGTTTTAGGCTTGAATATGTCGTATTTGAATCCTGTTAGTTCTCTGACTGAGGCGCGTATCATCTGTATGTGCAGAAGTATGCAGAAGAGAAGTCCTGTGTAGGATATGTATGCGATACCTGTATATAGGAATCCACTGCTCAAACGGTATAGCTCCAAAGATATGTTGGAGTTGAATATGAGGCTTTGGAGCGTGTGATGGGTATAGATGGCTATCAGGACAGCTGCAAGTAATATGACGAAGACGTGTATCTTCATGTTGCGTCTTCTGTGTTTTTTGTCCTTCCTCAGCCATTGCAGAAGTTTTCCGTTGATCAGATAGGTGCATGCGCTCATTAGCGTTATATAGGTATTGGCTATGATCAGTGAGCCGAGCGAGAACAGAAAACTGCCGTTTGCATATATGGTTGGAGAAAAAAGATCGCTGCTGCTGACCATTTGTCTTCCCCAGATATATGAAGTGAATGCAAGTATAGAAAGGGTCCCGGTAACGGTCAGATAAGCCTTGAGTGTCCTGTGACCCATCAGGAACATTAAGGTGGCAACGACGAGCAATATCAGAGATGTCCATCTCAGAAGAGAGTTGTCGAAAAACTGAGAAGCGTTGGTGTCGCATATTATCTTGAAAAGCGGCCTGTCATTGACTGATACCGCAGATCCCCCGCTGTGGTTTATAGGCTGTATGGAAAAACGGTCCGGCAGTCTCAGCTTGGGGTTAACCCCGTTCTCAGATTTATGTACGTCATTTATCAGAGTATTCTTGATTTCCAGGCCCGCAATGATCTTTTCATTTTTGTCCCCATGTATGCATTTGACAATATACCATTTGGGGCCGAGACTCAGATAAGAAAATTCTGCAGTGGCATTTGCCAATGGGGAAGTCATTCTGTTTCTTATATTGCTCAGTCTCTGGAAAACCATTCTGGAACTTATGTCGTCGTTGATGACCGGGAATTGGTTGGACCATGCCTGAAGGGAATCGTTGATGTATCTGTAGATGACGATGTCTTCAGGCAGTTTTTCAGGAAGGCGCGGAATCTCATTTCCGTCAATCATTGACAGGCTGATATAGCTGTCCAGCAGTTCCGTTCTCTTTTGCAGCCTTTTACCGACCTTCATGGCTATCCGTTCCGTATCATATCCGGTCTTGTCGCCTGCCATGGACATTATGAAGAACAAGACAGAGATGACCAGTATGATAAGCGGAAGTTTTTTATATGTGAAATTCTCGAACTGCATGAGTTATGTTATTCGTGGTGATATGGTTCTCCCTTTATTATAGTGAAAGCTCTGTACAGCTGCTCCACGAATATCACCCTTACCATCTGGTGGGAGAAAGTCATCTTTGAAAGGGAAAGCTTTGAAGATGATCTTGCGTGTACGGCTTCCGAGAATCCGTATGCCCCTCCGATTACGAAGACAATGTCGCGGTTGCTGTATGATATCTTGTCCTGGATGACTTTTGCAAGCTCTACCGAAGTATGCTGTCTGCCATGCTCGTCAAGAAGAATCACATCATCTGCCGGTTTTATGTTCTTGAGGATAAGCTCGCCTTCGCGGGTCTTTATCTGTTCTCTTGTCAGCGATGATGTGTTTTTCAATTCAGGTATTTCCGTCATATTGAATGGAATATAATGACGCAGACGGGATACATAAATATCCAGTCCTTTACGAACCCAATCTATATCAGTCTTTCCTACGGTCAGCAGTGTGATCTTCATATGGTTAGTGATACGTTATGACAGAGTTTCCGACAAATGTACGAAAAAAAGTTCATGCAAAAATCCAGCCATGTATTGTTGTTGATAAAATTTGACAGGCCCGGATTTTGCAGTATATTTGTCTCCAAATCAGAAAAATCAGATGGATAGATATATTATTGGACTATTGACGGCGTCAGTGGCGTTTTTCGTCTGTCAGACGGCATATGGCCAAGATAAGGGATATGATGTTTTCAATCCTATATCGAAGTATATGGAAAAGGGAGATGCGGATAAACTGTCTGCATGGTTTTCCGACAATCTTGAAATAACTATCTTTTCCAAATCCAATGATACCGGCCGCAACCAGGCCAGGCAGATAATGAAATCCTTTTTCATCTCTTATACTCCGCGTTCTTTTGAAATAACACACAAGGCAGGACGTTCCAACATGAAATCAGCATTGGGAATCCTTAATGCGGGTGGAGAAATGTTTCTCGTTACGATATTTGTGAAGATGAAGGAGGATGATGAGTATAGGATACAGCAACTGAAGGTCGAACGTCTGGATTGACATGCAGAGTCCACCTTTACAATGCAGCGTGCTGTGTCTTCAATGTAAGCTCTACCGGACAATGATCTGATCCGAAAATCTCGGTATGTATTTCAGCCCCTGCGAGTCTGTCGCGCAGGTTTTCCGATACTACGAAATAATCGATACGCCACCCGGCGTTCTTCTGCCGTGCCTGAAATCTGTATGACCACCATGAGTATATGTCGGTCTGGTCCGGATGGAAATATCTGAAAGTGTCTATGAATCCGGCTTCCAGAAGATTGGTGAACTGAGCGCGTTCTTCGTCTGTGAATCCTGCGTTCATCCTGTTGGTCTTGGGGTTCTTCAGGTCTATTTCCTTATGCGCTACGTTCAGGTCTCCGCAGACTATGACACCTTTTCTCCTGGTGCTTCCGTCTTCGGCGGGATACTCTTGGGAGGCCAGTCCACACAGATAATTCCTGAAGTCGTCTTCCCACTTCATTCTGTAATCCAGCCTTTTCAATCCGTCCTGTGAATTTGGTGTGTATACGCAAACGAGAAAGAAGTCATTCATTTCAAGAGTTATGACGCGGCCCTCATGGTCATGCTCGTCAATCCCGATGCCAAATGTGACCGAAACAGGTTCGTGTCTGGTATATATGGCGGTTCCGGAATATCCTTTTTTGTCTGCATAGTTCCAATATGAACGGTATCCTGGAAATTCAAGATCCAGTTGTCCAGCCTGCATCTTTGTTTCCTGCAGGCAGAAGAAATCCGCATCCAGTTCTTTGAATATGTCGGCAAACCCCTTGCCATATACAGCCCTCAGGCCGTTGACGTTCCATGATATGAATTTATACATGTCTTTATGATATTTTCTTGCCGAACGGGACAAAAGCCAGGATTGCCATCTTGAAATGCTGTATGCCGAACGGGATTCCTATTATCGTAATGCAGCATATGATGCCGAATCCTATGTGGAGCAGGGCGATCTCAATGCCACCGAAAATAATCCATATGACATTCATCAGGATTGAAAGGCAGCCTCCGTCGTTGGTGTCGGACTGTACGTCGTGACCGAAAGGCCGGAGTGACAGCCCGGCCATCTTCATGAGCTGCAGGCCGAAGGGAATGCCGATTATGGTAATGCAGAAGAAGACCCCCATCAAGGCATAATACAGACTAATGACAAGGCCTCCGAAGATTGCCCAGAGTATGTTGCTTATGAAATTCATCATTCAATGGTCCATTCCACACCGTCTTTGGTGTCTTTTATCTGTATTCCGATGGCCTTGAGGTCATCACGGATGCGGTCACTGGTAGCCCAGTCCTTTGCTGCTTTTGCTGCTTTGCGCTGCTCTAGAACCATCTGCATGAGGCCGTCGATGGTCTTGGCTGCCTTTCCGCCTTCATTTTCTTCGTCCTTAAGACCGAGAACTCCTGATACGATGTTGTCAAAGAGGTCCATCAGCGCCTGGATGTCGGATCTGTCAAGTGTTATCTTCCTGTCTTTGGCAGAGTTTATCATGCGTATTGCATCGAAGATATGCGACAGGGCTACAGGTGTGTTCAGGTCGTCACAAAGGGCTTCGTAGACTTTTTCAACCAGTTCACGTACTTCTGTATTTGATGCATTGATTCTGTCAGGGGCCGTTGTGTTGACAAACTCACCGTATGCAAGAGCCTTTGCCGGCTGCACTCCCGCTGAGACGGCAAGTGCGCGAAGATCCTTTGCGGCCAGGATGATTCTTCTGAGCCCTTTTTCTGCAGCCTGAAGAGCTTCGTTGCTGAAGTCAAGTGTGCCGCGGTAATGTGCCTGAAGGATGAAGAAACGGACGGTCATTGGGGAATAGGCCTGGGCCAGTTTCTCATGCCTGCCGGAAAACAGTTCTGGCAGAGTTATGAAATTTCCCAAAGATTTGCCCATCTTCTTTCCTTCTATGGTGATCATGTTGTTGTGCATCCAGTACTTCACACCGCTGCACCCTCTTGAAGCTGTGTTCTGGGCAATTTCGCACTCATGATGAGGAAACAGCAGGTCCATTCCTCCGCCATGGATGTCGAATTCCTTGCCTAGATATTTCTCGCTCATGGCAGAACATTCCAGATGCCATCCAGGGAATCCGTCGCTCCAAGGTGAAGGCCAGCGCATGATGTGTTCCGGAGAGGCTTTCTTCCAGAGTGCAAAATCATATGATGCACGCTTGTCCTGCTGTCCGTCAAGGTCGCGGGTGCCTTCTTTGACTTCGTCCAGTGTCCTTCCGGACAATATTCCGTATTTGTGGTCCTTGTCGTATTTGAGTACGTCAAAATATATGGAACCGTTGCTTTCATAAGCATATCCTGCATCGAGAATCTTCTTCACGAGATCAATCTGCTCGATGATGTGTCCTGAAGCGCGTGGCTCAATGGATGGAGGAGCTACATTGAGCATGCGCATGGCCTCATGATAGGCCAGAGTACACTTTTGTACTACCTCCATAGGTTCAAGCTGTTCGAGACGGGCTTTCTTTGCTATCTTGTCCTCTCCTTCGTCGGCATCATGTTCAAGATGTCCTACGTCGGTAATGTTACGGACATAGCGTACCTTGTATCCCAGATGACGCAGCAACTTGACGAATACATCATAGGTGACGCCTGGTCTTGCGTGCCCCAGATGGGCATCTCCATAGACTGTAGGACCGCATACGTAAAGTCCGACATGCCCTTGGTTAAGAGGCTTGAATAATTCTTTTTTTCTTGAAAGCGAATTAGTGATATATAATTCTCTCATAATCCTAAAAACTGTTTCTCTGACAACCTGCAAATATACGATTTATTATTATCTTTGCGGCGGTTTTAATGAAAAACATCTAAATAGTCTATTATGAAACCGAACATGAAAATCTTTGATAAGTTTTCGCCCAAGGGTTATATCAAATGATTTTCATCGTGAGAGTGAACGATAGCGAACAGCTATCAGACTTTCACAAAATTTTTATAATGTAAAATTTTTTGATAGTATGAAAACAGCAGTCATCATGGGCTCTACCAGCGATCTTGAGATCATGTCGCAGGCTATCAATGTTCTTGAAGATCTCGGAGTCGAGGTTGTAAAGAAGGTGATCAGCGCCCACAGAACCCCGGACCTTATGTGTGAATTCGCAAAATCGGCAAAATCGGAAGGAATAGGAGCTATCATAGCTGGGGCTGGAGGTGCGGCCCATGTTGCAGGTGTGGTTGCTGGCATGACTACCGTGCCGGTAATAGGAGTTCCTATACAGACGAAGGCACTCGGAGGAATGGACTCGCTTCTGTCTATCGTTCAGATGCCGGCAGGTGTCCCGGTGGCTACAATGGCAATAAACGGAGCTAAGAATGCCGGTCTTTTCGCAGCTCAGATCCTGGCCCTGACAGATGAGGGGTTGGCGGCAAGACTGGAACAGTTCAGAAAAGAGCAGACACAGAAAGTTCTTGATGCAACAATATAGAATTATGGGAAACTATCGTATCTACGTAGAAAAACATCCTGAATTTCAGGTGGAGGCTCGCTGCCTTCTTGGTGAATTGAATGAGAATCTGCAGCTTGACCTCAAGTCTTTAAGGCTGCTGAATGTCTATGACCTGTTCGGCTTTTCTGAAGAACTTCTGGAAGAGAGCCGGTATAGGGTTTTCGGAGAGATTGTGACAGATAGTGTGACAGATGAGTGTAACCTGGATAGATCAAAATACATAGCAGTGGAGTATCTGCCGGGCCAGTTTGATCAGCGTGCTGCTTCGGCTGTGGATTGTGTGCGTCTTATCGACCCTTCTGCAAAAGTGAGCATCAAGAGCTCGAAACTCATCATTCTGCCTGAAGATACTTCTGATGAAGTTCTCGCAAAGATCAGGAAATATTATATCAATGCAGTAGAGTCTAGAGAGAAGAATCTGGATAAACTTACAGTCATGGAGCAGCCTGAAGTTACTCCGGTGCCGGTCCTTGACGGATTGACGGCATTGACTGAAGAAGAGCTTGCGCCATATTGCAGAAATATGGGGCTGGCAATGAATGCTGATGACCTTCGTGAAGTTGTGAATTACTTCAGGAAGGAAGGCCGTGACCCATCTGAAACCGAACTTCGGATTCTCGATACATACTGGAGCGATCATTGTCGTCATACGACCTTTACTACAGAGATCGAGGATATCAAAGTTGAGGAGTCTTTCCTTAAGGATGAGATAGATGGCACCCTTAACCTTTACATGAAGATCCGCAAGGAACTTGGACGCGAGCAGAAGGATGTGAATCTTATGGATCTGGCTACAATCGGTGCCCGCTACCTTAAATCAAAAGGTCTGCTGGACGATATGGAGGTCAGTGAGGAAAACAATGCATGCAGCATATATGTGGATGTCGATATAGTTACGGATGAAGGAGATATGACTTCAGAGAAGTGGCTTCTTCAATTCAAGAACGAGACGCATAACCACCCGACTGAGATAGAACCTTTCGGTGGAGCAGCAACATGTCTGGGCGGGGCCATCCGTGACCCGCTTTCCGGACGAGCATATGTGTATCAGGCGATGCGTGTCAGCGGAGCCGGCGACATCTATCGTCCGGTTTCGGAGACTTTGCCCGGAAAACTTCCTCAAAGCGTCATTTCACGTAAGGCGGCCCATGGATATTCAAGCTATGGCAACCAGATAGGTCTGGCTACCACTCATGTCCGCGAGATCTATCATGAAGGCTATGTCGCCAAGCGTCTTGAGGTAGGAGCTGTTGTGGGAGCTGTCAAGGCCGATAGTGTGCGTAGAGAGAGTCCGGCTCCAGGTGATGTGGTACTTCTTTTGGGAGGTCGCACAGGCCGTGATGGAGTTGGTGGTGCAACCGGTTCGTCTAAAGAACATACTGAGGAATCCCTTGAGACTTGCGGCAGTGAGGTGCAGAAAGGAAATGCACCGGAGGAAAGAAAGCTTCAGAGACTTTTCCGCCGTCCGGAGGTTACAAGACTCATCAAGAAATCCAATGATTTCGGTGCAGGTGGCGTGAGTGTCGCGATTGGGGAGCTGACAGACGGTCTTGACATATATCTTGACAGGGTTCCGGTAAAATACGATGGACTCAATTCTACTGAATTGGCGATCAGTGAGTCACAGGAACGTATGTCGGTTGTGATTGAGGCAGGGGACAAGGAAGAAATGATGGCTTATTGTGCAAGCGAGAATGTCGAAGTCACCCATGTGGCTGATGTTACCGACAGGGGAAGGATGAGAATGTTCCAGGGAGAAAGAATCGTTGTGGATCTCTCCCGTGAGTTCATAGACAGTGCAGGAGCCAGACATTATGCGAATGCTGTTGTCGGGGCTGTGGAGCAGAAGAACCCTTTTGAAAGGACAGTGCCTGGAGATACCCTTCGTGACAAGATATTCCATAATCTTCAGGATCCTAATGTAACATCCCAGAAGGGGCTGATCGAGATGTTTGATTCTACAATCGGAAGATCTACGGTCCTTATGCCGTTCGGAGGTATGTTGCAGACTACGGAAACACAGGTGTCGGTTCAAAAGCTTCCTACAGACGGCTATACTGACACGGCATCCATAATGGCATTCGGATATAATCCGTTCATTACGAGCTGGAGTCCTTATCATGGTGCTGCTTATGCGGTTGTAGAAGCCTGTGCTAAAGTTGTGGCTGCCGGTGCTTCGTATGAAAGGATGCGTTTTTCATATCAGGAGTATTTCGAACGTATGACAGACAGCAAGTCATGGGGCAAGCCGCTTTCCGCGCTTCTTGGTGCCTTGAAGATGCAGGTCGGACTGGGACTGCCTTCGATTGGTGGAAAGGATTCGATGAGCGGAACATTCGAGAATATAAATGTGCCTCCGATGCTTATGGCATTCGGCATCACTACGGTTGATGCAAATCAGGTGATTTCGCCTGAGCTGAAGTACGAAGGCAACAAGCTGTATCTGATCAGGCATACTCCTTTGGAGAATCATATGCCGGATGTGGACCAGCTTAAAGCCAATTGGAATTATATTCATGAACAGATAATTGCAGAGAATATAGTTTCGGGCTATGCTCTCGGATTCGGAGGACTTGCAGAGGCTATATGCAAGATGTCCTTCGGTAACGGACTGGATGCCAAGATCAATTTCCCTGAGTCTGAACTCTTCAATTATGGTTATGGCTCTATTCTGGTTGAATCAGAAAATGAACTTGACTATCCGAATGCTGTTCTCATCGGTGAGGTGACTGACGGAGAGGAAAGCATACTTACTGTCAACGGGAAGAAATTCGATATATTTGAACTTATGGCTGTGAACGGAGCGAAGTTCGCTGAAGTATATCCAGATACAGCTGAGGCCAGCCATAAGGCATTGAAGCCATCCGGCATGGAAGGAACAAAGCCTCTGAAGGTCAAGAGATCGGATATGAAATACAATGGCGAGCCGGTGGAAAATCCTGTTGCGTATCTTCCGGTATTTCCAGGTACGAACTGTGATTATGATTCGGCTAAAGCTTGGCGTAATGCCGGAGCGCAGGTGCGCATGAGTGTGTTCTGTAACCTTACCGAAGATGATATCTTCAGGTCCATTGCGGAAATGAAGAAGAATATTGACGAATGTCATATCCTGATGTTGTGTGGAGGATTCTCGGCAGGCGACGAACCGGACGGAAGCGGTAAGTTCATTGCCAATATATTGAACAACAAGGATATAGCAGAGGCAGTGCATCGTCTCATTGACAGAGGAGGTCTGATATTGGGTATATGCAATGGTTTCCAGGCTCTGGTAAAGTCAGGACTCCTGCCTTATGGTCGTCTCGGACAGGTGACGAAGGATAGTCCTACACTTTTCCGCAACGATATCAACCGCCATATATCCCAGATGGTGACCACACGTGTAGCTACGACAAATTCTCCTTGGCTTAAGGATTTTGCCATAGGTGACCTTCATACCATTGCAGTCAGTCATGGCGAAGGTAAGTTCGTAGTAAACGAGGAACTCGCACGTGAACTTTTTGCAAACGGACAGGTGGCTTTCCAGTATGTAGACCCTCTTGAGGAGGAACCGACAATGGAGTCTCCTTATAACCCTAACGGATCATATTATGCTATAGAAGGTATAATAAGTCGTAACGGACAGATTTTAGGAAAGATGGGTCATACTGAGCGATATGAGGAGAATCTTTTCAAGAATATTGACGATGATACCCGCGAACAGCCTCTCTTTGTCAATGCTGTGGAATATTTTAGAGGTTTATAAAATGTGTAAGTGTAATAATGTGTATAGGGATGATAAGCTGCATCACGAATGTGGTGTGCTTGGAATATATGGTGTAGAAAATGCTGCCGGTCTGGCTTATTATGGCCTTCATGCTCTTCAGCACAGAGGTCAGCAAGGCTGTGGCATCGTTTCTGTGGCCTCCGACGGCCAGTTCCATAGGGTAAAGGGAGACGGTCTGGTTTCGGAGGTGTTCAATGAACAGAAACTGGCAAAACTTCCGGGAAGGATGGCAATAGGTCATGTGCGTTACAGCAATGCCGGATGTAAGGGTGTGGAGAATCTCCAGCCTTTCCTTTTCCATCATAATTCAGGTGATTTTGCATTGGCAAACAATGGCCAGATCGTAAATTATCGTCAGCTTCGTGAGGAAATGGAAGACAAGGGAAGTCTGTTCCAGTCTTCTTCTGATGCTGAGATACTTGCGCATCTGATAAAGAAACAGGGAATGGATAAGGATCATCCGAGAATCTATTCTCTCAAGAACGCACTCAATATGCTCGACGGGGCCTTTGCATTTGTAGTGATGACCGGACGCCGTATCTATGCATGTCGTGACAAATACGGATTCCATCCGCTTGCGATAGCAAAGTTGGGAGATGGCTATGTCGTTGCCAGTGAAACCTGTGCATTTGATGTCCTTGGCGCTGAGTATATCAGGGATGTGGAGCCGGGTGAAATAGTAACATTGGACCATCATGGCATAAGGAGCCAGTTCTATGCAGAGCCGGAGCGACATGCAATGTGCGCAATGGAATATGTCTATTTCGCTCGTCCGGACAGCGATATAGAAGGATGTAATGTTCACAATTACAGGAAAGAGTCTGGCCGTATCCTTTTCAAGGAGGCTCCTGCAGATGCAGATATTGTAATCGGTGTTCCGGATTCCAGCCTGAGTGCGGCTCAGGGATATGCTGAAGCCAGCGGACTTCCTTATGAAATGGGACTGATAAAGAGCAAATATGTAGGCAGGACATTCATTCTTCCGACGCAGTCACTTCGTGAAAAAGGCGTCAAGATGAAACTTTCTCCTGTCAAGACTATTGTGAAAGGAAAGAGGGTTGTGCTGGTGGATGATTCGATAGTGCGTGGAACTACGTCTTTGAAGATTGTGAAGATGCTTAGGGAAGCCGGTGCTGCGGAAGTGCATGTCCGTATTGCAAGTGCACCTCTTAAATACACCTGCTATTATGGGGTTGATGTGCATACTCCGGAGGAGCTTATCAGCAACGCCAATGATGTGGATCAGGTATGCAGGCTCATTGATGCCGACTCGCTGGCATTCCTGTCACATGAGGGTATGCTTGCTGCCGGTCACAGGAACGACATGTGTCTTGCATGCTTCAACCATCAGTATCCTACAGAACTTTACTCTGAGTAGTCAGACAGCTATACTGACTTTCTGTATGACCTTGCATTCCGAACTTGTTGAGGAATCTATGAACATAAAGAGTATAATAAGAAACTGGATGCTTCCCATTGCTATGGTGACGGGAGTATCCGGTTATCTTGTTTATTATAGCCTGCCGGATCCGATTCATGTCGCAGGACCGTTTCTTGACGTCATTGTCGGTCTGCTGCAGCCGGCTTTGATCTTTGCGATGCTCTTTCTTACATTCTGCAGGATAGAGCCAAAGGATCTGAAGCCTCACAGGTGGCATTGGTGGTTGCTTCTGATACAAGGGGGAATCTTCGTGGGATTGGGTGCGGTGGCATTGTTGCTGATAAGTCTTTTTTCTGAATCATCTGATGATGCTGTCGTGCTGATAGAAAGTGCGATGCTGTGTCTCATATGTCCAACGGCAACTGCGGCGGCTGTGGTTACGCAGAAACTGGGAGGTGATGTGGCAGGGATAACTACATATACTGTTCTGATAAATCTCTTGACAGCTGTCCTTGTGCCTGTTGTCCTGCCTTTGATCCATCCTGTTCAGGATATGGATTTCTTTACCGGGTTCAGCATTATAGTGGCAAGAGTCTTTCCATTACTGATTTTCCCATGTCTTGCGGCATGGCTCGTGCGGTATCTTGCTCCGAAGGCGCATAGATGGTTGACGGGTTTTCCTGACCTTGCCTTTTATCTATGGGCGGTTGCATTGACCTTGGCCATTGCAGTTACAACCAAATCTATTGTACATAGTACGATGAGTGTCGGACTTATTCTGATGATGGCACTGGTTTCCCTGATCTGTTGCATCTTTCAGTTTGCGGCAGGACGTTTTGTGGGAAGCAGATACAGACCTGGAAGACAGGTGCGTGAAACTGATCTGAGGAGTCGTAAAGATGCTGCTCAGCGTGCCAGAGAGGTAAGGACAGTTACTGCAGGGCAGTCATTGGGACAGAAGAATACGGTTTTTGCGATATGGATGGGCTATACTTTCATGACACCCGAAACAGCCATAGTCGGAGGCCTTTACAGCATCTGGCATAATCTATACAACTCATGGCAGCTATACCGGGCAGGGAAAAGATAAAGCCGGTGTCAATAAGGGTTGCTTTCCTTGCAGAATATCGAATAATAGTTTATCTTTGTCATGCTGACTTACCCGTCGGGATAGTCAGCGTGACATATGTTGATAAAGACGTTACTTGACGTTTATCTTCTTGACTCAAACTTCGCAACTTTGATTACCTTAAGGAAGATACGGCAACGGGACGTCCATCGTTGATGTATCTTCGTTCACCATGCTGTGGCGTGGAGTCTTGTATACATCCCAGACGTGGGCCCTTCGTTGCTTATCCTTTAAGGTGGGCAGCGAAGGCCTGAGTTGAGGATGAGCAAAAGTAGAGACTCCCACGTCTTTTTTTTATCATCTTCGAGTTAGGGAGGTCTCGGATAATAATAAGGGATTTAAAACTTATGAAAACTAATCTTTCGTTTTTTTTGTCATTGTTTCTTTTAAGTACAACATTGTCTGCAGCACCGGCTAGATTTGTGTACTATATTATGAGTCAGACAAATGAGTCTGTGTGCGATGACAGTGTACTGACTGTTGAATACGACATAACGAACCCTTTGGTTTGTTTTGATCAGGCAGGATGTTATCATCCGCAGCCTCAGATTTCCATTGTTCTGACCAACAAGACTGACAACATCATACATTTGGTTGTCAGCGACTCAAAAATTATGAGAAATTCGCATGTACAAGAACTTGGAGAAATAGCATCTGGAACAGAGATATTAATAGCACCTCATTCTTCAATCAGTTTTGATGGCATTATATTGCTTACTCAGGAGGCAACATCCTTTTTCAACAATATTTATCATCATCGCCATATGAAGATGATGAAGAATGATTATGGAATGTTATGCTTCGGAAATCTTGACAATAAGTTTGAATCGGGCAGGGTGGTGTCATATGGTCAAAGTAATACTCCTGTATGCATCACTACATTGTTTGTGTATACATTAGGTGAAGACGATACCCGATATAATATCACTACACAGTATTTTGCTGAAAAGAAAGTGGGATCGGGACTGAATGCTTTTGGTCAGGAGAATGAGAACATCATAAACGAAGTCTTTCCGGATTGGGTGAATCCTAAATATGAAATCATTAAGCTTACGTGTCTTAAAGCAAAATAATTCCTATGAAGAAATTTACATTGATATTTGTCACTATGGTTGCAGGGATTTACTGTCTTGCGCAAGTACCGAGTGTAGGAAATAATGGAAAGTATGGATACGTGCAGGATGAACGGCTTGTAATTCCTTATATCTATGACAATGCTCAGAGCTTTAATGAAGACATGGCGGCTGTAGCCAAATCATCGAAATATGGTTTTATCGACAGATCAGGTAAAATAATCATACCTTGCACGTATAAGAATGTCCATGCATGTGGATTCAGCGATGGCGTCTGCGGGGTGACAAAGAATGGAAAGAAATGGTATTTTATTGATAAACAAGGTAATAAAATTAATGATGAAATATATTCGGCGGTGATGCCATATAAAAATGGAATGGCGGCTGTATTTATTGATGACAAAGCCTTTTTTGTTGATAAAAATGGAAATAAAGTCATTGATAAGGATTTTGCATATGCAGAGCCTTTCTATGAAGGAATAGCTGTTGCCGGCATTTTAGACCGCAGCAGAACAAAAATAATATATGGATTTATCGATCAAAATGGAAATTGGCTGTCAGCTTCATTCTACGATGAAATTTATAGTGAAATCAGCAAGTCACCATTTGCTGAAAATGGTGTTGTTATGGTTCGGAAGGGAGATAGGACGGGTTATGTAAACAGACAGATGATGTATTATGACACGATGGAACGGGCCGTTGCATCAAGTTCTGAATTAAATGTAAAGCAAAATAAATCTGATGTATCTTCAAATAGTCCATTGAGGTCAAATACATCGTTTTCTCTACCCAAAAACACATCTTCGATGCCGAGTGTATACACAAGTTCGTCGTCATTGTCCTCCGTGGTGCCCAATACAGTAGCGACAATAATAGATGATTCTGAGCAGGAAGATAGTTGGGCGCAGACTGATTACCTGGGAGTAATTCTGACATATGACTTAAACTCGTCTTATTTCAAATCAGATACACGCAATGGTGGCGTTACCGCCGGATTAGGTTATAAAAAATATTTACATAAAAATATTTTTACATGGGCAGGATTGGCTTTTAATGGATATTTTTCAAGTTCTGAAAATAATGATTTTAAGACAAAGAGAACTACGTGTTCTATTTTACTGCCATTGAATGTCGGTTGCAGTTTTGCTGAAAAGGCTATAGAGATAAGTACTGGACCTTGTCTATGGTGGACCGTGGATGATAAGTCAAAATCTTTCCAGAATGGAAAGGAAGTAGAGCCTCTTTGGGGAATGGAACCTGAAGGAACTAAAAAAACAAAATTTGATGTATGGTGGGATATTAATGTCGGTATATACAGTTTTTTCAGATGCTCCCTTAAGATTCCGTTAGACGGTACCAAAGTTGTATTGTTGTCCATTGGTTTGGGCTTCTGACAGCAATCTTCCCAAGCCGGATGCCTTCTTGTATCCCTTGTGAATTGCTTTCAATTTAGTATCTTTGAACGACTGATAACAATAGGTAATGACGATTCACAATAAGGATTATTCCGTTGTGAAAACATTTAAGGCGGGGCTCTTTCGGGTCTCGCTTTCTTTTATTATTTTTGCACCGCAATTGCGAAATAGAAAAAAGTCTAAAATCCATACCCTTTATGAGCAACCAGAGGTATATGCAGCGTGGAGTGTCTGCATCCAAAGAAGATGTGCATAATGCCATCAAGAATATCGACAAAGGCATTTTTCCTAAAGCGTTCTGCAAGATAATTCCTGATATTCTGGGTGGAGATCCGGAGTATTGCAATATTATGCATGCAGATGGTGCAGGTACAAAGTCATCGCTTGCCTATCTTTATTGGAAGGAGACCGGAGATCTGAGTGTGTGGAAGGGAATCGCGCAGGACGCACTTATAATGAATATTGACGATCTTCTTTGTGTGGGGGCCGTAGACAATATTCTGGTCTCATCCACCATAGGCCGCAATAAGCATCTGATTCCAGGGGAGGTGATAAGTGCCGTCATCAATGGCACGGATGAACTCCTGGCCGAACTTCGGCAGATGGGGGTAGGTGTTTATGCTACAGGAGGAGAGACAGCCGATGTGGGAGATCTGGTTCGCACTATAATCGTGGATTCTACTGTAACTTGCCGGATGAAGCGCAGTGATGTTATAGACAATGCCAATATCCGTCCTGGGGATGTTATTGTGGGCCTTGCTTCATTTGGACAGGCGACGTATGAGAAAGAGTATAATGGCGGAATGGGCAGCAATGGCCTGACAAGCGCCCGTCATGATGTATTTGCGAAATATCTGGCTCAGAAGTATCCGGAAAGTTATGACAAGGCAGTTCCGGAAGACCTTGTCTACAGCGGAAAGCTCAATCTTACGGATAAGGTGGATGGTGCTCCGCTGGATGCTGGAAAACTTGTTCTTTCCCCAACAAGGACTTATGCACCGATAGTGAAGAAATTGCTTGATCAGCTAAGACCTCAGATTCATGGAATGGTTCATTGTTCAGGAGGTGCGCAGACCAAGATACTGCATTTCGTGGGAGATGATATACGTGTGGTCAAGGATAACCTTTTCCCTGTTCCGCCTCTCTTCAGGACAATACATGAACAGAGTGGCACTGATTGGGCTGAAATGTATAAGGTGTTCAATATGGGACATCGTCTTGAGGTCTATCTTGCTCCGGAACATGCAGAGGAGGTAATGTCGATTTCCAGAAGTTTTGGAGTTGATGCCAGAATAGTGGGCCGTGTAGAGGCTTCTGACCACAAGGAACTCATAATCCGTTCTGAATTTGGAGAATTCATATATTAGAAACTTGATAATAAAACAGATATGAGAGCGCTTTTTAGTGTAAGTGATAAGACAGGTGTTGTGGAATTTGCCAGTCAGCTGGTTGAACTAGGTTGGGAAATCATAGCAACAGGAGGAACAATGAAGCTTCTGCAGACTGCAGGTCTTGATGTGATCAACATCAGTGAAGTGACAGGTTTTCCCGAAATATGTGATGGAAGGGTGAAGACCCTTCATCCGAAGGTTCATGGAGGACTTCTTGGACGCAGGGATCTTGACAGTCACATCGCACAGCTGAAGGAGAACGGTATTGAATTCATAGATATGGTGTGTGTGAATCTGTATCCGTTCAGGCAGACGATTGCCAGGCCGGATGTCACTATGGAAGATGCAATCGAAAACATCGACATAGGGGGGCCGTCTATGCTTCGCAGTGCTGCCAAGAACTGGAGTGCGGTGACTGTGGTATGCAATCCTGACAACTATGATAAGATAATAAGCGAGATTCGGGAGTTCGGCAACACTACAAGAGAAACAAGACTCCGTCTTTCGGCAGAGGCATATACCCATACCGCAGAGTATGACATGATGATTGCAGCATATATGCGTAAGGCTGCCGGTCTGAATGAAAAGCTGTTCCTTGAGTACGATCTCAAGCAGAGTCTCCGCTATGGCGAAAATCCGCATCAGACTGCTAAATTCTATGCTTCTCCTGATCCTGTCCCTTACTCTCTTGCTACCGCCATACAACTTAATGGAAAGGAACTTTCATATAATAATATACAGGATGCGAATGCGGCCCTCAATATTGTACGTGAGTTTGATGCTCCTTTCTGTGTGGGCTTGAAGCATATGAATCCATGCGGTGCTGCTATCGGAACGGATGTGGCTGATGCCTGGAAAAAGGCTTATGAAGCAGATAAAGTCAGTATCTTCGGAGGAATAGTTGCTGTCAATCGAGAGGTGGACAAGGAAACAGCAGAGCTTATGAAACCGGTCTTTTTAGAGATTATTATGGCTCCAGACTTTACACAGGAAGCTCTTGAGGTTCTTTGTACCAAGAAGAATCTGCGTCTGCTCAAGGTGGATATGAGCAAGGAAGATGGCGGACACAGCCAGTATGTAAGCATGAATGGCGGTATCCTCGTACAGGAACAGGATATAGACACTAAGACTGTGACATCCGACATGTGCGTAACAGAAGTCAAGCCATGCTCCGATGCCCAGCTTACTGATCTGGATTTTGCATGGAGAATCGTCAAGCATGTCAAGTCGAATGCTATCGTTGTAGTGAAGGATGGTGCGACTCTAGGGGTAGGAGCAGGTCAGATGAATCGTGTCGGTTCGGCAAGGATTGCTCTGGAACAGGCCGCAACTGCATTGGCAGAGGAGGGGAAGGATATACGCAAGGAAGGACTTGTCCTTGGTTCCGACGGTTTCTTCCCGTTTGATGACACAGTGACGCTTGCCGCGGAATATGGTGTGAAGGCCATCGTGCAGCCTGGTGGAAGTGTGCGTGATGAGGATTCTGTGAAGAAAGCAAATGAATGCGGAATCACCATGCTTTGTACAGGAATGCGCCACTTCAAGCATTGATGATGACAGGTATCAGACGCATATTGTCCTTTATTGCACTGATGATTCTTCCATCAGTGCTTTTTGCCCAGGACCATGACCTGTGTTTCTGGAATGCCGTTTCTCTGAAGAAGGATGTTTCAGAAAGGTGGACTGTCGGTATCCGTACTGAACACAGGTCCTTTAATAATGTCTCGAAGACTCAGCAGTATTATATCAGGCCTTTGGTGGAATATGAAATATTGCCATGGATGAAAGCGACCATGCAGTCTGATTTTGCGTGGATGCATTCAGGATTCAATATCAGACTTTTTCCTCAGGTGGTGTTTTCCTATAAGAATTCGGGCTTCGACCTGTCTTTGAGACAGAGGCTTCAAGCTACCTGGAAGCAGCCGGACAACAGCTGGGGATTCCTTTTCAGGACCAAAGCTCAGATACGCTACAGGATACCTAAGACGCCTATTTCTCCTTTAGTGGCAGTGGAACCATTCTATATGTCGGAATTTGTGAGGACAAGATATCATGCAGGAGTCAGTGTATCAGTCACGAAATCCTTATCGATATTGATTCAGTATGTCTATCAGGATCACTACAACAAGCGGGTAGATGACAATGTGGTCTGGCTTACCTTTAACGTAAAGCTCTGACATTAAAGAGACAGCAGATAGTCTCTCAGACTTTGCCAGGAATAATAGGGACCATCTTCCGGTTTCAAGGCAGGAATGGTGGTCTCTTTCTCATTATACAGCAGCTTGATAAGTATATTACCCTTCCGGTTCCTGTAGAATATCATCTGCAGGCTTGAAGCCATCTGTATGAATTCTGAAGAATTCCAGTATTCATGTGCCTTGTATGCACTCCATCGTGTGTCCATCCCTTCAATTCCTATGGTTGCCACGAGAGGGAGCAGGCCCGTATCATGGCCGAACCTGAAGTCTGCTGCAAGTTTGCTGCCTTGAGCAAGTGCCTCTTCTGCCTTTTCGACTATATCCCTGATAAGTGGTCGGGCGATTGTCGCTACTTCTTCAGCCATTTCCATAGAGTTTGCGTAGCCTGCATATATGATGTTGTTCCTGATTGTCCAATGCCCGAAAATGTCGTCTTCATGAAAGTATTTAAGCATATCCGGACAGACATCCGTGTTGGGACTGATGGATGACACCAGGAAAATTCCTTTTACGAAGCTATATGCATCTGATATGACTTTGCGTGCTGTCGCAGTGTCATTGAACAGCACTTCAAGCACCCGCGATGTGTTTATCATGTGTTTCAGCGAGTCTTCAACCTTATCTTCGAACTTGTCGATAATAGGATAATTCTCCGGATCAGGATTGAGGTATGCCCTGAATTTGTCTCCTGCCGAGTAGGAGAAATGCAGTGAAGGTGCATTCTGTGCTACTGCTGTGTTGAAGCTTGCCATGCTGACGATGCTTCTCTGCACGCGTGTCGACCTGTTTCGGATTTCAGTTCTTCCTTCTTTCCCGGAAAAGACTTCAGGAAAGCGTTCTGCGATTCTTTTACCGATACTGTCCTGTTCCTTTGAACCGAGGGTGGTCAGCATGCCGAACATTCCCCGGTGCTCATTAAGCACGCTCTGTGCATCCTTATACCATGCTTTCCCATCTTCTGAGAGGATGCCGAGGCTGTCACATATGGCCATCAACGGCATGCATAGACGGAAGTATGACTCTCCCGTATGATAACGCGAACCATGGCGTGAATAATGACTGATGTAGAACGGTCTGTAACCCTTTGGTGCAGGTGTCAGCTCCGTTTCGGAAAAATGATATCTCCTGTAGTTTGATGCGGCCATGTCCGGATCGTTCCTCAAGACTTCCATGAATCTTTGAGGTTGTCCTGATGCCGAAGCAAGGCTTGATACAATGAGTATCAGGGCAGTGATATAGGGCTTCATAAGTTTTGTATAAAAAGGGCCGACCCGATGGCCGGCCCTTTGATCTGTAATCTGAAGATTATTCTGCGTCCTCCCAGATGTAATAAGTCTCGTCGTCGATTTCGCCTTCCCAGTACTTGACCTCAGCAATGACATAGTCGTCATCGTCTGTTCTGTACTCGAATGTAGCTGCTACATCACGGTCATCCCATTTGTCAGTAGCAACGAGATTCTTGGTAGACTTTCCGAAGAAGCCGGCCTCGAACATCCATTTCTTAAGGCTGCTCTTTTCTGTGAATACAGTGAAGATTCCTCCAACATTGAGATCCTCCTTGTAAGTCTGTCTCTTTACACGGGCACCACCGTCTTCTGCTTCTCCTTCTCTTGTCCATGAAGTCATGTTACCGTCCACCCAAGTACAGATGGAAACGACCTGAGGACCTTCACCCCAGTCCTCGATTACCTTTGTGAGGTGACCTTCTGCATCATACTCATAAGAATAGTCTCCGTTCTTAACGACATATCCCTGTTCGTTGACAGTCCACTCATACTCTACCTCGCCCTCGTCGTTGGAGAGAGTAAGCTTGTTGCCTTCTCTTTTTACATTGAGGTTATAAGTTCCCAATGTTCCGTCATCCTCAGTCCACACTTCGTCTACACCGGCAAGCGATCCGTCTGCATTGTAGCGGAATGTACGTCCGGAAAGAAGATTTCCGTCTTCGTCAATCTTGCTTGGAAGGGCAAGGAGACGCTTTCTTGCAGATACTTCCTCACCTGCAGGTTCCTGTGGAGTTTCTGTGTCCTTGTTCTTGTCGCATGAAATCATTGCGAGTGCAGCAAATGCGATAGCTGCAATTTTAAAGATTTTTTTCATGATAGATAAAATTTTAAAAAAAGTGTTAATAAATGATATATGGTTTCATTGTTTCAATGCCTGAAAGCATTTCTGTCCTGGTGTCTGGAATTCCGTTACGTACTCTGTATTGAAAATCAGCTCCGCTTGCCTTGCATGCCTTGTACAGCCCTCCCATATCCTTATAATATGGCCCGTCGTCAGTCTGGGAAATGTACCAGAACCTATCAGGATCGGCAGCCAGCCCTGTCTCGTTCTCAAGCAGGTCGGCGTTGTCGAAATACAGACGTGAGAAGTTGCTTCTTAAAGCATAGGCTTCGCGTCCTGCTTTGCCGAGAGCGATGACCTGCGCATCCGTGAACTGGTGTCTGCGGCTCCATCTCTTCATCTTCTTTTCAAGTGAAGCCCACCTTGTGTTGCATGTTACGACGGCAAGCGGTCTGTCTTCAGAAGCATCATGCTTGATGAGGCGTACCATATCCTTGACAAGACGTCTTTTCAGTCCGTCATGTGCAAGATAGATAACTGTTCCTCCGTCCCGGTTGCGCATTACCTTCCTGCTTATTTCGGGCACTGCAATCCTTGACTCCCTCAATGTGCTGCCGTTCATGATGTGGTCAATATATGGTATGACTTCAAGCAGGCACATCCTCCAGTAGCTTCCTGTATGACCTCCGTCACCTACCCGGTATTCGTGGTCATATCCGTTTTCGCGCATCTGGATGTGCAGGTCGTCATTTGCGATGAGCAGTCTTTCTTCATCGTCACCGCAATGCAGGAACCACTTTACCTTGGACAGCTCCTGAAGGTTTTCTGCAGTGAACTGATAGAAAGGACAATGTGCCTTATAATAGTCTGTAAGCCGTCCTTCACCTTCCTGATCCACACCTCCGAATATCGATCCCCATTGTTCGTTCCACCATTTCAGAGGCTCGTCAAGATACATCTCGTCCGTCCTGAACGACATGCTCAGAGGTGCCGAGAAACAGAAAGTATCAGTGTTCCTGAGAGGGAGAACCATTGCACCGAATCCTCCCATGGAAAAGCCTATGGTAGCCCTGTGCTCCCTGTCTGATATAGTCCTGTACTTGCCGTCAATGAATGGGATGAATTCTTTGATGAACATATCCATATAAGGGAATTTCCCGTCATATGTGTTGCTGTAGTATGAATTCAGTCCGGTAGGAAAGACATAGATGAAGTCGCTGATTCCATCTTCTTCAAGACAGTCCAGGACATTCTCGAACCGGATGTATCTGTCGTTCCAGTCGTCAGGTGTGCATCCTATGCCATGTGTAAGGTAGATTACAGGATATCTCTTTTCCGTTTCGGTCTCATAATCTTCCGGTAGCACAAGAGCATAAGGAAGATCCATTCCCAGCATTTCACTGTGGAAAGCCATGTTGCTCTGCCAGCGCTGGGCGTGTGCCGCCAGGCTGGATAGCAATGCGCATAAGGCTATGAATCTGAACTTTCTCATTGATATTTGAATTTCTCTACTGCATTCTGTATGGCAAGCAGAAGTTCATGTTCCTTGTCTTCAATGCCGTTGTACATTCTGTATTCAAAGTCAGCTCCGTTCTCCTTGCATGAGACATACAGTGCATTGGCATCCCTATAGTACGGACTGTCATCAGTTGATGCAATGTAATAGAATCTGCCGGAGTCTGCGGCAATAGTCTCTTCTGCGTCAGTGAGGTCAGCATCAATCAGATAGAATTTCTTGAACAGGTCTTTGACGGTCCAGACGTCTTTCCCTGTCTCTCCGATGGCCATCACCTGTGATTTTTCCATAGTCTTGCCGACCTGGTATCTCGCCTTGTAGAATGTCATCCATTCTTCAAGGCTCTTCTGTTCTAGGTCACAAGGGAGGATCATATACTGGAATATGGATCCTGCCTGAGTCAGAAGCCCGATGCAGTTGTCTACGGTTTCCTTGCTTAACCCCTTGTGTACAAGGAATGTCGCAAGTCCGTCTTTTTCTTCAGCTTCATTGTAGGCCTTGGATGAGAAAGTCCCGTCTTCATTCAGGTCGGATGATTTCAAAGAGAGGGTTCCCATGCTCCTGGTCCATGCTCCACTTCCATTCATGACATGCTGGATCCATGGCAGGGTCTCCTTTGCGGCACTTCTCCAGTAGCTTCCGCTGTGTCCTCCGTTGCTGATGCGGAATTCGTGTTCATATCCATAATCGCGGAGCTGGACATGAAGATTGTCGTTGGCAATGAGCAATTGCTCTTCATCGTCTCCGCAGTGGAAGAACCATTTCACTTTTGAAAGTTCTTCTTGATTTTCAGGAATGAACTGGTAGAAAGGGCAGTGTGCCTTATAGTAGTCGGTAAGGCGTCCTTCACCGCTTTCTCCTGTGCCTCCGAAAATCTTTCCCCATTGATTGTCCCAGCCGGACTGTGACTCGGTCATGTACTGTTCGTCTGTTCTGAATGACATGCTCAGAGGTACGGATATACTGAAAATATCAGGATTCTTGAGAGGCAGTACCATTGCTCCGAATCCTCCCATGGAATATCCCATTACGGCACGATGTTCCCTGTCCGGTATTGTCCTGTAATTATTGTCTATGTACGGAACGAGATCTTTTACTATGAGATCCATGTAAAGCCTCTCGTTGTTGTAATAGTTGCAGTAATATGAGTTTCCGCAGTTAGGGAACACATATATCATGGATTGAAGACCGTTGTTTTCAATGTTTTTAATGGTATTGACCCATTCACTCCAGTCTCTCCCGCTTTCCCCATAGCCGTGAAGCATGTAGACGACAGGATAGCGGCTGTCGGTATCCTTATCGTAGTCTTTCGGAAGGAGCAGAGCGAATGATGTGGTCCATCCGATGCTGACATTCGGATATATGACCTCCTTAGTGTATCGTTCGGATTCTGGAGCAGGTGCCACAGGCTCATTATCCGTTATAGGCTCCGTCGTCTCCTTCCCGCATCCGTATGATGCGAGAAGGAGGGCGGTTGCCAGAATTCCTATGATTCTATTCATTATCATAGATTACCATGTTTGTCGCATTGAGGGCAAAGTCTCTGTGAGGATTGTTGATGACAAGTCTCAGGGTATGTTCTCCGCTGTCAAGACAGTATTTTGAGAAGATCTCATATTTGCGTTTGATGTAGTCGAACGGCATGAGGAAATCTTCAACCTTCTCACCATCGATGAATGCAGATACTTCAGCTACATAATCATCATTGCTGTGACCAGTCTTTATTACAGCACCTTCTACTACAATGGAATTACCATTGAATCTGAGGGTAAGTTCATCAGTGAATGTCTTCTTGAGGACAACCTTGTCAACAGGCTTCAGACCCTCGAATGACTGCTCATAACGCACTGCATGAGGCTCGTTGGATGTGAATGTGAACACTCCGTTCTCATAGGATCCGCCGTTCTTCACAACGATTTCCTTCATAAGTTCGAGATTCATCTCGCATATGGAGTTGAGGCTGAGTGTTGTGTATGGGAACGCCATATCCTCGATCCTGGCACATCCTTTCTTCCACTCTTCAGGAATCCACTCGTAACCGTTCATCACTCCGAGGATACCGCAGGCAGATGCAGGGTTGCAGTCTGAGTCGTGTCCGCATCTTGTAGAAATGTCCATTGTCTTGAAGAAGTCACCTTCACCGTAGAGGAGACCGATCACTACATATGCAGAGTTGATCACTGCATCGATATTGAACCCGTTCCAGACTCCTTCAGGGCATCCGATGTCTACGCCGTGTCTCTGTTCGACTTCGAACCAGCATCTCTTCCAGTCATCCGGATACATCTTCCAGTATTTGATCACGCTTGAGATCGCATTGTGGAACTTTGTTCCTTCTGGGATTGTCTTGAGTGCTTCTGTAACGATGGTAGGGATGTCGTTGCATACATAAGCCAAAGAATACATGGCGCTGATGAACACACCTCCATACCAGCCGTCTCCGTAGTTCATTATATGACCGATCTTGTCGCATATTTCGTTTGATACGTCCGGCAGACCAGGAGTCATCATGCCGATGAAGTCAGCTTCGATCTGGAAATCTATGTCATCAGCATGAGGATTGTTCATCCAATGACCGCATTCCGGTACCGGGATACCCTTGAGGATATTATATCTGGCCGCCTGATTCGCATGCCAGAGCTTATAGTCTGCATTTGCGAATGATTGGGCAAAGAGTTCTACCGGGGCGTCGATTCCGTGCTGGATCATTACGTCTACAAAGGTCAGGTCCATATATACATCGTCATAAAGGCCTGGGTCAAGGATGAATGTATCGTAGATATAGTCATCATACCAAGGGATAGGAATTCCGTCCCAGATGATTCCTCCCTTGTACTTGAACTCGGTTGGACCGCCATAAGTGCAGCCGATTGTCTGACCGAACCAGCCTCCCTTGATCTTGTCCATCATTGTCGCCTCATCGATGACGATCTGCTCACCATATTTGATGGTATGGCAGTTGTTGCAGCATGAGGACAGCATTGCCGCAGCTGCAAATAAAAAGAATATTAAGATTTTTTTCATGCTACTTTAAAAATTGTTAAATATCATTTCGTAGACATCGTTATATCTGGTATCTCCAGGAAATATGGTGTCTGATATCATTGCAGCCCATTCAGAATCACTTGTAGTGTTCAATGAGAATGAAATATGTGTATATCCGTAATTGCTTTGATCTTCTCTAATCAGCACTATTGAAGACGTGTCATTATCAGCAGCTACATGATATGATCCGTTGTTTTCAAAGATGTTCGTACTTATCTTATACTCATTCTCAACAGAAATAGAATAGTTCCTGTCTACAAATATCGTATAAACTGGATTATCTTCGATTTCCGGGAGGTTGGCATCAATGACTCCTGTTACATAGCATTCAACATTGTTACCTGCAATGTTGTAATAGTATTGAAGTGCATTGCGCAGACCTGACGGTGCTGGAATTCCTTTTTCTGTTATACGGCCCCCGTTGTCTACGTTGACAGGAATGCCTTGTCCATGGCTTTTCCAGTAGCCCTGTAACCCATCGATATTTATCTTGACACATTCTTTTTGTTCATCAAGTTTTTTCTCGCCGCATGAGCAGAAAAAGATGTTTAGAATCAGAATGTATATCGCTTTTTTATAACTCACGTGCTGCATTAGATCTTAGATTGCTGATTTGTAATCGAATATCAGTGTAGTTTCCGGAGAACAATGTTTTAGGGTAAATAGTATTTCCATTGCAATTTACTTCTATTTGACATAGAATGAAACCATTGCCAGAGCCGTACCATCCAAAATTAAAATGTAAATATTTATCTATGCAATTTTCAGAATAAACTTCTGTTTCTGTACCATCGGGATTTGTTAAATAATAAGTATTTGTATATCGGATATTTTTTACCCCATCAACAACCCATGTGTGGCCTGTTCCGGAAGGATTGAACCCACATAGTATAGCTAGCCGATATTCCCATATAAAATCTTCAATATCTGTTATATTGAATGTTGCTGATTGTTTACATTGATACCTAAATTTACTTAAGTATTCGGCATAAGGCCATGCACCAGTAGAACTTGCATTGTAATTTGCTTTACATCTATGTCCAATCTCACGTAATAGATGACTTGCGGTTTTACAAGTCTTACATAATGGTGTACAGAACTCATGATTATGCGCTTTCAAATCACGCCATCTTAAAATAATAGGTGAAGAAATAGTGTCTGTATATGTTATACTTAATGCGTTAGGATATTCAAAGTAACTCATTGCCTGAGCAATTGCAACAGGTGTGCACCCTGCTAAAGGAGTTTGTACATTAGGGCAATATAAATTGAATGGAGCTCGCTGTCCCCAATTTACGTTAATTAGTGGCCCAATGGTACTTGTGGAAGTTATAGTAGATACAACGTTGTAGTAATTCTCGTTAATACTTTTTGTGGATAAATTCTGTTGATAATAAAGTTCTTGATTCGCAAGTATTTCATTATAACATATCTGAAATCCAGGATTGTTATCATAATTTTCTTGAAAAGATCCTTTGTCAAATATTCCTAAAATGGGCATGTCTTCTTTATTCGCAGATACAATTGCAAATCCGGAGTTATGTTTATAGTTAACTATAATGAGTAGGGTATCTGTTGTATTAGTTATGAAGAAAGCAGTATCAACCTCACAAGAAGATTTCGTCATGGGGAAAAAATCATGAAAGGCATGATTGGCTTCCTTGATTGCAGAATTGATAGTACGATGTTTAGAATGATTCTGTTTTAGATCAGACAAAAGGATGTATTCAGTATTTTCTGCTACGCATGAGCAGAAAATACTGAATAAAAAGAATATTAAGATTTTTTTCATGTTGTCCGGATAAGGATATTATCTCGCGTAATAGTAGAACTGGTTGGTGTTCTCATTCTCAGAGTAGTACTGGATGTCGTTGATACGGAGAAGGTAGTCCTTGTGAGGGTTTCTCCATACAAGCTTCACAGTGTGCTTGCCCTCCGGCATGAGATATTTCCATGATGGCTCCAGCTTACGTGCGGTGTTCCTCATAGGCAATATGGACACTTCATCAAGCTTGCCGTCGATCCATACTTCGATTTCTGCTACATATGGGTCATCAAGTTCTGCAAGTGCGAAAGGCTCGGAACCGATATGACGTATAGCTACCATATGGGCATATCTTGGAGATACTTCCTTTGTCTTGACCAGATTACCCCATATCACATAACCGTTGCCCTCGAAGTCGAACTCGAATTCCTTGTCCATCCAGCAGTCCCATCTCTCTCTGTAGATTGGGTATGTGCTGGTGAAGTTCTGCTCAAGCGGAAGCATTGTCACCTCATGCTGAGGGATTACAACCTTGTCGCCCTCTGTGCAGCCACCGTTCTTCTCGATGAGCTGGAGAGCCTGGTTGTATGAGTAGTTTGCGCCCTTGTCAAGGGAAACTGTAGTACCCTCGAAATCGAGGTTCCAGATTTCATCAAGAGGATTAAGCCAGAATTCAGGGATGTTGTCGTAACCGAGCATTACACCGAGTACGCCACCTACGGTTGCAGGGTTACAGTCAGAGTCCTGACCGCATCTCGTAGAAATGTCGACTGACTTGGTGAAATCGCCTTCGCCATAAAGAAGACCGATAGCGATGAATGCTGCGTTGATCTTAGCATCGATGTTGAAGTTAAGGAATACACCCTTTGGACATCCTACATCCTTGTTCCACTTCTTGTTGATTTCCCACCAGCACTCCTTCCAGTCGTCAGGATTCTGCCTGTGGAACTTGCGGACGTCATCAATGCACTGATAGAATGTACTTTCTGATGGGATTGGTTCAAGTGCCATGTCGATGACCTTTGCCGGGTCGTTGCACTTGAAGGCTGCAGAATAAAGGTTGGCTGCGAACACACCGCCATAGAAACCGTCACCGCTGTTCATGATGTGTCCTACCTTGTCTGCGATACGTACAGCCTCAGGAATCATTGCTGGGGCCATCAGTCCGATGAAGTCTGCCTCTATCTGGAAGTCAAGGTCGTCTGCGTGCGGATTGTTTGTCCAGTGGCCTGACATAGGAGGCATGATTCCGCGGCGGATGTTGTAGCGTCCGGCCTGGTTTGCATGAGCAAGGTGATAGTCGGCATATGCGAAACGCATGGCAAGAGAATCCTGGGAGCAGTCAAGTCCAAGTTCCTCGAATGCCTCTACGAATGTAAGGTCATTGTAGATGTCATCGAAAAGGCCTGGTTTCTTCTTCCACCAGTACATGACGTAACCATCTCCCCATGGAATGGTCTGATAGTCCTGAATAGTAGTACCCCTGAACTTGAATTCGGTAGGAGCACCATAAACGACTCCGATTGTCTGGCCTGCCCATCCTCCCTTGATCTTGTCAAGCAGTTCGGCCTTTGTCATTGTAACCTCTGTAGGCTCGGCAGCTTTCTGGCCACATGAAACAAGGGCCAGAACAGCTGCAGCTATAATTATTATTTTCTTCATGTTTTTGTGTTGGAAAATGTTTTTAAAAAGCTTCTTAGATTGCTTCGTATACCTGTACTTCAGACACCGAAACGAATGCTGCAACATTCTTGGTGTACTTGTTGTAATGTATGAAGCGGCAATTGTCACCGATGACCCTGATCGCAGTTGTCTCAACCGGATCGAATTCGAATACGAATTCTGCAAAGTGAGGCTGGATGAAAACTACATCGCTTTCAGGAAGCGCAGGAGTGACCTTTGCTTCAATCGGCTGCCAGTTGCCCTCTGCATCGAGATATTCTACGTGCATGTTTGAATACCATCCGCCATATTCCTCAAGACATCCGTAGTGGAATGCAACCATGTTGGTCTTTACAGGCTTCTCCCATCTGTAGCCGAAGTAATCCCTCTTAGGAGCATTTGATTTCTCGGTAACGGTAGCGAAGACAGAGTGAGGTCCTTTGATTATGCCGTCGTTGATTGCTTCAACGCTCTCTGTGTAGTAATCCATTGAGTTTGTGGTCCAGCAGGAGTCGATGATGTCGAGGCGGCTTTTCTTTGAAAGAGAAAGAATCTCAAGACATTCCTTCGAGATGTTGCGTCCTCTTACTACAAGATCGAAATCCTTTTCGATAGTCTGTCTGCCGTCGCTCAGACTGAGGGTTACAGGGTAGTGGCCTGCCTTTACTGTTGTACCGGTGAGACGGCCATTATCAAATACAAGACCTTCAGGAAGTTCTCCCTTGACGAGCTTCCAATCATAATCCTTTGTGGTGATAGCGTAGAATTCGTAGTCTACAGGTTCACCTGCGATGATTCGAGGATTAGGACCTACACAGAACTCAAGAGGATAGCTGTATTTCGCCTTGGTATTGATTACATACCACTTCTGTCCGTCACGTTCTTCAATGCGTCCGCCGTTCTCAAGTATGATCTTCTCCGCCATGACGACAGTCCTGTTGATGATATCCTCAATTGATGCGTCAGGCATGTCATAACGTGTCACATTGATGTAGCGGTCATTGAAGTGCTTTTCCCAGTGAGGGAACGGTTTGGAATATTCTTCCGGAATGGAACTGAGGCCATACATGGTTCCAAGTATACCGCATACGGTAGCGGTCTGGTTGTCACAGTCGAATCCGAGCGCGCATCCGATCTCCAGAGTCTTTGCCATGTCTCCTTCACCGTAAAGCATCGAGAGAATGCCCATGGCTCCGTTCAAAGCAGCGTTCCATATTGTCTTTGAGAATGTGTTCTCCTGATGCCAGTACTTGTCAGCGATTACCTGTCTTGCAGGATACCAGTCGTCAGGATACTGGTCGTAAAGAGCAATGCATTCCTTTACAATGTCCTTGTAACGGTCTCCGTCAGGCAGAAACTCTATTGAGGACTCTACTAACTTGCGTATGTCATTTTCGAAGAATGCATTTGCATACATTGTTCCGTATACCACAGTAGGAGACACTGCCCATGAGTCTGAAGTGATGCGTGCAGCCCAGTCGGATATGCCGGCTGCGTACTCAGACATACCGGGAGCCGTGAAAGCCCAGATTTCGTTTATGAGCTGAGGGTCTATCTGGAACCAATGTGGATTCACGTCCTCATCTCCGGTGAACGGAGGTGTGAGCCCATAGTGCATGAGGCCAAGTGTCGCGCGGTTTGCAAGCCAGACCCTGTCCCTGATGTGATACATCCATCCGTCACGGATCTGTGAATATGTAGGCTGAGTACCGAATTTCTCCATGAGGGTAAGATACATGTATTCGACATCAGTGTCGTCGTCAGAGAAAGCTCCGTCTACTTCCGTCATCTTTCTCATGCCTTTCTCCCATGTGAATGGCCCTTTGCCCGGTTCGTCCACAAAGTCGTTCTCATATTCGAGACCATAGATGTTTCCGACCATCTGACCGAGCCATGCTCCGGCTATCTTGTCTCTGAGCTCTGTCTCGGAAATCTCCTTCTCGACCTTTGTACTGCATGATGCGAGAGTCAGGAGAGATAAAAGTATAATAGTAAGTTTCTTCATTGTGAATATTTGACTGTTAGTATCCTGGGTTCTGTACAAGATGTGGGTTGGCATTCTTTATCTCGCTTGGAATAGGCAGAAGCAGTGCATAGTCTGGAGTCCTGTTCGGTTTTGCCCACCACGGGTCCTGATATGTCCCGAAGCGGATCATATCCTGCCTTCTCCAACCTTCCAATGCCATTTCATGGCCTCTTTCCAGATAAAGTTCCTCTAAAGTGAATGAAGGTTTAGGCTCAAGCGAGGCTCTTTCCCGGAGTTTGTTCAGACCGTCAAGGGCATCCTTGTCCAATGATTTGCCTTGTCTGAGCTGAGCTTCAGCATACATGAGGATGACATCGGCATAGCGGAATACGAAGATGTCATTCTCCATGCTGATCTTGTAGCTTGTAAGAAGTCCGTCAGTCTGGTACTCCCATTTGTGGATGAATGCACCTTCGAGTTCGCTTCTGCCCTCTGTGAACTTTGATTCATCGAAGATAGGGTCAATGATGTAGTCAACCTCACCGGAACCTTTCGGAGTGATGGTCATCTTTTCTCCGTTCTTGTCATACATCTGTCCGAAAAGGTAAGTGTCGGTCAGTCTGGTGTCACCCTCCTCATATGTGGCGATGAAGTCAGGCTGTCCTACATAGCCGTACCATCCTTCTCCGATATTATATTTCTGCTTTGCTATGCTGGTGGAGAGTGTCAGAGCAAAGAGACAGAAGGCATTGTCGCTGCTCTCAATGTACTGAGTGCTGTATGGTATCGCCAGAATCGCTTCCGGAGATGTCTCATTATGGACAATGAAGTTATCCTTGTAATTCTCTGCAAGACTGTAGGTTCCGCTTTCGATCACTGCCTTGGCAGCTTCTTCGGCCTTGGCCCATTGTTCTCCCATCCCCCATACTTTGGCGTTCAGGTAGAGTTTGGCAAGCAGTGTATTGGCCACACCTTTGGTAATGCGTCCGTAGTACTGGGTGTCGCGGCTGTCGCCTAGGTTGTCTATGTTTTCCTTGACTTCAGATTCGATGAAAGTGTAGAGGAACTCCCTGTTCTTTGGCTTCGGATAGCTTGTGTCCATCTTGTCGATACAGAATGGAACATTGTCGTAGCCGTCAGCGGCAAGATAGTAGAAGAAAGCCCTGAGAACCTTTATCTCTGAAAGCACACGTGCCCTGCCGTCGAATTCAAATTTCGAGTTTTCAAGTGCATGGATGACATCATTGCATGCTGCTATACCGTCGAATATGAAATCCCAGGTCATGAGGTTGAGCTTGCTGGATGTCGGTATGCGGTGCTCCTGAAGCTCTTTGTAGCGTCCGTTGTCATCCCATTTAAGTTCCGGGTTGATCGGTGCGCATGCTTCATCTCCCAGAAGCATATCCATTGTGAGCCAGCTCTGCTCCGAACCCCAGTTCTGGAGAGAGGTATAAGCTCTTCCCGCATAGATCGCCACCTGCTCTTCTGATGTGAAGAAGTTATCCTGAGAAATGTATGAGTATATATCTTCGTCAAGATTGGTGCATGAAACAGCCATTCCAAAGGCTAAAGCACTCAAAATATATCTGTAAATCTTTTTCATTGCCTGTAATCTTTAGAATGTTATTGTTGCGCCGAATGTGAATGTTCTTGTACGTGGATAGTAGCTTGTGCCTTCAATTCCGGGAGCGATGCCGGAAAGACTTACCTCAGGGTCAACTCCTGAATAGCCGGTCAGACAGAAAAGGTTCTGGGCTGTAAGATACAGACGCAGCTTCTTTACGTATTTGTTGTTGAAACTGAAATCGTATGATGCCGATACATTGTCGAGCTTCAGATACGATGCGTCTTCAATGTATTTGGTCGAGTATTTGATTTCCTTACCCTTGAAGCTGGTGTCGTTCATCCAGCTTGCGAGGATGTTGGATTCTCCGAGATTGGAGATGTT
The DNA here is from genome assembly GCA_017442315.1 of Bacteroidales bacterium. GTDB lineage: Bacteria > Bacteroidota > Bacteroidia > Bacteroidales > UBA932 > Cryptobacteroides. The sequence goes on from JAFRZX010000030.1 coordinate 61,863, forward strand.
CTCATACAATGCTCTGTAGGTGTTGAATACCTTTCCTCCTATCTGACCTCTGAATGTGGCGCTGAGTCCGAAGTTACCTATGCGGAAATTGTTGCTCCATCCGAATGTGAGGTCAGGATATGCCGATCCTACTTCCTGCCATTCTTCTTCCTTTACCCTGCCGGTCATTTTATTGGCACCTTCGAGAATATCCTCGCCCTTCTTGTTCACTCCAGTCCAGATCGGTGCATAGAATGTTCCGAGGCTGTGACCTTCAATCAGTCTCTGTGAATAAGATCCGATAGGTGTAGACATATATCCTACCTTATATTCGCCTGCGGTAAACTCTTCATTGGTGAAACTGATGAGCTTGTTGGTGTTTTTGGCGAGAGTAAGGTTGGTGTTCCATTCGAATACCTTTCTCTTTACAGGAGTTCCGTACAATGTGACTTCTATACCTTGGTTGCAGATCGAACCCACATTAGTGAAGATTGTGCCGTAGTCATAAGGTGGCACAGGTACGGTGTAGTTATAAAGGAGGTTGGTGGTAAGACGGTAATAATAGTCAACAGTACCTCCGAAACGGTTGTCGAAGAATGCGAAATCCAGACCTACGTTGAACTCGTTCTTTCTTTCCCATGCAAGGTCAGGGTTTGCATTGCTTGCAGGTGCATACGAAGTCACCCATTTCCCATCAAAATAGTAGTAGCTGAAAGGCTCCATGAGCAGGAGTGACTTATAGCTTGAGAAATCCTGGTTTCCTGTCACACCGAATCCGGCTCTGAGCTTGAGTTCGCTTAGCCATGATGCGTCTTTGAGCCATTTTTCCTGATTGATTCTCCATCCGAGGCTGACAGCAGGGAACCATCCCCACTTGTTGTCCTTGCCGAATTTGCTGGAACCATCCCGTCTCAGCGACACAGATGCAAGATACCTCTCATCGTAGTTGTACATTATACGTCCGAAGAATGCGATGTATCTGCTCATGCCCCTGTATGAACCCATTGATGCGAGACCTTCCTGAAGTGCAGTTCCTGCACCCATGTTGTTTGTGTAGAATTCATCGAAATCGAACCCGTAGTTCTCCATGGACGATTCACGTGAATTGGTCTCCTGGAATGCATATCCGAGTATTGCCTGCACATTGTGTTTTCCGAATACGTTGGAGTATTGGAGTGTACTTTCATACTGGACGTCACTCGAATATGAATTGGATACGTATCCTACTCCGTTCTGGCCCAGCGCGCTAGGATAGTATTTCGTAAGATACTCCCTTGATTCGTAGCGCTCGTTGTTGTAGCTTATGAAGTTGTCCCATTTGAGACCCTTCACCGGAAGGATGTTCAACGTAGCCCTGATGCTTCCTGAGAAAGTGTCTATATCGTTTTCAGCATCCTTTTCTTCGATCATCGCCACAGGATTGTAGTAGTCCATGGCATCGATTGTGAAATATCCTCCTGCATCAACATTTGATTCGTCATAGACAGGCTCAGTCGGGTTGCGGAGGAAGGCCTGGCGGAATGCGCTGTAGTTGGCCGGCGAGTATTTCCGCTTAGTATAGGAGAGATTATAGTCAAATGTGAGCCACCCCTCTATTGCCTCCTGATGCAGATTTGTCTTTATCAGGTACTTCTGTGAGTCGTTCTTCTTCTGCAGACCCTGATTCTGCTCAATGTTGAGGACTGTTCTGTGTGAGAATTTTTCAGAGCCTCCTGCAATTGCAAGCGAATGCTTATGGCTGATCGGAGTGCGGGTGATTTCCTTGAACCAGTCGGTGTCGGCTCCATAAAGAGATTTTGCTGCTGTCGGATTGAATTCCTTGATAGCATAAGCGTACTGCTCGGCATTGAGTGGTAAGGCGCGTGCAGCTACAGTCTGTACAGATACCTGTCCATCGTATTCTACCGATGTGGTTCCTGCTTTAGCACGTTTTGTCGTGATGATGATGACACCGTTTGTACCTCTTGTACCGTAGATTGCAGCCGCAGAACCGTCTTTCAATACGTCAATTGATTCTACTTCCTGGAAGTTTATGGTCCTCATGTCGCCTCCAGCCACACCATCAATGATTACGAGTGGTCCCTGGCCTGCAACGAGGGTGTTGGTTCCTCTGAGAAGTATCTCGAATGATGCGTTAGGATCTCCGCCGTCAGGATTGGTTATGGTCAGTCCGGCTACTTTTCCCTGAAGCATGCCGATAGGAGATGTGTACGAACCTTTGTCGAAATCATCGGACTTGAGGCTCACTACAGATCCGGTCACCTCTTTCTTTGTCGTTTTACCATAACCTATGGCAACAGATTCTTCCAGTACTGTGTCTGCGGACAGAGGAAGGGTGATTTCCATGCCCTGTTGTCCTGCTGCTGTGAAGATGAAGTCATCATATCCTATATATGATACGGTTACGGTGCTGCCGTCTCTGGCTTCCAATGTGAATTTACCGTCGGCATCTGTAAGGGCGTAGCTGCCCCCCCCGTCAGTGATCAGCGTTGCTCCGGTAAGCACATATCCGTCGCTTCCTGTCACCGTGCCGCTTATTGTCGTGTTCTGTGCTTTCATGCAAACGATTGCGCACATGAAGGCAATAAACACAAGTATGGGTTTCCTTAAGTTTAGCATTTCTTGTAATGTGTTAGAAACTGTAGATGAATTTTGAAACAGCTTCTTAGTTACCGGATATTATTATACATGCAAGTCCTGCTATGAAGAATATGAACATAAGACCGAGAAGTCCATATACGTTCTTCTTAGCACCCTTGAATTCCTTCCAGATGAATACACCCCAGATGGCTGCAATCATAGGAGCACCCTGGCCAAGCGCATAAGATATTGCGGCACCGGCCTTTCCTGATGCTATATAGCTGAATGCTGTTCCAAGGCACCAGATAGCTCCTCCGAGCATGCCGACCAGATGTGTCTTTGCATTTCCTTTGAAATATTCCTTATATGAGACAGGTTCTCCTACGAAAGGATGTTTCATCACTATTGTGTTGAAGATAATGTTGCTGACCAGTACTCCGAGAGAGAAGATGAAGATTGCGGTATAAGGTGTTGCCTTGCCTGCTGCAGGAACTGCGAAATTGTCGAGGTCCATGGCTGCTGCCACGAATCTGTAGAAGAACGCCATGAGAGTTCCGGCTACTGCTGCGAGGATGATACCTTTCTTTCCGTCCTTCTTGTCTTCTGTGTCAGTCTGCTGTGCCTTTCCTGATGCTATACCATTGCAGATGATGGCAATGACGATGAGTGCCACACCGAGGAAAAGGAAGATAGGGTCACCACTTGGAGCACCGATATAGTTGATGATTGTTCCTAATACGAGTGATATGCCTACTCCGAGAGGGAACGCTACTGCCATACCAGCAATAGAGGTAGATGCTGAAAGAAGAATGTTGGATGCATTGAATATAACACCTCCAAGAATGATGCTGCCTACGTTCTTGAGGCTTACCTGAGCAATGTCTTCAACGAAAGGACGTCCTTCTGTTCCGAAACTTCCCATAGTGAAGCATACAAGGAGTGCGAACAGAACCATTCCGATGACATAGTCCCAGTAGAAGAGTTCGTATCTCCAGTTCTTTGCTGCGAGCTTCTGGGTGTTGCCCCATGAACCCCAGCACATCATGGTAATGAAGCAGAATAATACTGCCAGTGGATAGCTGTTGATGATAAACATAGTTTTGTGCTTTTATTGTTGTCTTATAGAATTATATCCTTGCGGTATGGAATGGATTCCTGTGCACCCTGCTTCTGTACGGTGAGCGCGGATGCTGCGGTTGCGAATCTTGCGGCTTCGATGATGTCTTTACCTTCCGACAATGCTACGCATAGTCCTCCGCAGTATGTGTCGCCTGCTGCTGTAGTGTCGACTGCGTTGACTTTCTTTGAAGGAACGAATTCAGCCTTGCCTTCGTGATATACCATCGAGCCTTTCGATCCCATAGTCACTATCACGTCCTGCACGCCTTTCTTTCTGAGGACTTCCACGGCATTTGCTGCGCCCTCTTCATCTCTTGCTTCCACTCCTGTCATAAGGGCGATTTCAGTCTGGTTAGGAATAATAAGCGAGATGTACTGGTAGATTTCCTCTGGAAGTTCGCACGCCGGTGCCGGATTGAGGATTACATAGTTTCCTGCCTCGTGTCCGATCTTTGCGGCTCTTACGACAGCTTCTACAGGAATTTCAAGCTGAAGGAGGAGGATCGAAGCTTCTTCTATTTCCTTTCTATGCGCCTCGATGTCGGCTTCTGTTATGTCTGCATTGGCACCTGAAGCTACGACAATGCAGTTTTCTGCTTTCTTGTCCACTGAAATCAAGGCTACTCCGGAAGGCTGGTTGGAACGCATTATGCCTGAAGTGTCCATTCCTTCATTCAAATAATGCTTTATGGCATTGTCTCCGAAGATGTCGTTGCCGACCTTGCAGATGAAGGAAACGTTTCCACCTAATCTTTGGGCGGCCACTGCCTGATTAGCTCCTTTTCCTCCAGGGCCCATTGCGAATCTGCCTCCGAGCACGGTTTCACCGGGAACCGGAAGTCTGTCTGTAATTACGGTCATGTCGGTATTGCTGCTACCGATGACCATGATCTTGTTGCTCATATTGGTTATGTAATTAGTTGATTATTAGTGGTTTGTCTAGTTGCGCAAATTTTTTGCACAAGTGGCGCAACTTGTGTTTGCGCAAACGTTTGTGCAAAATTTTCTGCAATAATATGTGTTTCCTTTAAAATTTCCAAAAATATTTAGAAACTGTTTAAAATTTTCTCTAAAAAATTATTTATTGTTGAAACTGAATAAAATTTTATCAATTTAACTGGATAAGGTGTGTTCGAGTATAGCTTTTCTGACTTTTTGAAAAAAATTAAGTCAGATCCGTTATCATTTAGTAGTAAATCCTTATATTCGTATTCCGTTTCCGGTGGAAGGTAAGAATGTCTTATAATGTATGACGGAGTTTGACAATGGTCAGACATACCTTAGGAAATTAAAATTTTAAACAGATTCTTGATAGAAAATGAAAAAAGAAACCCTGCTGTCCCTTTCTGAGAAGACCGGCTTCTCTGTTTCTACTGTATCGCGTGTGCTTTCCGGAAAGGGCAGACAGTACAGGATATGTGATAAGACTATAAATCATATCATTGAAGTAGCTCGTTCCTGCAATTATTCTCCGGATCTGATTGCCCAGAGCCTCAGGGTCCGGCGGACCAATACCATAGGACTTACCGTTCCTAATATCGCCAATCCTTTCTTTGCAACTTTGGCGTCCGTGATCATCAATCAGTTCAAGGACAGGGGCTACAATACCATCATTGCCGATACGATGGAAAATGAAAAGAATGAAAGGCATACTATAAAGTCGTATGTAGCAAGAAAGGTAGATGGTATAATAGCTGTGCCAGTAGGGTCATCCCCCGATTTTCTTGAGGAAGTTTCCAGAACTGTTCCGGTTGTGCTGATTGACAGATGTTTCGAGAACACTACTCTTCCTTATGTGTGTACGGATAATTATGCTGGAGGGTATATGGCTGCTGAGCATCTGATAAAGCGGGGATATAAAAATATCCTGGCATTACAGGGAGTGCCGACATCCATGCCGAACAAGGAGCGTCTTAGAGGAGTTGCCCAGGCGGTTGCGGACCATGCCGGTCATGGAGTGAGAAAAAACATCGCAGGAGATTCGTTTTCTGTCGAAAACGGATACCGGGAGGCTTTGGTGGCCTTGAACTCGGATGACAGACCAGATGCCATATTTGCACTCAGCACCACTATTCTTTTGGGCGTGATAAGGGCAGTCCGTGAATTGGGACTGAATGTTCCTGATGATGTGGCGTTGATATCATTTGACAACAATCTTTTTCTTGATTACCTTGAACCGTCAGTTACGAGGATAGGGCAGCCGGTCAACATAATAGGCAAGCTTGCTGCCGACAATATGGTCAAGATGATGGAATGTGAGGAAGATAAGACAATGGATTCTTCACAGATTCTGATACGTCCTACTCTCATAGAGGGAGGTAGCTGCTGATTATGGGTGATGCAGGGTGTTTTAATCCGGATAAAATTGTATCTTCGCGCCGGAAAATATATAATTTGAGGAACAGGAAGAAATGAAAAAGGTACTCGTAATCGGAGGAGGTGGACGAGAGCATGCCATTGTGGACGCTCTTGACAGGTCACCGCAGGTAGGAAAGATATTTTGTGCTCCAGGAAATGCTGGTATAGGGCAGCAGGCCGAATGTGTTGCCATCAAGGATACTGATGTGGACGGCCTGAAGGAGTTTGCTGTGGAAAATGGTATAGACCTTACGGTTGTAGGTCCGGAAGTAGCACTTGCTGCAGGCGTTGTGGATGCATTCAAGGAGGCTGGACTGCGTATATTCGGTCCTTCAAAAGCGGCTGCGACCATCGAGTCCAGCAAGGACTTCGCCAAGCAGCTCATGGCGAAATACGATATACCGACAGCGGCATTTGAAACTTTTGAAGACTATGACGCTGCTTTGGAATATGTGAAGAATGGTTCGTTTCCTGTCGTGTTGAAATATGACGGACTTGCAGCGGGCAAAGGCGTTGTCATACCTGATACTTTTGAAGAAGCGGAGGAAACACTCAGGGATATGCTTCTTGATGACAAGTTCGGCAAGGGAAAGGTTGTGGTAGAGGAGTTCCTGACTGGACCGGAGTTCTCGTTTATGTGTTTTGTGGATGGAGAGGATGTGTATCCGATGACTCTTTCTCAGGATCACAAGCGGGCATACGAGGGGGACAAAGGACCGAATACAGGAGGCATGGGGGCTTATTCTCCGGTACCGCTGGTCACCGATGAAGATCTGGAATATTCTCTTGAAAAGATAATGAAGCCTGTTGCTTCTGCTATGGTTGCAGAAGGATGTCCGTTTACCGGAGTTTTATATGGAGGTCTGATGAAGACACCTCAAGGACCTAAGGTGATAGAGTTCAACTGCCGTTTCGGAGACCCGGAGACAGAAGTTGTGCTTCCTCGTCTTGAATCAGACATATATGATATATTCTCATCAGTTGCCGATCATACGGCAATGCCGCGCATAGAATGGAAAAAGGAGGCAACGATGGGTTTTGTCATGGCTTCAAAAGGATATCCCGGCTCATATGACAAAGGATTTGAAATTGACGGTCTGGACAGACTGCCGGAAGATATCAGGGTTTTCCATATGGGCACATCTTCCAAGGACGGTAAATTCTATACATCAGGAGGACGCGTACTCATGGTAGTCGGATCCGGAGAAGATCTCCAAAGAGCTCATGACAAGGCTCTTGCTGCTGTGGAAGCGATAGGGTGTGAGAATCTTTTTTATAGACGTGATATCGGATGGAGGGTATTGTAATGGCAAGGGTCATATCAGGAAAAGAACTTTCGGCAAGGCTGAAGGATGAAATGAAGATGCAGGTTGCATCCTTTCCGGAGAAATACGGACGTGTGCCGCACCTGGTTGTCATTCTGGTCGGAGAGGATCCGGGAAGTGTTTCATATGTGACTGGAAAGGCAAAGGCTTCGGAATATGTGGGTATAAGGAATACGACTATCCGCAAGCCGGATACATTCACAGAGGCTGAACTTCTGGAACTTATCGGAGAATTGAATGCTGATGAGAGTGTGGATGGAATTCTTGTGCAGCTGCCTCTTCCGAAACATATAGATGAAGACAAGGTCATCGCAGCCATTTCAAAGGAAAAGGATGTTGATGGCTTCCATCCGCTTAATGTTGCAGCTCTGTGGCAGAAACAGGACTGTATCCTGCCTTGTACTCCGAAAGGCATCATCAAGATGCTTGACTCAGCAGGAGTTGATATAAAGGGAAAGCGTGCCGTGGTCATAGGCAGGAGCAATATTGTAGGCCTTCCTGTAGCAAAGATGCTTCTGGACAGGAATGCTACAGTTACGATAGCTCACAGCCGTACTGCAGATCTTCCTTCGGTCACACGTAATGCCGAGATTCTGGTAGTTGCAATCGGCAGACCGAAGTTCGTTACTGCTGACATGGTTTCAGATGGCACGGTAGTCATCGATGTCGGTGTCAACCGCAATCCTGAGACAGGAAAGTTGTGCGGTGATGTGGATTATGAGGCAATAGAGCCTAAGGCATCTGTCATAACCCCGGTTCCTGGCGGCGTCGGTCCAATGACCATCTGCTGTCTGATGGAAAATACCATTGAGTGTTTCCTGCGGAAGATGGAAAAAAATCCATTCTGAAATCATTCGTATCCTCCGCCTAAGGCGTGATAGAGGTTGATGACGCTCTGGATTTCGTCAAAGCGGTCTGAGACTTCAGCAAGTTCTGCGGAAAGCAGGTTTTTCTGGGCTGTAAGGACTTCCAGATAGTTGGTGTTTCCATGCTTCATAAGAAGCTGTGTGTTCCATACTGCTGCTTGAAGTGTGACGATCTGCTTCCTGTTTATTTCAACCCTCCTCTTAGCTGTCTGCCACATGACAAGGGCATTGTTTACCTCCACTCCGGCGTCAAGTATTGATTGCCTGAAAATATATGCTGCCTGCTCCTGTTGTGATCGTGCTGCCATAAGGCGCGCCTTATTTGTTCCTCTGGAAAAGATAGGCTGGGTAAGCGAGCCTATGAAACTGGCAATCAGACTGCCGGGATCGAGTACTACGCTGCCTGAACCTGTTGTCCATCCCAAGGCCCCGTTGAGTGAGAGATTGGGGTAGAATGCGGCTCTTGCAGCATTTGTATTGTAGAAGCATTGAGCCAGTGCGAGTTCCGCCTGGCGTACATCAGGACGTCTGCTCAGCAGCTCTACAGGTAATCCTGCCGAAAGGTTTTCCGGCAGTTTCTGCTCGGTCAGTGTGCTTCGTTCAATAGGCATGGGAACAATGCTGACCAAAGCGCAGAATGTATTCTCCATCGAAAGAATTTCCTTCTCTAGTGTAAGCACGTCAGCTTCAACACTCAGTTTATTGGCCTTTGCCTGAAGCACGGCGGCTTCATTTGTCTTTCCAGCTCTCTTAAGGGCTTCCAGAGTCCTTATGTTTTCCTCCCATGTGTTTAATGTGCGTTTGCTGATAGCAAGCTTCTCATCAAGCATCAGCAGGGTATAATAGCTGTTTGCAATGGTAGCTACAAGTTCCGTGTGTACTGCCTGCTCATATGCCTTGCTTTGTTCCAAAGCTGCAATAGCTTTGCGCTTTCCGTTGCGAAGACCTCCGAATATGTCAGCTTCCCAACCGGATTCAAAGGATGCTGTGAAGGAGCCAGGTAGCCCTCCTTTAGCCGAAAACCCGGCGCTTGGCAGCAATGCCCACTTGGCAGAAAGAAGTGCAGCTTCAGATTCTTTTATTTTCAGTCTGGCTACACTCAAGTCTGTATTGAAGTCAATTCCCAGTCTGATCCATTCCTGCAGGAGTGAGTCTGTGAATATCCTGTCCCATGATACGGATGCAGTGGAAATTGAGTCATTGGGAACGGACATTCTTCTGTAGAGGCTGTCTACGAACGGAATTTCTTCCCTTTCATATCTAGTATATAGACTGCAGCTGCTCAGGTAAAATAATGTGGCTGCCAGTAATATTGCTTTCAGGATTGTCTTCATGTCTTATTCCCTTTTACGTTTAGGCATTACTTTTTCCTCTATGTATTGGAATACGATGAACAAGGCAGGTACAATGATCAGGAGAGCTATAGTACCTATAAGCATGCCTCCTACCGTTCCGACTCCTATGGAGATATTTCCGTTTGCTCCGACTCCGCTTGCGAACATAAGCGGAAGCATACCGAATATCATGGTAAGCGATGTCATCAGAATCGGTCTGAGACGGGCTTTTGCTGCAGACATTGCCGCCATTGTAATGGACATGCCTTCAGCACGTTTCTGAGATGCGTATTCCGTAAGGAGGATGGCGGTTTTTGATAGCAGGCCGATCAGCATCAGCAGACCGATCTGCAGATAGATGTTGTTCTCCAGCCCGAACATTCTGGCGAAAAGGAAACTTCCTGCAAGACCGAATGGTACTGATAGAATGATGACTATAGGAATGAACAGACTTTCATACAGAGCACATAGGATGAGGAAAATGAATACGATGCAGATCGCGAATATCATTGCTACCGAATTGCCTGTATCGGCCTCTTCCCTTGACATTCCTCCGAATTCATAACCATATCCTGCCGGGAGCACATATTCCGAAACTTCACGGACGGCTTGTATTGCCTGACCTGAACTGAAGCCTTCCGCAGCCTGTCCGTTGATTGATATTGCCGTAAACAGGTTGAAACGGGATATGGACTGAGGCCCGTATATACGTGTGAGCTTAAGGTACTGGTTTATAGGTGACATCTCTCCATGGGAGTTCCGTACAAACATGTTCTGAAGGGATTCCGTGTCAAGGCGGAATTCAGGAGCAGCCTGAAGCATTACCCTGTACAGTTTGGAGAATCGGTTCATGTTTGACGCATAGCTTCCTCCGACATAGCCGGCCAGCACTTCAAGGACACTTCCTGGCGAGATACCGTTGCGCTTGCACTGGACGGCATCCACTTCTACCAGATACATAGGGTATTTGGTGTCGAACGAGGTCTTGGCCCTTGAGATTTCGGGACGTTTGTTCAATTCGATGATGAATTCGTCGGTTATTTTCTGAAGATCTTCCAGCTTGCCGCCCTTCTGGTCCTGTACGTAGATCTCGAATCCGTTGCTGGCTCCATATCCGGGAATCATTCCTCTGGTGTATACCATGATGTCTGCAGAAGTTATGTCTGCTGTGCGTTTGTAGATTTCCTCGATTACAGATTCTATGTTATCTTCCTTGCCGGTGCGTTCGTTCCAGTCTTTCAGCCTTATGACGAAGTTTCCGGTAGATGAACCCTGACCGAACATCATTCCCCATCCTGTCGTTCTGGAGTAGGCCTCTATCTGCGGAATATCGCTTATGCGTCGGTCAATTTCAGTCATGACCTTCTCCGTCTCAGCTATATTGGTTCCCGGAGGCGTACGTACATCCATATTGATGGAACCCATATCTTCTTTCGGAACAAGACCAGTCTTTGTGGTGTTCATCAGATATGCCAGACCTCCGCATGCTACGATAAGGAGCAGTACAGTGAGCCATTTACGCTTGAACATGAACAGTACTATATATCTGTATCTGTTTACAAGAGCACTGAATCCAGCATCGAATGCTTTGTGGAAACGGGTTGAAAAGCTTGCCTTCTGTCCGGGAACGGCTTCTTCATGAGGTGTCATGATCAGTGAACAGAGGGCAGGGGAAAGTGTGAGTGAATTGACCAGCGATATGCCGACTGCTACAGCCATCGTAAGTCCGAACTGAGTATAGAATGTACCGGTGGTTCCTCCCATGAAGCTGACAGGGATGAATACCGCCATGAATACGAACGTAGTTGCTACCAGTGCAGTAGATATGCCTCCCATAGCATCTACGGTGGCTTTGTAGGCAGACCGGTAGCCTTCGTCGAATTTAGCCTGTACCGCCTCGACTACCACTATGGAATCATCCACTACGGTTCCGATCACCAGCACCAGGGCAAAAAGAGTGATCATGTTCAGACTGAATCCGGCTACATACAGGAATGCGAATGTTCCAACGAGCGAGACAATGATGGATATGGTAGGGATGATGGTGGAACGAAGACTCTGAAGGAAGACGAAAACCACAAGAATAACAAGGAGAATTGCCTCGAAAAGAGTCTTTATGACGTTCTTGATGGAAGCATCCAGAAAGTCTTTAGTGCTCATCAGGTCTATGATCTCCAGACCCTTAGGCAGATCGTTCCGTATTTTTTCCACTTCCTCGTCGACGGCTTCTATGATTTCGTTTGCATTTGAACCGGAGGTCTGGGATATGCTTATGGTCGTTCCCGGATGCCCGTTTACCATGCCTACATAATCATAGCTTCTTTCTCCAAGCTCTATGTCTGCCACATCTTTCAGTCTCAGTACCGTACCGTCGCTTTCAGCACGGATGACCATGTTTTCATAGTCGATGACATTCTCATATCTTCCCCGATACTTGAGGACATATCTGAAAGTGTTTTCGGACTCGGAGCCAAGGGTTCCGGTAGGGGCTTCCAGATTCTGTTCAGCCAGTACTGCAGAAATGTCTGATGGCATCAGACCGTATTTGCTCATCTTACCTGGATCCAGCCAGATGCGTAGAGAGTAATCACCTCCTCTTACATCCACTTCTCCGACTCCTGCAATACGTGACAGACGTGGCTCAATGTTGATTTTCAGATAGTTGGTGATGAATTTGCGGTCAAATGAATTATCCGGACTATATACGGCCAATGTCTTGATGCGGCTTGTCTGGCGTTTGCGTACCGTCACACCGCTTCTTGTAACTTCAGCCGGAAGAAGGCTTTGTGCAGAAGCTATACGGTTCTGTACGTTGACCATAGCCATGTCTCCGTCAGTACCTTGTCTGAAGTATATCTGTATGCTGGCCGAACCGGAGTTGGTTGCAGATGACACCATATACATCATGTCCTCTACTCCGTTGATAGCCTCTTCAAGAGGTACAAGCACACTTTTCTGGACGGTTTCTGCATTTGCACCGGCATAGGCTGCTGAAACGCTGACCGTAGGAGGTGCTATTTCCGGGAACTGTTCCACAGGAAGCTGGATCAGACCGATCAGACCAACCAGAAGGATCATTACCGAAATCACGCCCGCAAAGATCGGGCGGTCAATGAATGTCTTTACGTTCATTATTCCAATCCCTCCTCTGTCTTCAATGTGTCAGATGGTTCTGTAACCTTTTGGTTTTTGCTGCGGATAACAGTACCTTCCTTTATGAGTCCTGCACCCTCTGCTACTATGATGTCGCCGACCTGAAGCCCGTCCTCGACTATATATTCGGTTCCGTTGTTCTGCGGAGATATCCTTATTTCAGTGGAGGAAGCTTTGCCGTTTACAACCTTATATACGAAAACCCTGTCCTGGAGTTCGTATGTGGCGGACTGTGGAATGACTATACGGTCCTTGACGGTAACAGGTATGATGATCGTACCGCTTCCTCCGTTACGAAGAAGGTGGTTCCGGTTGTTGAATACTGCTCTCAGACTGACAGAACCGGTACTTTCACTAATCGTTCCGCTTATGGCGTTTATCTTTCCTGTATGTTCGTATTTTTCTCCGTTGCTCATGATCAGTTCCACTTCCGGCATCTGTTTTATGGCATTATTCAGCGATCCGTACTGCTGCACCATGTCCAGCATCTGGTTTTCTGCCATTGAAAAGTAGGCATATACCCGGCTGTCATCGGATACGGTCACAAGAGGCTGTGTGATGCTGCTGTTTACGAGTGCTCCAACACGATATGGAATCATGGATGCGACACCGTTTACAGGCGAACGGACTTCAGTGTAAGAGAGATTGTTGCTGGCATTTACCTCTTCAGCTTTGCATAAGGCCAACCTTGCCTCAGCCTCAGTGAGGTCGTTCTGAGCAGTCATCAGGTCGAATTCCGAAACGACGTCCTGTTCAAAAAGATTCTTATTGCTTTCATAAATCAGTCTGGCTGTAGACAGAGCTGCTTCAGCACTTTTGACATTTGCTATGGCTATCTCATATGCAGCCTTGTATGGTGTCTGGTCTATGACAAACAGGACCTGTCCTTTTCTGACACTTTCACCCTCTTCGATGAGGATGTCTGTAATCATTCCGCTGACCTGTGGTCTGATCTCAACTGTCTGTACTCCGCTTATGGCAGCGGAATATCCTGTAGTAAGTGTTCTGTCACCCAGACATATTTCCAATGTTTCATAGAGTGAATCTTCTTTTGGAGCAGTCTTTGCTCCCTCTTTGCATGCGCATGCAAGCAAGCTGCAGATTGTCAGAATGGCAAGGAGTGTTCGTTTTGTCATAGTTGTTTGTATAACATGATAAATAAATGCAAATATACTTCAATCACAGGATTTTTTTGAGAAAAAACAGATAATATTGTGTGATAAAATGCTAAAAAGTGCGGCGGAGCAGCTTTGATTAATTAATTGTTGTTATTTTTGTGTGTTATAAATATAGATTCTGAATATGGCGAGAAAGAAGAATTACGGCAGCAGAAGGAATAATCGTGGCAGAAAGGAAAAGAAGGTTTTCCCTCAGGTGACAGGTAAAGTACAGATGACGCGTGAAGGATATGTATTTGTCATTACTGAAGAAAATGATGAAGATGTATTTGTGAAGGCATCCAGGACCAGAGGTGCGCTTAATGGAGATGTTGTAAGGGTAAGCGTAACCCGTGAGAAGACAGACCGTCAGCGCAGAGAGGGCGAAATCATAGAGATCATAGAGCGCTCCCCAAGACCTTTCATAGGAATTCTTCATGTAGTAGGCAGCCAGGCATGGGTGCTGATGCAGAGCCGTTTCATGCCATATGACATATCCATACCTTTTGCCGAAAGCGATGCGTCAAGATATAGACGTCATAAAGTCAGAGGACAGTCGCTTGCTGAGCCAAAGGACGATACGGGATGGCTGAAACCCTTGTCTGATGAACTTTATGCGGTACATCGCCTTTTCGTGACAGGGGAGGATGGATATGGGAAGCAGGAAATCCAGGTGCGCTCCGGTATGAAGGTAGCTGCTGTAGTGGACGATTGGCCAAGAAGTTCAGCGACTCCTGTGGGACATATTGTGGATGTCCTTGGAGAGCCAGGTGAAAATGATACCGAGATGCATGCAATTCTGGCCGAATATGCCTTGCCGTATCGTTTCGAGCCGGAGGTCGCCAATGCTGCTGACCTTATTTCCGAAGATATTGTTCCTCAGGATCTGGTGGGCCGCAGAGATTTCAGGGACACACTTACCTTTACGATAGATCCGGCTGATGCGAAAGATTTTGATGATGCTTTGTCATTCAAGGTGCTGGAAAACGGGAACTATGAGGTTGGAGTCCATATAGCTGATGTTACTCATTATGTCCGTCCGGGTTCGCTGGTTGATGAGGAAGCCAGAAGTCGCGGAACATCTGTCTATCTGGTTGACAGGACTGTCCCTATGCTGCCGGAAAAGCTATGCAATAAATTGTGCTCCCTTCGTCCTCATGAGGAGAAACTTACCTTTTCTGCAGTATTTGAGATTACTCCTTTGGGAAGAATAGCGGGACAGTGGTTCGGAAAGACCGTCATATATTCTGACTGGCGGTTTGCATATGAAGAAGCGCAGGTTTTGATTGATGAGCCTGAAGCTGCCCATGAAAATGTTCCGGCTGAAATAAAGAATGCCGTATTGGTGCTCCATAATCTGGCATCGAAGCTCCGTAAGAAAAGATTTTCAAGTGGAGCAATCAGCTTTGAACGTCCTGAAATGAAGGTCGAAGTGGATGATAAAGGCCGACCTGTAAATGTATATCAGAAAGTAAGCAAAGAAGCCAATTGGCTGATAGAGGAATTCATGCTTCTGGCCAACAGAAGTGTGGCTGAATTTGTGGCTAAAGGATGTCGTTGCATGGGTGATGCTCCGGTCAGAGGCCGTAACAGGGCCAGGACTTTTGTCTATCGTGTACACGACGAACCGAATCCTGAAAAGATAGAGAATCTGAGGAATTTCATTGGAAATTTCGGATATCGGATGGGCTCGACTGATAATGGCAAGGAAATCTCCAGGGAATTGAATGCATTATTTGCTGCAGCTAAGGATACGCCTGAATACAATGCGATTGAACTCCTTTCACTCAGGACGATGGCCAAGGCTCGCTACGATACTGAGAATCTTGGGCATTATGGTTTGGCATTCAAGTACTACACCCACTTCACTTCTCCGATCAGACGTTATCCGGACATGATGGTTCACAGGCTTCTTGCACATTATCTTGCCGGAGGTGCATCTGAGCCGCAGGATGTTTATGACAGACTTTGCAAGCATGCGTCCGAGAGGGAAATAGTGGCAGCTGAGGCTGAAAGGGCCAGCATAAAATACAAGCTGGTGGAATTCATGCAGGATAAGGTCGGATACACTTTCGGAGGGCATATTTCCGGTCTTACGGAATGGGGCATGTATGTCGAGGTTGAGCCTACCATGATAGAGGGTATGGTGCCTTTGCGTGACATCCGTTCCGATTTCTTTGAGTTCGATCAGGACCATTACAGACTCGTAGGAAAGCGTACAGGTGTAGTCTACAATCTGGGAGATTCCGTGAGGATCCGTGTCAAGAAGACGAATCTTGAGCAGAAGCTTCTTGACTATGAATTGATTGAGACAGGTCTGGAGGAAAGGATGTATGATAGGATTGATTATGAACATGGAAGAGGCACGTCGTTCATCAAGGGTGAGGACGGATCTTTTGACAATGTGACTGTCGGTATAAACAAGGCTGCACGTAAGGAGAAGGTCCGCAAGGCTATTCAGGAATCCAAGCGCAAGGCGCGAAAGTCTGCGGCAAAAAGCCGGAAGTAAGTTCTATATTCCTAAAACCTTCAGGAAGATATGAAATATGCCACTCAGACTATATAATGAGTGTTTTTGAGTCTTATGAGTGCATACGCAGGCTATATCTTTGGCCTGCGTACTTTTTTATTAAGGTATAAGGTGGGACCTTTGCCGAGCTCAAATCATGTTGAAACTTATGAAAATTATTCATTATTTTGTCTTTCTGGCAACATTGTTTGCCGCTGTTTCTTGCGGCAAGGAAGAACTGGAACCGCCGGTTGCTGATGGAGTCATACCGGAGAAGATGGAGTATAATACCTATCTTACAGCAAGGATAAATACAGAGACCAAAGCTTCTGTAAGCGAGGATTATAAGAAGCTTTCGTGGACTGTAAATGATACCATTTCTGTATATACGTCAAAAGGACGTTTCGTGGATTTTATCTATGATGCAGAGGAATCTCCAGAAGAAGTACGTTTCAAAGCTAATCTGGACAATGGTGAGACCATAGGCAGATACGCAGTATATCCTGCGGGAAATCATAGGGTCTCCTCCGAGGGTGATGTATTTGTGAACCTGCCTCAGAAGTATGAGTGGGTTGAGGGCGAAGTTGAAGTGCCGATGCTGGCGGAAATATCTGATCCGTCTGAAACAGTGACATTCAGTCATGTAGGAGGTGTGTTCGCATTCGATGTCGCTGGTGTTCCAGCCGGTGCTACGTCTTTTGAGTTCAAGGCCTCACGTCTTGTTACCGGAGACTTTTCAGTTGCAGACGGAAAGATTGCGACTTTGGAGAACGAAGTGGCCAGCACAGTGACTTTCACCTTCGATGCTCTTGAACTGGTTGAGGATATGAAATTCTTTGTACCTGTTCCTACAGGATCGTATCCGGGCTTTACCATAACCATATATGGTGGAGAAAGCAGTCTCGCTACAAAGACTGCCAAAAGTACCAATGTGATAGAAAGGACAGCTCTGAAGAAATTCTCCTTTGCAGCATCGGACATTATTTATGTGACTGTTGACGGTTCTGGTCAGAAAACTGGTGAATCATGGGAAAATGCGGCTACTCTCAATGGTGCACTGGCCTCAGCCGGAAACGGCTCAGTAATAAGAATGGCTGGTGGAACTTATGTTCCGGATACCATCATCAGTGGCGCTGAGGAAGGTGCGTCCGATAATTTCAAGACCTTCCTTGTAAACAAGCATGTCACCATACAGGGAAGCTACAAGGCCGGTACTTCCCAGACGGACACATTGACTACACCTACAATCATTTCAGGAAAGATATCCGAGACTGTCAATGCATGGCATGCTATGACTGTGGCGGCCCCAGGTGACGGCAAGACAGTACTCAGAGGACTGACATTTACGGGAGGAAAGCCTAAAAAGGCTACGGCAGCAGCGGACTGTACGACTGTTACAACTGCTGACGGAGTGACTGTCCAGAATTATCGTGGCGGCGGACTCTATGTAGGATCTTCAGTTGATCTGAGATCATGTACGTTCACAGGTAACACGGCAGATAATCTGACCTATACAAGCGGTACTGTGGGTGTCGGCATGTATATCGCTGCCGGATCTGTGGCCAATGTAAGCAGGTCAATGTTCACCTCAAATACAGGAGGAGCTTGCGGAGGTGCCATCTATGTGCATGGTAATCTTAATATGACGGATTGTGTCTTCAGCCAGAACAAGGCAGCTCACAGCGGTGCCGTTCATAATGCAGGTAAGGTCTATGTAGACAGATGCCTGTTCCTGGAAAATGAAGCTACAAGCGGCTTTGCAGGAGCCATGAGGCAGCAGGGAAGCACATTTACTGTTGCAAACAGTACATTTAAAGGCAATAAGGCAAAGACACATGGAGGTGCTATACATAACAACAGGAATACAATCACCTTGGACGGATGTATATTCAATGAGAATGCGGCAACCAAAGATGGAGGTGCAATAGCGAACTGGGGCGGAGGAACGGCAACGGTAAATACATGTTCGTTCGTAGCTAATACGGCAGAATACGGAGGGGCTGTAACAAATATGGTGAATAGCGCTACTGACAAAAAGTCTTATCTGATCTTGAACAAATGTTCTTTCATCGGAAATGCTGCAAGTGACGGTCAGGATGCTGTCAATGGAGGTGCTGTGATCAACAATGGCTGTATAACGGTCATTTCCGGTTGCTCGTTTGAAGGATTCTCTGCTGAAAGCGGTGGTGCAGTGGCAAACCTGTTGTCAATGACACTTGTTCCTGAACTGACCATAGACAAGGGATGCGTGTTCACGAAAAACGAAGCATCACTTGGAGGAGCTGTAGCCAATATTGCAGGAAATGCCGAAATCTCCGGCACAGATTTTCTGGAAAACAATGCCCTTCAGCATGGCGGCGCTGTTTATAATGCATACGGTGGCGGAACATCTGTGATGAGCATCAGGTCTTCCGAATTCATCTCCAATACTTCGGTAAAGAACGGAGGAGCCATCATGAACTGGTATGCTGAAGATGACCCTTCTGCATTGGCTCCGGAACTGACGATAAGCAATTGTGAATTCATTACGAATAAAGTAACAGAAAAGACAGACTATGAAAATCAGGGAGGAGCAATCGCTAACCAGTGTTCGATACTTACAGTTACGGGAACCACATTCCATAAGAACTATGCATTGCATTCCGGCGCCATATACAGCTATAACTGTTTGAAGAATACGTCAACTCTGTTAAGCGACAAGGTTGCCTATACTTATGTATATAACAGCTGTTTCGACTCAAATACAGTAGGAGGTACAGCTCAGGGGTCTCATTTCAGGTCTCACGGTAAGTCGAAGAATGTTATAGTCAACTCTACCTTTACAGGCGGTAACAGTACTACCGGGGGCTTGCGTTTGCGCACCGGAGCTACATGCTATCTGGTCAGCTGCACCTTTACTGATAATGGTTCCGGCCCTTACAACCAGTCATCTGTGATGAAGGTTTATAATACGGTCTCTTATGGCAATTCAGGCAATAAGTTGAATTATTATGCGAATCTGACTGACAGTGACGATTTGCTGTACTCATCTTTGATCGGTACGATGTCCATTAGTGGAGGCCGCGTTTCAACTGGCACGACATTGTATGATGCGGAAGGAAATGCTTCGGATATGACCATTTCAGGCAATCTTTTCGGAGCATACAGGGACGGAGTGTATTCTGTTGAGGCTGAACCTGCCGTTTCCAAAGGAATGACCAATGCAGAGCTCGAAGCATTGGCTAACGTTATAAAGGCAGATATGCCTGATCTGGAAGTGAAGTACTTTACAAGGGACCAGAAGAACAGTCCTCGCTCGGAGTGCGAGAAAGTCATGGGAGCATATATCGGAGATGTCTACCTTGATCCGAACCGTGACGGATACATCAACAATACAGAGATTGATGATGATCTGAATCTACGCGGACTCATAACTGATGGTTCGGGAAATCCTGTTGCAGGAGTCGCTGTTTCGGATGGTTATGATGTTGTGACAACAGACGTCAACGGAGTGTATCAGTTTGCTGCACATCCGGATGCCAGGTTGCTCAGCATATCTGTGCCGGCTGAGTATGAGATCCCATACAAGGACAACAGACCGGCGTTCTGGGTATCCATCGATCCTACGGACTATGAGATAAGAACAGATTTCACCTTGAAGAGACGTACTTCACCAGCAGATGATTTCACAATCTTTTCACTCGCTGACACCCATGTCAAGACTGCCGAGCATTATTCCCGCTTTTCCGGTGAAACGATGGCGGATCTGGCCTCTACAGTGAATGCCGGCAACTACAGCAGCAATTCATTTGCAGTTATTCTGGGAGACATCATGTTTGACAACTATGAACAGGTGGAGAATGTAAAGGCCTCACTTGTGGATTCTCCAGTTCCAGTCTTCCCATGTTTCGGTAATCACGATTGTTCGTCCTCTGTCGGAACCACAGAACTGGATCTGATAAGCAAGTATCAGCAACATTTCGGACCAGTGGACTATTCCTTCAATATAGGAAAGGCTCATGTAGTGTTTATGAAGAATATGATTTATGAGGGGAAAGAACCTTACGGTACTGAGGGTCATGGTTATGCCCAAGGTATTCTTGACCATCAGCTTGAATGGTTGAGAAAGGATCTGGATGCGGTGCAGGACAAAGGAAACAAGCTTATCATAATGTGTGTCCATATACCTCTGCGTGGAACAGGAAATTCTTCAAAGAACTATAAGGCTGTAGTCAATGAAATGCTGAAGTTCAAGGAGGCTCATGTGCTTTCCGGTCATCATCATGGAGTGTATAATCATATTCCTTCAGGAACTCTGACTGCAGGAGGCAAGAACTTTTATGACCATAATCAGGTGGCTGCAGCAGGAGCATGGTGGGGTAGTCATCTCAATCCGGACGGATCGCCGAATGGATATATGATCTATGATATCTCAGGAAATGCGGTTGAGGGCTATGCGTTCAAGGGTACCAATCAGGATGCCGGGTATCAGATGCGTGTGTATAACGGCGGCAACAGTTACAGTGCACCTTTCCCTTGGTGGAATTATCATAACTGGACACAGACCTTCAAATGGTCCGACCTTGGCACAACCCTTTCTGGTAAATTTGTGGTCCATGTATTCAATGCAGATACCCGTGACTGGCAGGTCAATTTTGTACAGAACGGAGTTTCCACCCCTATGACAAGGACAACAGAAGACTGGTATGATGTCGCATCTTATGCGTTTGCCGCATACTATACCGATTGGTCTTCCGGAGGATCGGAACGATATAGTTCAAAGACTGCCAATACCAATTATTGGTACATAGATGCTCCTTCAGGTAATCCGGCATCTGAAAGGAACTGGTATGTTGAAGCTGTGCATACTGTGAACGGCAAGACCGTAAGGTATACATCAAGTACATTGCATTCCGGTTATACGGGTTTCGAGTATTAACCACTTATGAAAATGACATTTATGATGATAAAGGATTATATATCACCGGCAATTGAAGTCGTGGCACTTGACTTTGAAGGAACTGTTCTCAGTGGCAGTGTACCCTCTCCTGCAATGGAGGATTTTACTGTCAGTGATGGGGAGTGGTAGTCTCAGGATTCTTTAAAACCTCTACAATTACTCTCTCATACAAAAAAATAACCTGCGCTTTTCTATGAGCGTATGTGATTTATTTGTAATGTGTTATGGCAGCCGAAAAGGAATATCACCTTTTCGGCTGCCTATGTGTCCGTACCTCTACAAGTCAAAAAAAATATTATATTTGTTTCTGTAACAAAATGGAAAATCATGTTCGGACTGAAAAAGGCAAACAAGCTGATTGAAGATATTGACCGTTATTTCGATCTGATGTCTCAGGCAGTTCTTGCTTTCAAGGATGGTGTCAGAAATTATCTTTACAAAGATACCAGTGCATTCAACGGTGATCTTGTCCGCATGTCGGCTCTTGACAGCGAGGCAAGTGTACTGAGAAGAGAAATTGAGAACGCATTATATGCTTCGACAGCTCTTGTGCGTTCCAGAGGAGATGTCATGCGTCTTCTTGAAAAGACAAGAAATATAACGGATATACTTAACGAAAGCCTTTTCCAGTTTGAGATTGAGACCCCATACATTCCATCGGAACTGAACACAGAATTCATGAAGCTGACAGAATTCTCGACATTGGCTGTCGAATCTGTCATACCGGCTGCCAAGGCTTATTTTGATGCACCGGAAACGGTTCAGGATAAGGTGAGCCGAGCTTATTTTTATGAAAGAGAGGCTGTCAAGTATTCTCAGTCCATCAAGCGTACGGTCTTCCACAATATGTCGGAACTTAAGCTCAGCGAGAAATTCCACCTGCGCTATTTTGCGCTTCATATTGAGAATCTGGCCAAGGGAGCAGAGAATGTCGCGGACCAGCTGGCGGTAATGGCTATAAGGAGAATAATGTAGACTATATGGATCTGCTGGCCCTCATATCATTCCTTTCTGTTGCTTCTCTCTGGTTCTTTTCTACAGAGTATGGCAATCTTTCGGGAGTATTCGGGCCGACCTGTGTCGTGAATCGGACTCGGTTCAATCTTATTGTCGCTGCTGTCTTCCTGGCAGCATTGTGTGGAGAATATCTTCTTTTTAATGGTGAGGCAGGGTCGACGGCTGATGGTCAGTTGCGGATTGCCTTTGTGCCGTTGATACTGATGCTGCTTTCGTCTCTGCTGATTCTTGGCATCCTGAAGCTGTTCAGGGTCAGAGGTTCTTTCTGTTATGCATTCACCGGATCTTTGTATGCATTCCTGATTGCAGCATCACCTGTAGGATGCGAGTGGAGATATGTAATTTCATTTGTTGCGGCGCCTTTCATTGTCTTTCTGTTTGCCCTGTGTATAAGAGCATTCCTGAAAGCGCTTGTCTCCGGCAGGAATATCCATATGGTCAAGCTGTCCTGGGCTATGCGTCATGTGGTCATTGTCGGCATTGTCCTTACTGCAGCGGCCCTCGGACTGAACTGGGGAGGTTTTCTGTTGGATGCCGGCAATATGCTTATTGCAGCAGACAATGTGAATGTTCTTCTGATTGTCGTAGCCTTGTCAGGCACTTCCATGATTTTCCATATGTGCAGGTGTTCCGGTAAGGATGATGAGCCTACCGGCATGTTCGCCGACTTTTCCATCTATGCTGTGGTGTCCGTCGGTCTGTCCGTAGCCTTGACATTGATATTCTTTTCTTTTGAGGAAGTTACTTCCATCGTAGGACTGTATCCTGTACCTCTGTCCGTTTCCGCTATGGTGATGGCAGCCGTTGCAGGTGTGGAGACTGTGCAGAGGACGCGAATCGTGGATGATGAGGATTATGTCAAGGAAGCTGTGGCGATGACAGGTACACCTGTGGGCGCTTTTCTGTTGACATCGGCATCTCTTTATATAGCATCTCTTGACGGAGGTGACAATGTGGCGGACTTTACAATTATGGCATTTGCCGTTGCCGGAGTGCTGTGTGTCTTCTTCATGGGATATGTCAGAAGACAGCATATATATAAGGAAGGGGTTGACCGTCTGCTGTATGTCCAGCAGCAGCAGATATATGAACATAGCAGGGCCTTGAATGATATGGAGATGAAGGTCATACTTTCGGAGAACCGGGCTTTGCATGATGCTGTGGAGCTGAAGAAGCAGGAGGTTACCAATGTGGCTCTCAGCATCAAGGAGCAGAAGGAATACCTAGAGTCACTCAATGAGATTGTGAGAAAGATGGTCAAGACCGAGGATGCCGTGGAAAGAGCAGAACTGCTGGAAAAACTGGACATGTCGTTGAAGCAGAGATTGTCTTATGACAGTGAGGTTGACTCGCAGTATTTCTATGCTCAGGCAGAATCTCTTCATGAGGATTTCCATGCAAAGCTTTCGGAAAGATTTCCGGACCTTACTCCTCAGGAGACAAGGCTGGCCACCATGCTCAGACTCGGATTTTCTTCTAAATATATTTCGACGCTGATGAATGTAACACCTAAGAGCATAGAGATAAGCAGATATCGCCTCCGGCAGAAACTCCGTATGTCCAAAGGGGATAATCTTGTGAATTTCCTTAAATCAATATAAACTAACCATTAATCATTAAACCTTACAGAAAATGAAAAAGGTATTATTAGTTTCGCTTTTGGCGCTCGTGTCGTCAATCGCTGCAGTCGCCCAGCAGGAAGAAGCTGTGCAGACTGATGTGAACCAGTATGGCCAGACGGTGGAATCTGTACCGGTACAGGCTCAGGTCCAGGATGGAATCCTTGTGTTCCAGAACAAGAAGGAGAACTACAAGATGTGGTTCGATGTCCGCGTACAGGCTGATGCGGCAGTATTCTTCGGTGCACCGGATTTCTGTGCAAAACAGCTTGACGGAAAGGATAACAGCAGTCATATCGGTAACGGTATGAATATCCGTCGTGCCCGTTTCGCTGTGAAGGCTCAGCTTGACAAAAACTGGTATGGTGAACTTGACACTGACTGGACCAGCGGTACACCTGAGATCAAGGATGCTTATGTGGCATTTACAGGCGTAAAGGGTCTGGAAATCAAAGTCGGTAACTTCAAGGAGAACTTCTCTATCCAGAGAAACACCACTTCACGCTATCTTATGTTCATGGAGCGTGCGATGGCAACTTATCTTGCTCCGTCACGTCATCTTGGTGTGAATGCAAGATATTCATACAACTGGCTATGGGCATCTGCCGGTGTATTCGGACCGGAACTTGAAGGTGAGGAAGCTCATACCGCTTTCCAGGACGGTAATAAGGACTATGGTTACAATGAGGGACTTTCCTACACCGGAAAGCTCGTCTTCCGTCCTCTTTACAAGCAGGAAAATGCTTCTCTCCATATAGGTGGAGCCTTTTCTTACCGTGAACCTAAACTTTCCAGCACAGACGGTTATTTCGTAGGCCGCTACAGCAGCCGCAACTCTACCAGCATCAACCGCAAGAAGTATCTTGATACAGATGATGTAAAGGGTCTTGACCATGAGATCGCATGGACTGCTGAAATAGCAGGACATTGGAAGCAGCTCCGTTGGGAGGCAGCATACATAGCTCGTGGAATGTATCTCGATCCTACAAAGAACACAGCATCCTATGCATCACAGACTCAGTGGGCTGAAGGTTGGTATGTTCAGGCTAGCTGGCTGCTCTTCGGAGGTACTCAGAACTATGACGCTTCCGGTGCGAAATATACACGTACCACTTCAGAGCACAAATGGGGTAACCTTGAGATCGCTTTCCGTTATGAGTATGCTGATTTCAACACCGGCAAGCTCTTCTCAAAGAATCTAAATGATGTAGGTATCTTCGGTGGTAGCGGTGAAGCTTATACCGTGGGTCTCAACTACTATCCTAACAAGAATGTGAAGATCGTACTCAACTGGCAGTATAACAACAATGACCGTTATGCAAATGCAAAGGGTAACTCTTATGTAGGTTATGACCTTAACGGAAAACCTACCAAGAACCCTAAGAAGGTTGTTGCTGTGAACGGTAAGGCTGGTGTGGACTACCAGATGCTTGCACTCCGTTTCCAGGTTGCATTCTAATCTCGTATCATACATGGAATTCAGATGTTGATCTCTGAGTGAGACTAATGGTCTAATACAAATTAACTAGAAACAAAATGAAAAAGATATTTTTAGCATTGGCAGCACTTGCGACTATGGCTGCCGTATCATGCGTAAAGGATGAGCAGTATCCTGGTGCAACAGAACCGGAACCGGAACCAGAAATTGTCTATGACTATTCGGGACTGGTGCTTAACGAACTTTGCGGACTAGGTGAGGACAATGAAAAATTCATAGAACTTTTCAACAATGGTTCGGAGGATGTGGATCTCGCAGGTGTGACGATCAACAAGGATGAGGAACTTGCATGGACTGGTAAGAAAGGACAGGTTATAAAGGCCGGAGAGGTTTTTGCCATTGTTGGTGCAAAAGGTACTACAGAGGATGGCTTCAGTACAGGATTCTCGGCAAAGAAGACTGTTATCGTTGAACTTTTCGATCCTGCAGGCAAGAAGCTCGACACCTTCCAGCGTGGAGAGAAAGGTGAAGGATGGGGCGGTGGTCTTGACCTTGTAGAAGGATCATGGAGCCGTATTCCTGACGGAACAGGTAAATTCCTCGTGGCAGAGGCAACTCCAGGTGCACTGAACAGCACTACTGGTACAGAAGACCCTACCCTGGTCGGCAATGGAGAAATCGTTTTGCCTGAAGCGCCGCTCACTGTAGTTCTGAATGAACTTTATGGTGACGGTGAAGACGAGGAAAAGTTCTTTGAACTCTACAACCCTTCAGATAAGGAGGTGAGCCTTGCAGGTTACACCATTAATAAGGATGAGGAACTTTGCTGGACAGGTGCAGACGACCTTAAGATTGCTGCAAAGGGATTCTATCTGATTCTTGGAGCAAAAGGTACTACTGAGGGCGGATTCAGCTCAGGATTCTCAGCAAAGAAGACTGTAATTGTTGAACTGTTTGATGCAAATGGAAACAAACTCGATACCTTCCAGCGTGGCGATAAAGGTGACGGTTGGGGTGCTGGTCTCGATCTTTGGGCCGGTTCTTGGAGCCGCATTCCTGACGGAACAGGTGATTTCATGATGACAGAGTCGGTTACCGGAGGCGCAGCCAATAATGGCGAAGGTGCTGTAGTTGATCCTAACGTAAAATAAAAGGAGATATATCATGGCAGAATTGAAAATCGGCGAGATTTCAAAGCCACGCTTTGAGTTCCGCTCTTTCGGGCAGTGTTTCTGCGAGGCACATAAGAGAATGGCTCGTCTTTCCGTTCCTGTACCTGAAAAGGTATGGGAACGCGAAAGCGACGAGATCTACATCATCTCACGCAAGAACGACATCAACAACACCAAGATCCGTAACGGAAAGATGGATATCAAGACTTATGTCCAGACAGTTGACGGACTTGAGCAGTGGAACCCTCTGATGAAGGGCGAGTTCCCTATCTCCCGCACTGTGCTTGAGAACGAGGTCTTCCCTGCATTCATGGTGGAGATGCCTGCTCTTGACAAGGATGAGTACACATATGACGAGTTCATCGCAATGGTGAAGGCTAATCCTGACCTGGCGGCTGTACGCGTCCACAAGCAGCGTTTCGGCTATATGGTGAACAACACTATCTGCGAGGTGGGCAATGTGCTCATCAATGGCGCAAAGGTCGTTACCATCAACTCTGAATCTACTGAAATCGAGGATATCAAGAAGACCATCGCTGACTGCTGTCTCGAAGGCGTTGAGAATATCAACTATCTTCAGGCTATCAAGCGTGTGATCGGCATGTCTGACAAACCACTTGCAAACGAATAGTATCATGGCACAGGAAATCGAAAGAAAATTCTTGGTTGCAGGCGACTTCAAGCCGTTTGCAAAGAAGGCTACCCGTATCACTCAGGGTTACCTCAGCTCAGTTCCTGAACGCACCGTACGCGTACGCGTAAAGGGCGAGAAGGGATTCATCACCATCAAGGGTATCGGATCCGAGAGCGGTGCAAGCCGTTTCGAGTGGGAAAAGGAGATTCCTGTAGCAGAGGTTCAGGAACTTCTTAAGATCTGCGAGCCAGGTGTAATCGACAAGACACGCTATCTTGTGGAGGCTGGTGAGCACACCTACGAAGTGGATGAGTTCTACGGAGATAATGAAGGTCTGACAGTTGCTGAAGTTGAACTTTCTTCAGAGGATGAGGCTTTTGTGAAGCCGGAATGGCTCGGTGAGGAGGTTACAGGAGATGTGAAGTATTACAACTCCATGCTTATGAAGAACCCATATAAGAATTGGGTAAAATAATTTGAGATTACCGGTCAAGCCGGTAATGACGCACGTCATCCCCAGTTTGACTGGCAATGATTTAACCGTCATCCCTGGCTTGACTGGCAATGATTTAACCGTCATCCCCGGCTTGACAGGCAGTGATTTAACCGTCATCCCCGGCTTGACCGGGGATCTTTAAACAAACAGAACTATGACCGACAAGAATACTGAACTGGAACAGGAGCAGGTCTTTGACCCTCTGGACATGAACAACTATAAGGTGGAAAAACTTCCGAAGATGGAAAAGTCCGGCTTCGAGAAATGGATGGCACGTCTGGGAGGACCTATTGCCGCTTTGGTGTTCATACTTATTTATTGGGTGATAGATATTCCGCTGTTTGATGATCTGGATTTTTCCGGGCTTTCAAGCAAGGCACAGGCTAGACTGGGAGTCATCGGTGAGGCTGCCTTCATCCGTGCATGCTATGCGATGCTGGCCATTTTCTGCGCTTCCATAGTACTGTGGATAACTGAGGCAGTCCAGAGCTATCTGACTTCTCTCATGGTCATTCTGGCCATTGTCCTTTGTGGTGTGACAACTCAGAAAGAGGCATTTGCCCAGCTTGGCCATCCTGTAATGTGGCTGAATATCCTTTCTTTTGTCCTTGCCAGCATGCTTGTCAAGACAAAGGCAGCGAAGAGGTTTGCGCTCTGGTTCGTACTTAAGTTCGGCAAAAGTTCCGCAGGTATTTTCTTCAGTTTTCTTGTCATAAATGTTGTTCTGTCGATGTTCATTTCCGCCACAACTGTAAAAGCCACCATCCTTTTGCCGATATTCATGGTGGTCGCTGCCATCTTCGGTGCCAGTCAGGGTGAACGGAACAACTTCGGACGCAATCTTGTGCTGCAGAACCTGTTTCAGGTCAATATCGGTGCCAGTGCGTTCATGACGGGATCAGGTGCTAATCTTCTTGCCGTATCTCTTATGATGGGAGCATACGGGTCATTGTCATTCGGCTATACAGATTGGCTTGCAGCAGGATTCCCTCTTGCCATGATTCTTCTGCTTCTGGGATGGTTCATTGGCGTGAAAGTCATCTTCCCGATGAAGCCTGAGGAAAGAAAACCTCAGATTGAAGGAGGCATGGACCGTCTGCGTCAGGAGCTTGATGCAATGGGAAAGATGACTGTGGATGAATACAAGTCGATAGCCATTTTCGTAGGGGTGCTCCTTATGTGGGTAACAGGCGAATGGCATGGAATAGATGAAACAACGGTGGCATTCATCGGAGCCATCATTGCGCTTATGCCAGGTATCGGTGTCGTGAAGTGGAACGATGTGGATATACCTTGGCACCTGATGCTCTTCTCAGCTGGAGCATATACTCTCGGTTCCGGTCTCAATGCTACGGACCTGCCGTCGATCATAGTGAATGCCGGAATGGATTCACTCGGCATTACAGGTGATACACCTTTCATTGTGCTGTATCTCCTTTTTACCGGTCTGATGCTTTTCAGCGGCCTTCTCTTCCAGTCAAAGACGATGAGGGCCCTGATATTTATTCCTATAGCCATTGGAGTGGAACAGCAGTTCGGCCTTCCGGCGCTCAGTCTTTCCTTCCCGGTGGCCCTTCTTATCGAACACGTATATGTGCTTCCGTTCAACAGCAAGCCGGCAGCGCTCTTGTATACGACAAATCACTACAGCTGGAGCGATACCTTCAGATTCGGTATCACAATGATGTTTATAGCATGGGTTATGATAGTGATATGGGGTGAAACCGTGTTGCACTGGCTAGGATATACTCCCGGACTATTCTAGCCTGATAATGTCATCCCCGGCTTGACAGGCAATGGTTTAATCGTCATCCCCGGCATGACAGGCAATGATTTAATCGTCATCCCTGGCTTGACAGGCAATGGTTTAATCGTCATCCCCGGCTTGACCGGCAATGGTTTAATCGTCATCCCCGGCATGACCGGGGATCTATACAATAGAAATGATATCGATACAGGCAAAGAAACATGATAATTTTTCGGTTGAATTCAAATTCGGATTCAACTGCAGGGAAGATGGTGTTACTGATGATTTCTCAGTCAATGCCTGGATGTTCGTACCCAACAGTCTGGATATAAATCCGGAAAACTACGGAAAAAAGCAGTTCTATAGAGATATAAAGTCTAATGTACGTCTGATAACTCCGGTTTATCTTCTGAAAGATATTTCTAAAGACTCATCTCTTCCGATGCAGTCCCTCCGGCAGGCTTTGGAAAATGTGGCCTCCAATCCTTCTCCAGAAGATATAGATGCGTATGAGTATCATCTGAAGATGTTTGCCGCAATATTCAAGAGCGCACTACGGGACCAGGCGTCTCATCTGAGGTCGGCGCGCTCATTGGAGACAGCAGGATATCTTGTTGATGATTTTGTGTCCGGAGCGAGGCTTGTCCTTCTTAAATTCAGGTCTCTTTACAGGATAATCGACATCCCTACTGTATCAGAAAAGACAAGAAGTCTGTTCCGTCTGTGTGATGAATTCATGAGTCATGTAGTTGAGGTCAGAACAATAAGGATAATCCGCAAGATTGATGCATCATTCAATTCGGAGGTCTATTCAGGGATACGCGAAGAATTCATGAGTCTTATACGGGATGAACGTCAGTATAAGCATGCAATGGGATATGGGGTCGTGAACAATGACTCCCGTCATGACCGTCAGCTTGTGTATCATCATGGAATGCTCAAGAAATTCATAGAGAGCGAGTTATATATCCGGCTGGATAAAAAGAAGGATGGGGTTGCGGTGGAGCAGATATATTACAGTATAGCTGCCGGAATCGCCATGATCTTTGCAACCGCTGTGGCCTGGCACACGCAGGTAAGGTATGGCAACATCACATGGCCTCTTTTCATTGTTCTTGTGGTAAGCTATATGCTTAAGGACAGGATAAAGGACCTGCTCAGATATTATTTCGCGCATAAGCTTGGAAATAAATATTATGACAAGAAAGCTACGGTCACTATAGGCAAGAGCCGGGTAGGAGTGATAAAGGAAGGGTTCGACTTTATTTCGGATTCAAAAATCCCGTCACAGGTAAAAGCCTTGCGCGAAAAGGCATCTTCAGTTGAGGACGAGTC
Source organism: Bacteroidales bacterium (assembly GCA_017442315.1). Lineage (GTDB taxonomy): Bacteria > Bacteroidota > Bacteroidia > Bacteroidales > UBA932 > Cryptobacteroides. The sequence goes on from JAFRZX010000030.1 coordinate 92,640, forward strand.
CCGTATTTTTGAAGAAAAGATCATGCTTTACAGAAAGCATGTGACTATTGATGATGCTGCATTGGCGGCTAATGATGACTATCCGATGCGTGGCATAAATGAGATCATGCGTCTTCATCTGACAAGGTTCACCCACAAGATGGATAATCCTGAGGTGCCGATAGATTCATTTGACGACAGCGGGAAACTGTTCTCCATCAAGGTCCAGAAACTGTATTATGTCAATATCGTATTCCAGCTTCAGCATGATTCTGAAGTGGAGTACCATCATTTCCGTATAACCATGACCCGTAATGGTGTGCAGGAAGTGGAGCATATCTGAAAAATCTCCGCACATAATGATAAATGAATCTGAAAATGATTAAATTCGCAAGATTTTAGAATCTAATCATTTATTCAATATGGGAATTATAAATAAAGACCGCAGGTACAAGTGGGAGTACGAGAGCATAGGAGGCTCTTCACGTGTACGAATCACATCGGGTGAGGATATTGCGCATCTGGCGGAATTGGACCCTAAGATGTGGACAGTTCTCTCATGTCCTGTCAATGGACTTGAGATTGATGAAAAAAGTCTGGCCTACATGGATTGTGACGGCGATGGTAAACTTCGTGTGAACGATGTCGTTTGTACGTCGAAATGGCTGACGGCTGCTCTGAAGAATCCGGATGTCATACTGGAAGGTAAAGGGTCGATAAATCTAAGTGAATTGAATCAGGATACGGAGGTAGGAAAGAAACTTTACTGTTCAGCAAGGCAGATCATCGAAAATCTTGGTAAGAAAGACTCGGTTGTTTCTCTTGAGGAGACCAAGGACATCGCAGCAATCTTTGCAAAGACACGTTTCAACGGTGACGGAATCATCACAGAATCATCAACTGATGATGCTGATCTCAAGGCTGTGATAGCAGCTGCAGTGTCATCAATGGGCGGAGTCATGGATAGAAGCGGTGTTGTAGGTATCAATGCCGGAATGATAGAGGATTTCTATAAAGCTCTTGCAGATTATGCAGCATGGCAGGAGGCTGCAGTAGCGGCTCCTTTCGGAGACAAGACCGATGCTGCAATAGATGCATATAATGCGCTTGATGCCAAGGTGAAGGACTTTTTCATGCGCTCGAAACTTGCAGTGTTCTCTCCGGACAGTGCAGCGGCTCTGGACGTCCAGACAGCCAGCATAGCATCCATCAGTGCTGATAACCTTACAGGAAAGACAGAGGAAATCGCGGCATATCCTATAGCACGTATTACAGGCAGACCAGAAATCGACCTTACATCTCCGGTAAATCCGGCATGGGCTTCTCGATTTGATCTCATCAGAACTGTAGCTTTTGAAGGCAAGACTGTGCTTACGGAGGCAGAATGGGCTGCAATAGGTGCGCAGTTCGCTTCTTATGTGGCATGGAAAAACGCCAAGGCAGGTGCGTCAGTTGAGGGTCTTGGACTTGAAGCAGTAAAGAAATTCATTGACCAGGACAGAAAGACCGCCCTTTTGGATCTTGTGGCTCAGGATGCTGCTCTTGCGGAAGAGGCTGCCAATATCGAGATGGTGGACAAGTTCCTTCATATCCTCCGCGATTTTTACAGACTCGTCAGAAACTTTGTGACTCTGCATGACTTCTATGACAAGGACAAGAAGGTGAATGCCATCTTCCAGTCAGGAAGACTCATCATCGACCAGAGGGAGTGCCGTTTCTGTATGAAGGTTTCCGATATGGTTAAGCACAGTGCATCTGCTGCAACAAGCGGAATGTTCCTTGTATACTGCGACTGCACTAACAAGACAAAACCAGGCAAGCTCACCATCGTTGCGGCTATTACGGTAGGAGAGGTCGGTGACCTTATCGTCGGAAAGAACGCAGTTTACTATGATAATGCAGGTGTTGAGTGGGATGCCGTGATCACGAAGGTAGTGGATAACCCTATCAGCGTGTCCCAGGCTTTCTGGTCTCCATACAGGAGAATGGCCAAGGCTGTTGAGGATCTTATCAGCAAGAATGCTGCTGACAAGGATGCCAAGATAATGAAGGATGCGACAGCTAAGATAAATACAGCTCCTGCTGCTTTACCTGCGGCAGATGCTTCCAAGCCGGCGCAGGCTTCTTCATTCGACATAGCTAAGTTTGCCGGTATCTTTGCTGCAATCGGTATGGCTTTCGGAATGATAGGTACGGCTCTGACTGCTCTGGCAAAAGGAATCTTTGCACTTAAGTGGTGGCAGCTGATTCTTGCTTTCGTCGGGGTGATGCTCGTGATTTCCGGTCCTGCGATGGTAATGGCATGGCTCAAGCTCCGTCGCCGCAATATAGCTCCGCTTCTGAATGCCAACGGTTGGGCTGTCAATGCAGCATCCAAGATCAGCATACCTTTCGGTGAGACACTTACAGATGCAGCAAAATACCCTAAGCTTAAACTTAAGGATCCTTATGCACGCAAGGGAATTGCTCCGTGGAAGAAGTTTGTTATATCCATGTCTGCCCTTGTTGCTGTTCTGGTCGTACTTTGGATCTTCAATCTCCTTTCATGGGCAAAACTCCCGTCTCCGCTTCCTCGTTATAACGATGTGGAAGTCGTGGAGGATGTAGTTGAAGTTGCCGATACTACGATGGTTGAGGTGCTGCCGGTAGAATAATCTATAATTTTATAAATATGAATACCCGTCTGCAACATACAGCAGGCGGGTATTTCTGTTTATCTTCTATATAATTCAGTAAGAGTATATGCTTGGGCTCAGGAATTTTATAACTTTGGCTGCATATAAAACATTCGCACATGCGGAACTTGAAATGATGATGTTATCATGAGAAATCATTTTTTAATCATTGCAATATTTCTGTCCCTGCAGATTTCGGCGCAGCCGAAAATTACTCAGGAACATAAGGACAGAGCTGCTGAGATTGTGGCGCAGATGACCTTGGAAGAGAAGATTGCCTATGTGGGTGGATATGAGGATTGGTATATCCGTCCTGTGGAACGTCTTGGGCTTCCGGCCATCAAGATGGTAGATGGTCCTCAAGGTGTAAGAAACAATACCCGGAGTACGCTTTATCCGAGTGGTATTGCAGCTGCATCCACCTGGGACAGGGAACTCATCGGGCAGATGGGAGTTGCGCTTGGAAAAGACGCACGTGCCAGAGGTGTGCATGTTCTGTTGGGACCGGGAGCCAATATATACCGTTCTCCGATGTGCGGCAGGAATTTCGAGTATCTGGGAGAGGACCCATATCTGTCCGGTGAGATGGCGGCAAGCTATATCAAAGGACTCCAGAGTCAAGGGGTAATTGCTACGATAAAACATTTTGCCGGCAACAATCAGGAGTATGACCGTCATAATGTATCCTCGGATATAGATGAGAGAACACTGCATGAAATATATTTCCCGGCATTCGAGAAGGCTGTCAAAGAGGCTGGTGTAGCCAGTGTCATGACTTCATACAATCTTCTCAACGGTGTTCATTCTTCCGAAAGCAAGTATCTGAATTATGATGTGCTCAGGGAACTCTGGGGGTTTGACGGATTTGTGATGTCTGATTGGGTTTCCTGTTATTCGCCTTTGAATGTCGCTACATGGGGCGTGGACATCGAGATGCCTTCCCCTCAGTGCATGGATCCTGAACTTATAAGGCAGCATGTGCTGAACGGAACTTTGGATGAAAGATATATTGACAGGAAATGCCGGCATATCATTCAGACTCTCCTTGCCTTTGAGTTTGACAGACGGCCTCAGTTGGATGAAAGCATCCCTATGGACAATCCTTTTTCAGATTCTGTCGCTTGTGAGATTTCCCGTGCTGCTGTAGTTATGCTGAAGAATGAAGATGGATTCCTTCCATTTATAAAGGGAAATGTCCTTGTGTGCGGCCAGAACGCAGAGAAGGTTGTTACAGGAGGTGGCAGCGGATTCGTGACCCCTCTTGTCTCTACTTCAATATCCCAGGGTATGGGAATGATGGGAAGGAAGATCAGGACTGTAACCGTGAGTCATAACGTGAAGGACCGGCTTGACGGTATGTTTGCTGACAGAGAGATGACTGAACCGGGAGTCAAGGTGGAAATGTTTGGAAATGTCAATCTGGAAGGAGTACCTGTTCAGACATATGTTGCGGAAAAGGTATATTTCAGCGGCCTGGCTGAGGAAGCTCATGTGGACCTTGATGCCCGTAACATGTCCTCGCGCCATACTTTCTATCATAAGGCTGCAAAGGATGAGGAAATTCTGCTCAAGCTCAACGGGAATGACGGCCACAGGATGTATATAAATGGTGAACTTATCTGCGAGGAATGGAAGGGAAAGGTGAGCTGGCAGAATTCCCAGGTGCATTATCGTTTTGAATCAGGAAAGGTTTATGAATTTGTCATAGAGCACTTCAATTACAGGGGGAATGTCGGTCTTGACCTTACTTTTGAAATGGAACCTTTCGCTGCCCCGGATGAACTCAAGGCGTTGAAGGAAGCAGATTGTGTTGTGGTATGTCTTGGTTTTGACAGCACAACGGAAAGGGAAAACTCAGACAGGACCTTCGACCTTCCAAGGGGTCAGGAAGAGTATCTCCGTGCGGTCTTAAGACATAATGAGAATGTAGTTGTCGTACTCAATGGTGGAGGAGGCATCAAGTTGGGTTCATGGATTGATGATGTAAGGGCTGTGCTCATGGCATGGTATCCGGGGCAGCAGGGAGGACTTGCAATTTCGGAAATCATCACCGGAAAGGTGAATCCTTCAGGGAAATTACCTATGACGCTTGAAAAGGCATTCGAGGATAATCCTGTGTATGGGAACTATTATGAGAATGTACCACGTATGCGCGGTGTGAACAATCCGTATTCACGTGTAGAGTACCGTGAGGGCCTCTTTCTCGGTTACAGGGGTTATGAGAAGGATGGAGTGGAACCTATGTTCCCATTCGGATTCGGTCTCAGCTACACCTCCTTCGGATACTCTGACCTGGCAGTGGAAAAGGATGGTGATGATTGCATAGTCAGTTTCACTGTCACCAATACAGGTAAGGTCGCAGGGGCAGAGGTGGCTCAGATTTATGTTACGGATGAGGAATGTTATCTCCAGCGTCCTATCAAGGAACTGAAAGGATTTGAAAAGATATTCCTTAAGCCGGGAGAGTCCGGGAAGGTGAGCCTGAGACTTTCTGATGAGGCGTTCCGGTTCTATGATCCATACAGGCATGAATTTGTCATTGAGCCGGGAATGTTTACCGTACACGTTGGTACATCATCCGGAGATATCAGAATGAAAGCTTCTTTTCTACGGGAATAATCTATATTCTATAATGTTTGTTAATGGGAAAAATGGCCTTCTGTTCTACCAGAAGGCCATTTTTGCTGATTTTATGTTCTATATATAAAATCATGGTCAGAATTCGGTCCATACTATTAATTAAATTTGTACTGATAACACACTGATGACCACATATGAAAACACGTGTTTTATGCACTTTAATGCTTTGCATTATCTTTTCTTCATGCGAAAGGCCGGAGGCAGACCATGTCGATACGGGAGCAACTGATGAAGGGATGCATTATGAGTTCGTTCTGGAGGAGGGCAACAATCTATATGGCAGGGTAACCGAGACGGCTACAGGAGTACCTCTGTCAGGTATTCCGGTTACTGACGGCTATAATTATGTGTTGACCGACAAAGGAGGATATTATCAGATGAGGGCCTGGTCCTCTGATACTGAATATGCCAGGACAGTAGCCTTGTCCGTGCCTGCAGAGTTTGATATCCCTTTCAGTGAAGACGGATATCACTCTTTCTACAGCCATATCGTCAAGGATGCGGAAGGGCTTTGTCGTCGTGATTTCTCATTGACCAGACGTACGCAGGTATATCAGGATTTTACCCTGGTTTCCCTTGCCGATATACACATCCAGACTGACGCTCATCTTTCCAGATTCAGCAACGAGACCATTCCGGACATGCTGGAGACAGTCTCTGCAGGTGAGGACAGAGGAATCTACAAGAACACTCTGGTGGTGACTTTAGGAGATAACGTCTGGGATAATCCCGACCAGTTCGGTCCGTTCAAGAAGGCGATGAGCGATATGAGGCTATCCGGAGGCCGGCAGCTCAACATGATACCATGCATAGGCAACCACGATACCATCAGCAAGGATGGCGACACTGATTTCACCATAACCCGAAGATATGTGGAGAATTTCGGACCTTATGACTTTTCATTCGACCTGGGTAAGGTCCATTTCGTGTTCATGAAGAATTTTGTCCGTGTGGGAGTGGCCGGGAATACGGTAGAAACCAAATGCGGATTCCAGGATACTCAGTTGGAGTGGCTCAGGCAGGATATCGAACTTGTTGAAGATAGGGAAGAAAAGCTTCTTGTATTCTGCTGCCATTATCCGGTCCATGAACTCGGCGGAGCGCAGAAGAAGCTTTTCTTTGAACTTGCGTGCAGCTTCAATGAAGTTCATTTCCTGACAGGACATCATCATGGCGTCTACAACAGGATATTCACTTCGGACATAGCGAAAGGAGGCAAACCTGCATATGACCACAACCAGGTGGCGGCCTGCGGAACATGGTGGAGGAGCAATATCAATCCGGACGGAGTCCCTAACGGATATATGATTTACAACATCAAGGGAAATACCGTTTCCAGCTGGTATCTCAAGCCTACGGGCAGCGCCATAGCGCAGGACCAGCTTAGACTTTACGACGGAGCTGCGGCATATCCGGCTCTATCAGGCAATGAATACGGTTGGAATGACATGCTCTCCGATGTGTCTTCGACATTCGTTGCCGAGGATAAGTATCTGGCGCGTGTCTATTGTGCCGATACCCGGAACTGGAGTGTAGATTTTGTCCAGAACGGGGTTTCTGTTCCCATGACGAGGATCAGCAGCAGCATATTCGATGCTTGTACGTATGCATTCACATGGACATATCCGAATTCGGGTTTTTATAGACCAGGTGCAGACCGTTATAAGGTAAAGAACACTAATTACTGGTACATAGAAAAGGATAAGGTGGATCTTTCCGGCGAATGGGTCGTGAAGGCCTGGCATACTCTGCCGGACGGGAGCAGATTGGAGTACCGGACATCGCATGTTCAGGAAGGATTTGAAGGATTTTAATGATAACTATTATAAGACCAATGTTAAACTATCGTAGAATTACTCTGGCTCTTGTCGCTCTGATGATATCGGTTGCGGCAGCATTTGCACAGAATACCCGTACCGTCACCGGTACGGTTCTGGACGAGAATGGAGAGCCGCTGACCGGTGCTGTCATAACAGACGAGGCCGGCAAGACAGGTGTAATGGCGGACGGATTGGGTGTCTTCTCTATCCGGATTCCGTCATCGGACAAATTCATTGTCGTATCTTTCATGGGATATGACAAACAGAATGTAAGCGTGTCCGGCAAGACAGATGTCAAGGTGATCATGGTTCCTGACCAGTCGACGACATTGAACGAAGTCGTTGTCATCGGATATGGAGAGGTCAAGAGAAGGGACCTGACCGGCTCTGTCGCTTCAGTCAGTTCCAAGGATCTGGAGAATGGTTCCACTCTTTCTGTGGATGAGGCTCTTCAAGGACGTATCGCAGGAGTGGACGTGATGTCGACTACCGGTGAGCCCGGTGCAGCCACTTCCATACGTGTCAGGGGAACAAGATCAATCGAGGCATCCAACGAACCTCTTATCGTGGTAGATGGAGTTATTGATGCCGTGAGCGACATGAGTGACATCAACTCTGATGATATTGAGTCCATTTCAGTCCTGAAGGATGCATCTTCGACAGCAATCTATGGTGCCCGCGGATCCAATGGAGTTGTGATCATCACGACCAAGAAAGGTACGACATCCAAGCCTAATGTGACTTTTGCCGCTGAATACGGAGTCTCACAGATCGCCAGGAAGCTTGACCTTATGAACAAGGATGAATTCATCCGTTACAGGAATGATTATTCATATCACAGATATGGCTATACGAATCCTCTGAGGCTTGACCCTGCCGATTATTCAAATGATACCGACTGGCAGGATGAAGTGACCAGACTGGCGCATTATCAGAATTATCGTGTATCTGTCAGCGGAAAGGTGAATTCCATCAATTACTATGGTTCGCTCGGTTATACCGACAAGCAAGGAATCATAGACGATAGCGGGGTAAAAAGGGCCACAGCCCGTGTAACCTTGTCCTATCAGATGTACAAATGGCTGAGGATCAGGTATCAGGGAGCTTATACATTTACTCATAACAATCCGAACAAGGTTGCTATCGGAGGAAAGGCACCATGGAATGCCGTGATCTATCTCTCTCCTGTGATCGGCCCGTATGACCATACCAACCCGCTGTATGAGAACGGAAGCCGTATCGATACTCCGCGTGCTCTTCTGGATTATGTGACGATGATCAATGAGTACCATTCGGACAACAACTCAATCGAATTCCAGCTCACGCCGGTAAAAGGCCTTACCATCAAGAGTCAGAATGCCTACAATAGATGGCAGACCCACAGGTACCAGTTCTGGCCTAGTGACATGCCGAAGAAGGTGGCTGGTGAAGGTGCTGATGCATACAGATATGAGTTCGACAAGAAGATAATAAGTTCTGAGAATACGGTCACATATGCCAACAAGACGAGAAAAGGACATAATTATGATGTGCTGGTGGGATATACCTCGTATCTGATGCGTGACAATAATTTCTCACTCAAGGCTGAAGGTCTGCTGGTGGATGAGATGACATGGAACAATATGAACGGTATCGGAAGCAAGGAGAATTATACCGCATCTTCCGGTGCACATAAGATAGTGAAGCACTCTTTCATTGCACGTGCCAACTATAACTACAAGAACAAATACTATCTTACAGTTACCGGACGATATGACGGCTCGTCCAACTTTGCAGCCAACAACAAGTGGGGATTCTTCCCTTCTGCTGCGCTGAAATGGAATGTGACCCGTGAGAAATTCATGAGGAAAGCCGAGTGGGTAGACGAACTTTCTCTTCGTCTGAGCTATGGTGTGACAGGTAATGACGCTATTTCCGCTTATCGTTCTCTCAAGGCTTATGCATCCTCGTCCAAGGGATATATTTTTGACGGATCACAGTCTGCGATGTATTATTACAGCAGAATCCCTAATCCGGATCTGACTTGGGAAAAGACTGCTCTTGCCAATATTGGAGTTGACTTTGCTGTTCTGGACAACAGGATAAAGCTGACGGCAGAGGCTTATTATTCAAAGACCAATGACCTGCTTCTTACCGTGCAGACTCCTACCACCACAGGATTTTCCAACAGATATTCCAACCTTGGAGAAACAACTAACAAGGGCCTGGAGTTCACTCTGGAGACACGTAATATAGTGACAAAGAAGTTTGAGTGGAATACGACCTTGACGGTATCCCATAACAGGCAGATGGTCAATGATATAGGTAATGAGGATTATGTGGCGGCTCTGTCTTCCAGCGGAAACACTTCCTATATGATGTATGGCTACAGGGCGGGATATCCTCTTAACTCACTTTGGGGATTCCAGAATCTTGGAGTCATAAAGTCCAAGGATGAAATAGAGAGAAACAAGCAGACCAATACCTGGGTGACGCCTACCAATCCGTCTGTGGGAGAACTCAAATATGCCGACCAGAACAATGACGGTGTCCTGGATGACAACGACCTCATCTATCTGGGCAATTCCGATCCTATCCTTCATGGAGGATTCCAGAACAACTTCCATATAGGCAACTGGAAGATTTCATTCTATCTTAATTATTCTCTGGGAGGAAAGATCTACAACTATGCACAGCTTTATATGGGAGGTTCGTATTCGACCAACCAGTACCGCTTCATGCTCGATGCATGGCATCCTGTGAGGAATCCTGATTCCGATATACCAAGGGCCGGAGTGGACGATATGCTTCCTCCATCGGATTTCCAGGTATATGATGCATCATACCTCAGACTGAAGAATGCGTCTATTGCCTACACATTCGATTTCAAGAAGAACAAGAAATCCATTGTGAAGGGTCTGACCCTTACACTTACAGGAGATAATCTGTGGCTGTGGACCAAATATATAGGATATGACCCTGACGTATCGACGGAAAGCGATGGCTCTGTCATGCGTCGTGTCGACCTGGGAGCTTATCCGAGGGCAAGAATGGTCATTCTGAAGGCTAACATAAAATTCTAGGGAGGACTTACGTATGAAAAAGACAATATTTTCCATAACAGCCTTATTGCTGCTCGCTGTCTCGTGTTCTTTGGAGGAGAGGCCTTACGGAACTATCGACCATGAGGATTTCTATCAGAATGAACAGCAGTGTGAAGCTGCATTGAGTGGTGTTTACAGGATATTCGAGATATTCAATTCCAGCTTTGTCTTCATGTCGGAATGCTGTTCGGATACATGGAGGGCGGATGCCACAACTGACGATGCATTCCTTAACATATCCCCTTCCAATCCGGGTCACGGCAATACGATGTGGACAAAACTGTATGCCGGAGTCATGAATGCCAATGAAGCTATCTATTATATCGAGCGTTCTTCACTGGAACCGGATGTCAAGGCGCGTCTGGCGGCGGAAGGAAGAGTGCTCAGGGGAGTGGCGTACTATTATCTGACTTCCGTTTTTGACGGTGTACCGTATTATACATGCCCTGTCACATCCTTTGAGGTGCAGGACAGCATACGCTTCCTTCCACGCACCGATGCTTCGGAAATCCGCAGGATGGTATATGAGGATATAGAAGAGAATGCCCTTCCGTATTTCAAGGACGGATATCGGAAGAGGACTTCGGAGGTGAAGGGCAACAGGGCAGGATATGCTCTGGGACTCATGATAATGGCCAAATGTGCCATGTGGAATCAGGACTGGGACGCGGCTCTTGCTCCGCTTGATTCTCTTGAGAAACTCTATGGCGACTTTAAGGATGCGCCAGAGACTTTTGAGACGGTTTATCCTCTTGAAAAGACGCAGTGGCGCTATAAGAATGAAGATGAGAGTATCTTTGAGATACAGCATGCATGGTCTTATACAGGAGTCCAGGCAAACGGAAACCTTGCTCAGGTTCTGACTCCGAAATTCAATGACGGCCTTTTTGACGGTGTTGCGATGGATGGATACGGAACATCTCTTCCTAGTTGGAACGGAGCATACTCCAATAAGCATTTTGCCAGAATGTATTATGACCACAACAACAAGAACACCCCTACGCTTACTTCCGATTCCAAGTCTTCGATTTTCTATCCGCTTCCTGTCAGAGCAAAGGATTTCGATCCTAATGCGAACAGGTGGAATGTGGAAATAGATCTTGAGGCAGTCAGGACCTTGAAGTTCGCTGTTTCGGAGAAGGATATCAGACCGATTGACCGCCGCGCACTTCTTTGCCTGGGAATCGGCAATCTTCAGACAGGAGAGGTCTTCGGCAAGGTGAAGAGCAACGGACTCGTGTGGGGCGGTCCGAAGTTCTGGTGTCCTGACCTTGTGCAGGGATATGACAGCAATAACTACAATCTGTTCAGATATGCAGATGCCATCCTGATGATGGCAGAGTGTCATGCAATGCTTGACCATGGAAATGAAGCTGTGAAATACTATAATATAATCCGTACAAGAGCCGGTGTTCCTGTCCAGAAGAATTTCTCTGGTTCAGATGATATGATGACCCTGATCAGGGCTGAGCGTGCAAGAGAGCTTTGCGGTGAGTTTACAAGAAAATTCGATCTTGTGCGCTGGGGCATGTGGTATGACCAGACAAGGCTGTACAATGACAGACTTACTACTGCTGCATATAAGGACAACTGGTTTGAATATCACCAGTATTATCCGATTCCGGACAAGCAGTGTGCCCTCTCAGGATATGCCATTTCCAACCCTGCATATGGCGGAAAGTAAGAACTGTTGCTAAAAGAAGATAACGTATGAAGAAGATTATATTTATTTTTTCCGTATTGGCTTTTATGCTTTCATGTGAGAACAGATATGAAGAGCATTTTGACGAACTTCAGCTGGATAATCCGGAACTGAAGATCGGCAAGTCTGCTGGAGTCATGGCCTTCTATGTATATTATGATGGAGATTGGACAGTGGAGATTGAAGGCGAGTGCAACTGGGCCAGAATAAGAAACACGTCAGGAAAAGGTGTCGATGTCGTGAGGATGGATTATGATGCCAACCCTCTGGTGTCGCGTTCTTTGAGGATATCGGTGCATGGTGGCGGAGTGACAAAGAGCATTCTTGTCACTCAGGCCATAGGACTGGTGCCGGAGATGCGGTTTGAGCCTGAATCTGTTGATCTACCTCAAGGAGGTGACCTTACACGTGTGAAGCTCCTTACCAATGTAAACAGAAGGAACATCGGATACCTGCTGGATAAGGTTGAATATGGTGAAGGAGATTACGGCTGGCTCAAAGGAAAGGAGCTTGTGGCTGGGGAGGAAGAGCCGGTGGTTGAAGCTTTCGACACGACCTTTACATATTATGTCAATCTGCAGGCTGCTCCAAACAATATGGGAATGACAAGGACTGCACGACTGACATATTATCTGACTGATGCTGCCGAGAAAACTTATTCGGCAACCTTGAATATCTCGCAGTCATATTAATGTGCTGGTGTATGAAGTTCAGATATACATATTTGCTGATCAGCCTTCTGATGTCCGTCTGTGGCGTCCAGTTCCTTTATGCGGATTCTTTCGATGAAATATATTCTGTCTGCAAAAAAGGGAAGACAGTCAATGTAACCGAAGATCTGTTTGTAGAAGGTATTGTGATAAGCGATTGGAAAAATGCGAACATGGAGGTGAATCCGAACAAGAGCCATACTGCTGTGGACCTGACGCAGAATGCTGTGACGGCATATATCCAGCTTCCGGACGGTTCCAGAGGTATCAGGCTTAAGTTTGAAGACGAATCTTACAACAGGTTCAGCCGCTTTGATGTGGTGAAGCTCAATCTCAAGGGGGCGGTGCTTCATGTCTCTTCCAGAACAGGTGCCGCTACGGTATCTGCTCTGACACCTGCAAACGTGGTGGCTTATCGTCACGGTTCAGATGAAGAACTGGTCGTGAAGGAAAAACATATTTCCGAACTGACGGATGCCGACATTTATACATGGGTCACGCTTAAGGATGTGGAATTCATATTCAAGGACGGAACCTACGCCGATATACAGGAAACTTACGGACAGCGTGTGGAGAAGTATCATTCCGGATACAAGTCTGTGAATGCCCGTATGGATGGTTGGGTAACTTCGCTCAGGGATATCAACGGCGATGCCATATATATGATGGTCAATTCATCATGTGACTGGAGACGTGACGGAGATGGTGTTCCGGGCGGTACTGGTGACTTTTCCGGCATCGTGGTTTCATCCCGTCTGAGGAGATTCGGCGAGTCCATAGGCAGATACAGCATCAGGCCGTTGGATAAGAATGCTTTCAGTATGACATCCAAGAAACCTATGTGGAAACTTCTTACAGGTTTCATTCTTGACGGCTCTCTTGGTCAGACGCTTTTCTTTGAAAAGGCAGGTGAAGTACAGAATCTCAACAAGAAGAAGCTGTCTGATGACCGTATACTGAGTGACTCAGGTTCCGAATCATACCTTTGGACCGATACCGGTGCAGAGATAAGGCTGGTGAGTGATTTCAACTATCTCAGTGCAGACGCTTCTGCAAACGGGCAGGTGAAGAATGGAGCCGTAGACTTCAAGACTCCGTGCAACACATGGTATCAGTTTGATGATATGGGTAATGTCTGTGGGACAAATGGTGTTTACCTCGAATTCTCCACCAGAAAGGTCAAGGGAACCTGTCTTCATCTGTCGTTTGATATTGCGGCAGGCAACGGCAATCTGGAGAACAGTCAGCTCTATCCTTACGAATGGAAGGTGGAGTATTCGCTTGACGGAAAGGACTGGACGATTGTGAAGGATAATATCACAGGACGTAAAAGTTTTGCTGTAAGGACTATTCCTGCATGGACAAAGCAGATAGGAAAGACCAAGTATCCGACACAGTATGATTGCGGAATCGGTCTGCAGCAGCATAATTTTGAACTGCCTGCAGAGGTTATAGGGAAGGATAAGGTCATTGTGAAGATATCGCCTGCGTCAGAAGTCCTGAGTGTGCTTCACCCTTCTTCTGACAAATCCTCGAAACTCAAAAGCGATAAATCAAACGTAGCGAAAAGCACGAACAGAACAAATACGAACCTTCGTTTCGGAACAATAAGGATTGATTATAAATAATTGGAATATATGATAACGGGCATAAGATCATTAAGGACATTTGCAGTGGCAGTCCTGCTTATGGCAGCTGCCGGATGCAGCGAGTTTTATGAGGCTCATTACAAAGATACGCGGGAACTTCTTGTTCCTGAAAAGGAATTCATCCTTCCTGCTGAAGGAGCAGTGGATACGACAGTAGTTGTATATGCTATCGGTGAGGTGGCTATGGAATATCTTGACGGGGAAGTTTCTTGGGCAACCGTTTCAAGGACGGCGGAATCAGGAGATTTCAAGCTGGTAGTGACATGTGCTCCTAATGAGGCATACAGAAGGATGTTCCGCCTGAAGTTCTCTCTGGAAGATACAGGCATTACTGACACTCTCTATATCAAGCAGGAAGGAATAATATCTCCGTATATCGAGTCAGCTGCTCCTTTCAAGACAGTGGGCGGCAAGCTTCCTGAGACAGCTGATTTCAAGATAAGTACGAATATCCCTGAAAAAGATCTGAAGAAGGATATCACATATCTTTCAGGTGGTGAGGACTGGCTGGAGGTGACTCAGGTCACGGAGACTTCGGCAAAGGTTCTGGCATACAGGAACGAGACCCCTCAGGGAAGAAAGGCTGTCATCAGTCTTTCACATATGGATGGCTGGAATCAGCTTCATCAGCTCAAGCTCTATCTGACGCAGGCTAGCCGTGACGGAAACATCGGAACTGTCATCTCATTTGCCGAAGCAAGGGCCAAGGCTTCGCCAGAAGGAACCGTGATTGAGGATGACCTCATTCTGGAAGGTGTCGTGATAAGTGACAGCAGGAGCCGGAACATGGCTCTGAATCCAGCCGTCAACTATAATGCGGTGGATTCAACATATGCACTTCGTACAGCCTATTTCCAGAGCAAGGAGGGAGATCTGGGCTTCCGTATGCTTTTCGACAGGCCGGAAGACAACATCTTTGCTTTCGGAACCGCCTTGAGGTTCAATCTGTGCGGTGCTGTCATCATCAGAGAGGCTGCTCCGGAAAGATATACCATTACAGGCATAACCAGCAGTAACATGGTGTCGGCAGAAGAAGGCGGCATTGTCGTGGACAAGTCCAGAACCATAGCATCCCTGACTCCGGAAGATGTCTATACTTATGTAAGTCTTGCTCAGACTGAGTTTGCGTTCAAGGACGGAGCATATACCAATATACACGAGAAGTTTGCCCTGAACTCCATGACGAACAAGTCTCTGTCACCTTACAACCGTCTTGACGGATGGGCCAGCCTGATCGTGGATAATGAGGGAAGTGCGATTCTGGCACCGGTGAATACCCACTGCAACTGGCGCAGGACAGGTTCAGGTGTACAGAAAGGGACAGGTACTACCAGAGGAATCATCGTGCATGAGCAGATGCCTCGATGGGGAAATACAGGAGACTATCAGATAAGGGTGGTGGATAATACCGGCTTTGCAATGTCCTGGAATGAAGATTCTTCTTTCTCATCATTTGCCAGGATAAAGAGAAAATCTCCTTCTGTGGATTTCAAGAACTACGGGTCATGGAATGAAATGTATACATATGCCGGACTTGCTACTCCGGTCCCTTCCGATGATATCTCAGAAGAAAAGCCTGTGGCTGAGGCCGATATGTATGTGGAAAATCAGCTGGAACCGTTTGTCACCAGTACCGACAAGCCATTGGACTGGAAGGAGAATCTCAATTCGCTTACAGCATCGAAAAGCAGCTCCGGTGATAAGATCGAGGGTGAGACAAATGACAATTATGCAACTTGGATTGCAGCTTCGCTTGAGGGCTGGTATGATTATGACGAGGCGGATAATATCACAGGATATAACGGTTTCCGCATCGAGATGTCGACTGAGAATCTGTCAGGAACTTCAGGAATGCTTATGACCTTCGATATGGCTGCCGGCAATTATTCCATAGCCACAGCGAAGATGTTCCCGGCCCATTGGTGTGTGGAGTACAGCATCGCAGACGGTGAAAGAGTTATGGTTAAGGAACTATATACCGGTATGGACCATTTCTATCTGCGTCCTCTTCCTTATACGGATTCCATGAGCAGCGGATACCAGTACAGACAGACTCTGTACTCGGCAATGGGATACACCCAGCATGCTTTCCTTCTTCCTGCTGAGGTTCTTGGAAAAGAAGATGTCAAGGTATGGATCCGTCCGTATGATGACGTTCTGACTACCACTCCGATGGTATGGGATGAAGAGACAGATACCGAGCATATGAAGAAAGGTATGCAGGTCGACACCTACATACGTTTCGGTGAAATAAATTTCAGATACAGATAGACATGAAAAGAAATCTGATATTGTCATTGATAACACTGCTTTGTGTCTGTCAGAACAGCTGGGGATGGTGCTTTGCTCATAAGGTCATAGCCCATATAGCCATGCAGCACCTGACTCCGAAGACAGAACAGATGCTTGATTATTATTTTGATTCTTCCATTGTGGAGTATTCCTTATGGATGGACAGATTCCGTCAGGAACCTTCTGTTCTTGCGTTGAACAAGAACCATATGGGAGTATGCAATGAAGATTTCAGCTGCGATACTACGATAGATTCTCCCAACGGCAATCTTGAGGCTTATGTCGTGCATGAGTTCAATATGCTGAAGAATTACAGGGAACTTCCTGATTCGACTGTACGCACTGAACTCAAGTTTCTTGTACACCAGCTTGGCGATATGCATTGTCCGGCGCATTTCTACTCATATGATATGCCTGAATGGAAGAGTGCAGGAAAAATGGTCAAAGGATACAAGTCCAAATACGGATGGTTCAAGATCACATATAAGGGTAAGGAGGTTACCTACCATGCACTTTGGGATCTTGCACTTGACTACTGTTATCCGGAACTAGGCGAGAAGGTCGGGCTGTATACAAAAGCCATAGACAAGGATGTGACTCCGGAACAGGCGGCTGCCATGATTGCCGGAGGCCCTTATGACTGGGGAAAGGACAGGAACATCCGATGCAAGCAGATATATGATTGGGTCAAACCTGGGGATGAACTTGATGAGACCTTCTTTCAGGAAAATGGATGGATTGTAGATGAGATGGTCCTGAAGGCTGGGTATCGCCTGGCCCATATTCTGAACCAGATATTTGATGAAAATTACGGAGTATGATGAAGAGACTTTCTGTTTTGATCATGATGCTTTGCGGCTTTTCGGCCCTGGCTCATGCCGAGGATTTCGAATCGGTAAGGAAACTTGCGGGGAAGTCCTCGACTGTAAAGCTTGAAGACGGACTCTTCATAGAAGGAGTCCTGGTGAGTGACCGCACATCCCTGAATATGGCGGATAACCCTAATGTGAAATGGAATCAGGTGGATCTTGGAGAGAATTTCAGGACAATGTATATCCAGAGTGAAGACGGCAGGTACGGATTCCGCCTGATATCTACGTCTCTTTACAATCCGTTCCCGCGTTTTGCCAAAGTCAGGGTGGATCTTTCAGGAACTGAACTTCTCAAGGAAGATAATCCTGACAGATATACGATCAGAGGTATAGGTCCTGAAGACATGACTGTGATCGACGGTTATGTCGAGACGCTTCCGAAGAAACTGCATATATCCGAACTTAAGGATGAGGATATCTATACATATGTGAGCATTCTGGATCTGGAGTTCGCAGGCAAGCATGGATCCTTTGCCAATGTCTATGAGCCGGGAGTCCAGCAGACATGGCTGAATGCATTCAAGAAGGCATCCGGTAATGCAGACAGCTGGCCTACGATGCTGAAGGACGGCAAGGGTGATGTCATTTACATGCTCGTCAATACCAAGTGTACCTGGAGGCGCAAAGGTGACTGGCTTCCGCAGGGAAAAGGTGAGGTAGCAGGAGTACTGGTGCATTCTCCTATGCGTCGGCATGGAGGTGTAGGTCCGTATTCGATCCGTCCTGCAGGATTGAACGAGATACGGATAGCAAAAGAACCTGATACGTCGTATGAAACTGTTGTGGAGTGGAACTGGAACAGGAATTATGAATGTGCACTTGATCTGGAAGGTGGTCTTGTGGAGTGGATCGTGAATGATGTGCTCAAGTCAGACAGGATACATGCCGATATAGGAAAAGGATATCTTTCCACCACATGTGGTGCGGATATGACAGTGGCGCCTGAGTACGATTCGCGCAGTGCGCTGGACGGATGTGAAGGAAGATACGGATATGGCTATGGCGAAGGCAGCAGGGAATATGGTGCAGTCTGCTTCATTTCCGATGCGGCGCAGTGGTATGAGTTTGATGCACGAGGAAATGCAGTGCCTTCTCAGGCGGTTCTGGTGGAGACATCGACAGCAGGATGTGAAGGCAGCATCGTGACGCTTGATTTTACATGGATGGCAGGAATGAACAGGAAGATTGCATATGCATGGGGATTTCCTGCAGAATGGCAGGTAGCGTGGTCGGAGGACGGGAGTCAGTGGCATGATGCCGGACAGCCTGTGATTCTGCGCCCGATGTATTGGAACGACAAGGAAATAAAAGAGGTAGGGAAACGCAATCTGTCATATGATGCTGCACTTGGCTTTACAGAACATAGTGTCAGGCTGCCGGCAGAAGTTCTCGGCAAGGAAAAACTCTTCATACGCATTGCACCTTGTTCGGATGTGATCACAATGATTCCTGCCGATCCGGCAGAGCCGATAAACAGGGGACGGATGCGTGAGGATTTCAGTCAGCCGTTCCATCTCAATATAGGAAAGATATCATTACAGACAATAAAATAAAACTTGATACATATGAACAAAGTATTTCAAATTCTGATGGCTTTTGCAGCAGCTGCTGTTCTCTGGAGCTGTGAAAAGGAACCTGAAGAACAGAAGGTTCCTGACGGTGGGACCGAAGGACAGGAGGTAGAAAAACCGGTTGTTTATGCAGACAACGAAGTCATTGCAAAACTGGGTGGTGGCCTTACCAAGACTGTCAACGATGAGTCCGGTATATATAAATGGGCAGAGAAAGACTCCATTTCAGTATATACTACCCGTGGACATTTTGTTACGTACCACCTTGTGGAGGGTGCAGGGACAACAGAAGGCAAGTTCAAGGCAGAACTCAGAGAAGGAGAGAAACCTCTTGCATTTGCATCCTATCCTGTGGGTACGGCTCATTATGAGATGGACCGTCTGTCGGTGGTGATGCCTTCATCATATAAGGTCAATGACGGAATCAACCAGGTCCCTATGATGGCTCAGTTTGAGGAAGGTGCCAATGAGTTTGTCTTTTCTCCTCTTACAGGAGTCCTTATCGTTACCATGGACGGTATACCGGCTGAAGCCGCAACCTTCCAGTTCAAGACTGAGGACAAGATGAAGATGACCGGAATCTTTGATTATGAGGAAGGAGGAATCGTGACATCTGAAGGCAGGGAAAAGGATGTGGTGACCGTGGATTTCACACCAGGTCAGACCAGCAGGATGTCTTACGCCATCCCTCTTCCATCCGGTACCTACAGCCGTTTTACCGTCGGCTTCAAGGACAGTGAAGGAGTGCTTCTTTCCAGCACAGTGCGTACTTCTGGAAATGTGGAGATCACTAATGCGACAGTAAAGACTCTGGCCGAGTTCAATTCGTCGCTCAATATAATTTATGTGAAGCCGGGTGCGGATGGTTTCGGTTCCTCATGGGAGGATGCCTCATCTTTGTCTGCAGCATTGGAGACAGCACCTGACGGAGCGATAATAAAGGTTGCAGCAGGTACTTACAAGCCGGAAAACATCCTTCCTGGCCAACTTTCAAATTCAGACAGCTACAAGACTTTCCATGTAGGAGCAAATGTGACGATCCAGGGTGGATATCCGGCTGAGGGTGGAGCCGACGAGCAGATTGATTCCGCGAATGTCACCATTCTTTCTGGTCAGGTAAGTGAAGCATCCAACTCCTTCCATGTGATGACAGTAGCAGCCCCTGCCAGCGATGTAGCCGTCAAGCTCCGTGGTCTGACCTTTACCGGAGGCAGTGCATCTTCAGCCGAGACATCGACTACGACTCCGGATAACATCAAGGTGGTGGATAATTATGGGGGTGGACTGATAGTGGCTTCAACTGCGGAAATTGAGGGATGCACATTCCTTTCCAATAATGCAGATGCATCTGAAGGCGGAGGACTTTTTGTTGTTGGCGGAGTGAAGGCGAACCTGAAGAATTGCGGCTTTTTCATGAATCATGCTGACAACGGTGGTGCCATATCCACCGGAGGTGATGCAGATGTCAATATAGACAGATGTATGTTCAGTCAGAATACCGCAAAGTATGGAGGTGCAATCAAGACCAATACCGGTTCAGAGACAATGATCACTAATTCCTCATTTGTTGAGAATGCCGTGACAGGCGGCTGGGGTGGCGCTATCCGTAACTTCGCGGTCATGACGATTGAGAATTCTGAATTTATCGGGAATGACGCTACTTTTACCGGTAAGGACAGTGGTGGCGGTGCAATCCAGAACAACAGAAGCATCCTGAAAGTGAAGGACTGCGTGTTCGAGAATAACCATGCTGTCAATGGTGCGGCAATTACGAATTTTGGAGAAGGTGAAACCGAGGCGACAGGGTGCTCGTTCATCTCAAATGTGGCAACTCCACATTCGGCTTCGGCAACTTCTGCCGGTTATGGTGGAGCTGTATATAACTTCTTCAACAAGAATCAGGGAACATTCAGGTTGACGGACTGCCGCTTTACGGGCAACGAAGCCTTGTATGGAGGAGCTGCAGGAAACCAGGTGGGAATAATGGTCATAGACGGATGCGTTTTCGAATCCAATACGGCCACCAATAATGGCGGAGCTGTTCTTGCTTTCGGTGCAGATATCTCCAGTCATAAGGAATTGGCAGCTGACAAACTTGCGTATACATATATTTACAACACTCTGTTCCTGAACAATGTGAATACTTCTACAAGCGGCCAGGGTGGTGCGATAAAGGTACACGGCAATGCCAACCTTGTAGCAGTCAATTCGACATTTACCGGAAACGAAGCGGCCAACGGTATCATAAGATTGAGAATAGGATCTGTTCCTGTCAACGCATGGGTCGTCAGCTGTACATTCTCAGGAAATACAAAATACAGTCTTTACAACCAGTCAAGCGACGCATTCATCTATAATTCTGTCATGGATGACCCTTCGTCATACAATGCGAATCAGGCGACAGGATCTGCAACAATCGGTGACAGCTTCCTGTATAACACTTCCTATTATCTCATAGGCGAAGGATATCTTGCTGGCAAGGCGGCAGTATCTACTATTGAAGACAAGACGGAAGTTGCCGGAACCGTAGTCGGTGAATTCGACAATGCGGACGGTGTGTTTGCTGTCAGTGGCGATGCTCTTGAGAAAGGTATGTCGTCAGAAGAACTTTCTGATTTGGCCACAGGCATTACTGCCGGTATGCCGCTGTTCGATGCAGCTAAGCTCACAGTGGACCAGAATGGAAATTCACGTGTCGGAAAGACCGTAATGGGAGCATCAGTAAAATAAGCATGATCACGAACAGAACCTTAGAATAAAAGATGAGAAGAGCTATCATATTTTCAGCACTTGTCCTTCTGGCAGCGGTAAGCTGCCGGAAGGTGAGCGAAACACAAGTGGAAAACCATATCGTCATCAGTCAGCGTGGAGGAAAGACCATAGCATATTCACCTGATTCAGGAGTGAAGATCCTGTATGACGAAGGATATGCATTCAAGGACCTCAACCGCAACGGGATGATAGATCCTTATGAAGACTGGCGTCGTTCCTCGCAGGAGCGTGCTGCGGATCTTGCCTCGAAGATGTCGGTGGAAGAAATAGCCGGTCTGATGCTGTACAGCAAGCATATGGCTGTGCCTCATATCAGTTCCACCGATCCTATGAAATATACTTTCGGAGGAAAGTCCTTTGCTGAAAGCGGTGCAGATACATCTGCGCTGTCGGATAATCAGATAGTTGCCCTGAAGGAAGACAATCTCCGTCATATCCTTGTCACGAAGGTGTCTTCACCTTCCGCAGCTGCCCGTTGGAACAACAATCTTCAGGCTTTTGCCGAGAGCCTTCCTTTGGGTATACCAGCCAACAACAGTTCTGATCCCCGCAATGAGACCAGGGCTACGGATGAGTTCAATGAAGGTTCCGGAGGTCAGGCTTCCCGCTGGCCGACTCCTCTCGGACTTGGAGCATCATTCGATCCGGAAGTGGTAAGGGATTTCGGTGATGTCGTTTCTGCCGAGTACAGGGCACTTGGCATCGCCACAGCTCTTTCGCCTCAGGCAGATATATACACAGAACCTCGCTGGAGACGTGGAGTGGGTACTTTTACTGAAGATCCTGATCTGGCTGCCGATATGACCCGTGCTTATATTGATGCTTTCCAGACTTCATATGGGGATGCTGTGATTGAAGACGGATGGGGAACACAGAGTGTCAACTGTATGGTGAAGCACTGGCCAGGCGGAGCTGCAGGTGAGGCCGGAAGGGATGCGCATCTGTGCTTTGGAAAGTATGCAGTATTTCCAGGAGGTGAATTCGATACTGCTCTTCAGGTCTTTGTAAAGGGAGCATTCAATCTTGACGGACCTACAAGGCAGGCTTCAGCCGTCATGCCGTACTATACGATTTCATATGGCATCGACCCTTCGGGGAAGAATGTTGCGAACAGTTTCAGCAGATATATAATACAGGATCTTCTCATAGATACATATGGCTATGATGGCGTGATCTGTACGGACTGGACGATTACAGGTGATTACAAGGATGTCCATATTCATGGTGGCAAGCCTTGGGGAGTAGAGACTCTCAGTGTTGCAGAGCGCCATTATGAAATACTCAAGGCAGGTGTGGACCAGTTCGGCGGAAATAATGAGAAAGGTCCTGTGCTTGAGGCATACAGGATGTGGTGTGAAGAATTCGGCGAAGATTCGGCTCGTGAGCGTTTTGAACATTCTGCACGGAAACTCCTTATGAACTTTTTCCGTACAGGCCTTTTCGAGAATCCGTATCTTGATCCGGAGGAGACATCTGCAGTCTTGAGTTCAAAGGATTTTCGTGACCGTGGATATCAGGCTCAGCTGAAATCTGTGGTAATGCTCAAGAACAGCGGAAATGTGCTGCCTGTGCAGGAAAGGGCTAAGGTCTATATGCCGAAGAGACAGATGCCTAATACCTATAATCTTGCAGGAAAGGTTACGATTCCAGGCAGGTATGACTGGCCGATAGACCCGGCGTTCTTCAATGATTACTATGAATTTGTGGAGGATCCTGCTGATGCAGATTTTGCCGTGGTAGTGATCGGAGATCCTGTCAACGGACGCGGTTATGATGTCGAAGACCTGCGCAATGGTGGAAACGGTTATGTGCCGATGAGTCTTCAGTGGAGTGAATATACTGCTGATCAGGCGCGTGCTGTGAGTCTTGCCGGAGGTGACCCGAAAGAGAAGACGACAAACAGAAGCTACCGTGGCAAGACTGTAAGGACTGAGAACAGCGCAGATATGGCTCTGATAGCCGGAACCCGTGAGGCAATGGGGAAAAAACCGGTGATAGTGGTGCTGCCATGCCAGAAGCCTGTAGTCATGGGTGAATTCGAGTCATATGCGGATGCTATTCTTGTATCGTTCGGAGTGGAGCCTCAGGCCTATCTGGATATCATAAGCGGCAGATATGAACCTAGCGGTCTTCTTCCTGTGCAGTTCCCGGCGGATATGACGACTGTGGAATTGCAGTGTGAAGACAGTCCTCGCGATATGAAGTGCTACACTGACTCAGAAGGTAACAGCTATGACTTTGCTTTCGGAATGAACTGGAACGGAGTCATAGATGATGAACGTGTGAAGAAATACAGATAATCGATGAAAAGGATCTTCATGTTGCTTTGTCTGCTTGACTGCCTGCTGGTTTCCGCTCAGGAAAAGGATTTCAGCCAGGTCATCAGGTGGATTGACGAAGGCAGGACATATGTAGAACAGGATCATGTCATTGAGGCAGTTCTTGTGTCTATGGCGGAAAATCCCAATACAATGGAGAACGAACAGGTGTCGTTTGACTATGTGAGCAATTCTGCAGGCCGCAGGACCGGTTATTTCCATTCTATGGACGGCAGTCAGGGAATGAGGATACATTTTGAAAGAGTGGCGGCCCTGAAGAAGATTCCGAGGTATTCGAGGGTCCGCCTTAATCTGAAGGGAGCAAGACTGGAGAAGGTCAATGGGGCAGGCTATGCCGTGAATGACCTACCTGAGAGTGCGGTGCTGTCTTTTGAAAAAGGTACCAGGGCCGATCTTGTCATTGAAGAAAAGACAGTTCCTGAACTGACTGACAGCGATGTTTTCAAGCTTGTAAGAGTAAAGGATCTGGAATTTGTGTTCAAGGACGGTTCACTCCTTAATGTATATGAACTGGCTGTTCAGAAGACCAAGATAAACGGAGGATGCGCTCCTACGGGCAGGATGGACGGTTGGGCCGGCCTGCTTTGTGACGGGAACGGAAATCCGTTCTATTATCTGCTCAATTCCGGTGCTACATGGAGAAGAAGCGGTGAAGGTGTGCCTCAGGGACACGGATGGATTGAAGGAATCATCGTGCCAGAGACGGATATGTCCCGTTATGGCGGCAAGGTATTGGGCCGTTATCAGATACGTCCTTTGAGCAAGTCGGCATTCTGTTTTGAAGAACAGGCTCTATGGAGGACGGTTGCCGAATGGAACTGGAACGACAATGTTCCCGAAATACACACTTCCGACGGTGACCTTAAATCCATAGGATATCATAAAGTGCTGTCTGACAAAGGTGACGGACTGCTGTATTTCAATACGGGAGGCGAGATCGTGCGTTTCCGCGATATGAACAATCCGCTTCTTATCAATGACAAGAACGACAGGAACTGGAGAGGTTATATCCAGTATGGGGCCTTGTCTGTCCATTGTCCTTCGTCAAACTGGTGGAACTGGAGTTCAGACCAAGGCAAGGGACTTCACCTTTCCGTTTCTACAGAAGGTATGAAAGGTTCAGAGCTGGTGCTGGGATTTACGTTTGCCGCAGGTCATTGCAATCCTTTTGATGTGGCAGGATGTCCGGCGAACTGGAAGGTGGAGTTCTCGCTGGACGGGAAGAATTACGTCAGAGCAGGAGAAACCTTTGCACTCAGGTCTTTGCCATGGAACCCTGCGGAAGTCAAAGGGGTAAGCTATCTTACGTCCAAGGATGCAGGTGCGGGATTTACCGAGCATGCAGTCAAGCTTCCTGCTTTCCTTCTCGATAAGAAAATCATATATGTCAGGATTGTGCCAGAAGACAAGGCTGCATTGACACTTGCATATGAGGGTGGGGCAAACGGTTCACTGCATCCTCAGAATAAGGCAAGTACGGTAGTCAGCTTCGGTACGGTGAAGCTGATGTACAAATAAAACCGGATGATGACAATGAAACGGATATTCACATATATTGCTCTCTTCCTGACATGCGTTGTCTCAGGAGCTCAGGTCAAGGTCTCTTCTGTGGAGGATGTCTCCGGGAGGACATGGCTGTGTCTTTCGTCAGGTGACGGTCTGGAATTGTCCTATTCCGACAAGGGGAAATATGTCCCGTCATTTAATGTCAGGCCCGAGTCGCTTTCGAGAGTTGACTTCGGGCAGTTGTGGTATGCCCCGGATGGGGTCTTGTATCTCTATTACACTGAGACTGACGGATATTTTGACGGCAAGGGAGTGCTCAAATCAATTTCCTGTACGAATCCCTCTGACAAGGCACCGCAATGGAGCAATCCTTCTGAAATCGGGGCAGGTGTCTGCACAGGAACGCCTGCTGTTGCGGCTGACGGAAGTTGGATCATGCCAGGAGCTTTATGGGGACGCACCCTTATAGGCATGACTGCAGACATTTACGGAAATGACCGCAAACGTGATGACAATGGCGAGTATTCCGAACTTGACGGAAGTCGCGGTCCTTTGCTTCATATCTCTCATGACATGGGAAGGACCTGGAATGGGATGTCCGGGTTTGTGACCGTTCCTGAGATGGTTCAGGGACGTTATAATGACCCTCAGATAATAAATGCTCCCGACGGATCCTTGATGCTGATAATGCGTTCCTGTGGTACGGGATGGAGTTGGGTTTCCGCATCTTATGACAATGGAAGTTCATGGTCTTCACCGGAAAAGTTCGTTCAGAATCCGGACCGGAAGGCTGCATTTGCCGGTCTACCGGACGGACGCCTGCTTATGGTTAAGGTCGGCAAGCTTGATGAGTTTGCATATTTTCTGGGATCAGGACTTTATGCATATCTGTCTGATGACTGCGGAAAGACGTGGTATGGCGGGCTATGTATTGTCAGAGATATGGATGCTGATGCTCCTTCAGTTTCATGTGATGATGAAGGAAACATTACTGTAGCTTATGACTGTGGCAATGAAGTCTTTGCCGTTGTCACATCCCAGGATGAGATTGTCAGAGGAATGTCTGATCATGAATATGTTGCAGAAAACATAAGAACCTTAAGCCGGTCAGGACAGGAAAAACAGAAGGCATCTAAAGCCAAGGTGGAGTGGAGTGATGATCTTCTCAGGATATGTACATACAATATCCAGTACAGGAATGATAAGCTGTGCAAATGGGAAAACCGTCTGAATGCAATAAAAAGCTTTGTGGATGAATACAGGCCTGATGTCATTGGCTCTCAGGAACCGTATGGCCAGCAGATAGAGGATATAATAATTACTCTGGACGGCAGGTACGGCTGGATCGGCATCAACAACAGGAATGAGAAGAATCCTCCATATCACAGAAACGGTGCATTCAATCCTATATTCTATAGAAAGGATAGAGTGGAAGTACTTGATTGGGATATCATATGGTATACTCCGAAGGCCACTGAAAGAGGCTATGGAGCAGAATATACCCGTTTCATGATATGGGCGAAGATGCGTGACAGGAAGAACGGACAGGAATTCTATGTGTTCAACTCCCATTTCGACCATAAGAATGAAGAAGCAAAGCGTGTGTCAGCCAGAATCCTGGTCAATACGGTAAAGGAAGTCGCGGGCAATCTTCCTGCAGTCCTTACCGGTGACTTCAACTCTACGGAGACAGGTGTTCCATATGCCACAATCATGGATTCCGGCTTTCTCGGCAATTCAAAACTTGCCGTAGATGATGCTGTCAACCATATGTATTATTCACAGGCACGCTACAAGTCCATCAATACGGTATCTCAGAAAGATATACACATTGACCACATATTCTATACTCCGTCCAATTCCAGGATTGAGTCGTGGGAACTTGTGATAAAGACGTTTGGAGGGTATTACGGGTCAGACCACCTTCCGATTGTAACAGATTGGAGATTAGTAAGGAATCAGTAAAAGCATAATTATATGAGGAGAATAATATTTGCACTATTGGTTTTTTCGCTGGCTTTCACAACTTATGCCCAGCAGGAGATCGATGTCCTTGAGCTGGGGCTTCAGGGAAAACTTGTGGAGACGGAAAATCCTTTTGACCGTTTCAATGTCGATGAATACCCGGCAGTTTATGATGATGCGAAGAATCTGCCCACTCAAATACGCAGCAGCGCCGGTTTTTTCGTTGCATTCAGAAGCGACACAAAGACAATACAGGCGAGGATAGAATATCGCAATCCCAACCATCATGAAGGTTGCGACCTGTATATAAGAAAGGATGGCAAATGGCTATATGCCGGTTCCCAGACCGTGTGCAGGCATGGACAGGTCTTCGATCTCGTGAAATATATGGACGGGACGGAACATGAGTGCCTGATATATCTTCCGCTTCAGAAACCTGTGTCGTCAATGAAGATAATCATAGACAGCAATGCTTCAATCGAAGCGCTTGAATGTCCTTTCAGGCACAGGATAGCTGCTCTTGGCTCGTCCTTCACTCAAGGAGCCGGCGTCACCCGTCCTGCCCTTACATGGAATGCACAGTTGTCGAGGATGACAGGACTGATGTTCATGAACATGGGGTTCTGTGGCAACTGCAAGCTGCAGCCTTTCTATGCACAGGTGCTTGGGCGTTCAGATGCGGAGGCTTATGTAATAGATGCATTCTCCAATCCTACACATCAGGAAATACGCGACAGGCTGTTCATCTTCCTGGATACTCTTCGTGAAGCAGAGAAGGAAGCGGGCAAGGAACCGAAGCCGGTAATCTTCCTTCAGACCATCTGGCGTGAAGGAAACAACTTCAATGTAAAGAAAAGGGAGAGAGAGGAAAACAAGAGGAATGCAGCGGAGGAAATGATGGCTCAGGCAGTGAAGACATATGCGGATGTGTATTTTGTAAATACAACTGATGCTACAGATTACAAGTACCATGAGACATGCACTGACGGAACTCATCCCAATGATTACGGCTACACTCTTTGGGCTGAATCCATATGTAAACCTGTTACGAAGATATTGGCAAAATATAATATGAAGTAAAGTTATGCGTACAATATTGACAATTATATCTTTTCTGCTGGCTGCTATAATGTCTGCCCAACCTTTCGAGTCTGTGACTTATAAGGTGTTCAATCAGAATTATCCGCCATTGGAATGTGTGGGAAGCATAAGGACTTTGCCTTCAGGAGAGGTTGCCGCACAGCGCTGGTCAGTTGGGTATGAGTGTGTCGACAGGGGATATGCCAGGTATTCGGAAAGCGGCTCCTATATAAGTCAGCTCGGAGTCGGTCATGCCCGAATCCAAAGTGGTTGGGCTCGGACAGAAACAAAGAAGGGGAAATATGACTATGCATGGCTGGATGAGATTGTAGACGGTATCATCAGTCAGAATGTGACCCCGTGGATATCTCTGGGCTATGGAAACCCTCTCTATTCTTCGGAAATCACGCTTGGTGCGAAGATCTTTACCGATGAAGCTACGATGAAGGCATGGGAAAAATATGTCGAAACTACGGTGGCACGTTATAAGGACAGGGTGAATAAGTGGGAAGTGTGGAATGAACCTAATCAGAAAGTCAACAAGGATAATCCGTCCACATATACCAATCTTCTGGTAAGGACGTGTGAAGCAATAAAGAGGGTGGATCCTGATGCTCAGATTGCTGCTTTTGCCCTTGCGAGTGTAGATGCTTCATACTTGAGCCATGTCCTGAATGATTTGAAGGAAATGGGAAGGCCCGATCTCTTCACTCATGTGAGCCTTCATAAATATTACGAGAATCCGGATGACTGCGATTATGATTTTACGCTGCTGCGCGAGATAATACATGACTTCAATCCTGAGATTGTAGTGTTCCAAGGAGAAAGCGGATGTCCTTCCAGACTGGAGTGGACCCATGCCTTGAAGCATATCCAGTTTGATGAGTATATCCAGGCGAAGACTGTACTGCGCAGGATGTGCTGCGATTTTGCTCTTGGTCAGGCATGTTCGGTATTTACCCTTACAGATCTGATATATCCTGATATGCAGCAGTCTTTCGGTCTGCTCCGTACAGGATTGGACTTCAAGGTTAAATACAAGAAACCATCATTTCATGCGGTGCGTAATCTGGTGAATCTGCTTCCTGACAATATAAATCCTTTTGAAGTGGAGTTTACAGCCAATACTGCCCGTCACATGAAGGTCACAGGTCTGAAGGACGGTGACAGGACAGTCGGATTCATCTATTATTTCTGTGATAACGCACCTGTTTCTTCTCTAGAATGGTCGGATGTGACTCTCACTGTGAAGAACCTCAAGATAAAGAATCCTGTTCTGGTGGAACCTATAACAGGAAAAGTGTTCAATCTGAACCTATACCACTATTCTCCGAATTCTCCGGATACCAAATACACCAGGATACCGGTATGGGACAGCCCTGTAATGATTATGGACAGGGAAACTCTCGACCTGGCCGGGAACGACAAGGATATGGAGGGGATCCTCAAGGATTTCAATACCGAAATGTAGATGAAAATGAAACAGTTCAACCTTACCTTTCTTGCAGCAATGCTGACAGTATCATCCGTAGCACAACAGAAAATTACTGTCGATCCTGACATACACTACCAGACAATGGAGTTCTTTGGAGCAGCCGATGCATGGAGCTGCGATTTCGTGGGTAAATATTGGAGCGATGATGCAAAGGAGCTGATAGCGGACTATCTTTTCTCCCAGGAGTATGATGCTTCCGGTAATCCTGAAGGAATCGGACTCTCCATATGGAGGGTAAATCTTGGTGCAGGAACCCTGGAGCAACCCGGTGCTGATATCTACCCGTACCAACGTCGTGCAGAGTCATATATGACGGTGGACGGCAAGTTATATGATTGGGGGAAATGCGCAGGACATGAATATTTCATGCAGGCAGCAAAGGACCGAGGCTGCAATCAGTTCATCCTGTTCTCGAATTCTCCTCTGGTCCAGTACACCCTC
This sequence comes from Bacteroidales bacterium, assembly GCA_017442315.1. Classification (GTDB taxonomy): domain Bacteria; phylum Bacteroidota; class Bacteroidia; order Bacteroidales; family UBA932; genus Cryptobacteroides. The sequence continues at coordinate 123,231 of JAFRZX010000030.1, forward strand.
AACGGAAAGGGATATGCCCCGACTGACAATGCCGCCAATCTTCGTGAGGACTGCTACGATGACTATGCGGACTATCTTGTGGATGTTACGGAGCATTTGATGGACAAGGGCTTCAATATCCCCTATATCAGTCCTATAAACGAGCCTCAAGGCGACTGGAACACTCCAAGACAGGAAGGCTCACCATGGCGCAACGGTGAAATATTCCGTATGACAAAAGCACTTGACGAGGCTCTTGGCAGGTCTTCCAGATTTGATGATGTGCGCATCTTCATAGGTGAAGCCAACAGGCTGAAGATGCTCTATACCCAGCGTCCCAAGATGTTCGCCCGTTTTGACAGCGATTCGCTTGAATGTCCGGGGAAGCAGCTGTACTTTTTCTTCGATAAGAATTCTCCATACTATGTGGCAGACCTGAAGCATATGGACATGGAGTTCACTGCGCATCCGTATCATGACCATTTTACAAGTGCCGACCTGCGCGAGGTACATAGGCTTGCGGCACAGGAAATCAGAAAATATGGAATTGACTATCACTCGTCCGAATGGTGCCTTCTCCCTACATCCAAACAATATGAAGGAATCACTGCAGACTGGTGCAAAGGTAACCATGCCGACATTCAGGCTGCTCTGATGATGGCCCGAATAATCCATAGCGATTTTGTGGATGCCGATGCTGTGTCATGGTGCTATTGGAAAGGCATGGAACTTCGCGGTGACCATGCTCTCGTCTCTCTTCATGCAACTGACGGGGACATACATAAGGGAGGATATCCTTCAGCCAACAAGATGTTGTGGACACTTGGCAACTACAGCCGTTTCATAAGGCCGGGATATGTGCGCATTGCCCTTGACGGAGCTGATGACCTGGATACTCTGGCAGCAACGGCCTTTGTCTCCCCCGAAGGAGACCGTGTAGTTGTGGTTTTCGTGAATTCTTCGTTTGAGGAAAAACCTGTGGAACTCTCTATGCCGAAGGGTTGGAAAAAGAAAGTGACCGCAGTCACAAGTTATCGTACTGATGCAAGACATGACCTTGCCAGGACTGTTACAGGTGAGGGAACAAGTCATGTCATAGGTGCACGTGGCGTGACGACAATAGTGTTTGATCTGTAAATGATAAATTAAATATATACGATGAGAAAATTGATTTCTTTTGTGCTGCTTTTTACAACGGCTATTGCCTTGAATGCAGCAGAGTATGAGGTGACTTCGCCTGATGGCAAGGTGCATGCAAAGGTGTCATGTGACAAAGGTACAAGGTATTCTTTGTCATATGAAGGTCATAGTCTTATAGTGGATTCGCCGCTTTCAATGACTTTGGATGACGGTACAGTATTGGGTGCGTCGAAGGTGCGCAAGGTCTCCCGCCAAAGTGTGGATGAGACTATCAAAGCAATGTTTTACCGCAAGGCTGTCATTGACAATGTCTACAATGAACTGAATCTCGACTATGGCACATACAACCTTGTGCTGCGTGTCTATGACGACGGATTCGCTTTCCGTTGGGAGTCAGACAAGAGAAAGCCTTATAAGGTTGTAGCAGAGCAGGCTACATTCAACTTCGTAGAGGATTGGAACATGTATGCTACATATACCCACAAGTATGCGGAAGAGGGACTTGAGGCTCAGTATATGGATGATTTCGAGAATCTTTACAAGTACACACCGCTTTCAAAGTGGGATACGGATCATCTTGGAGTCCTGCCTCTGATGGTAGACTGTCCTGCCAACATCAAGCTCGTCATTGCAGAGTCTGACCTGGTTTCATATCCTGGAATGTTCCTTTACAATGGGGATTCAGACAAATGCCTTGAAGGTAAATATGCCCCATATCCGAAAACTGAGGTTCTGGGCGGGCATAATATGCTCCAGATGATGGTGAAGGAACGTGAGGATTATCTTGCATCATGCGACGGTGAAGCCCGTACTTTCCCATGGAGAAGCATCAGCATAAGTACTCAGGATGTCCGGATGGCCGACAATGACATGGTTTACCGTCTTGCCCGCCCATGTCCTGCAGATGAAGATTACAGCTGGGTGAAGCCAGGCAAGGTTGCATGGGAATGGTGGAACAACTGGAACGTCAGAGGTGTTGACTTCGTGGCTGGAATCAATACGGAGACATATAAGTATTACATAGATTTTGCATCACGCCACGGACTTGAGTATGTGATTCTTGATGAGGGTTGGGCTGTGAAATATGCTGACGATCTTTTTGCTGTAGTACCTGAGATCGATATGCCTGCTCTGGTGAAGTATGCGGAAGGAAAGAATGTCGGCATCATCCTTTGGGCAGGTTACAGCGCATTTATGAAGGATATTGAGAATGTATGCCGTCACTATGCCGGAATGGGTGTGAAAGGCTTCAAGGTAGACTTCCTTGACAGAAATGACCAGAAGATGGAAGACTTTATCTACAAGGCTTCCGAAATCGCTGCAAAGTACCGCCTTGTAATGGATTTCCATGGATGCCATCAGCCTACGGGTCTGCAGAGACGCTTCCCTAACATTCTTAATTATGAGGGAATCTTCGGTCTTGAGCAGATGAGAAAGCGTCAGCTTCCTGAGTATGACATGGTGGAGTTCGACGTGACTATCCCATATATCCGTTATGTGGCAGGATTCGCAGACTATACTCCTGGAGCGATGAAGAACGGTTCCTATACCAATTTCCGTGATGTGCGTTCAGAACCGATGAGTCAGGGAACCAGATGCCGCCAGCTTGCTCAGTTTGTCGTCTTCGATGCTCCTTTGAACATGATCTGCGACTCGCCTACAAATTATGAACTTGAACCTTTATGCAGCGAGTTCCTTTATAAAGTGCCGACTGTATGGGACGAGACTGTAATACTAGACGGAAAGGTGGGTGATTATATCGTAACAGCGCGAAGGAAGGGTGACACATGGTATATTGGTGCCATGACGGACTGGACGGAGCGTGACCTCAGGATTGATATTTCCCGTCTGGTTGACGGAGAAGTCAGGGTCGATGCATGGCAAGATGGAAAAGTTGCGCACAAATTCGGCAATGATTACCAGAAAAAATCGTATATTGTCAAGGATAGTATAGATATTCACCTTGCTCCAGGAGGAGGTTGGGCAGCAATAGTGACTCATGTCGATTAGGAACAGAATCATTTCAACATTGCTGATGGCAGTGTCATGTGTAGCTGTCGCTTCGGCTCAGCACCGCGTGGGCATGCAGGGTGCTGTGGTTATGAAATATGGCATAACGGATAAATTCTTTCTGAACCAGTATGCGGAATATTCACATGATTTCACTAACAACCGCATGAATTACTGGATAGCAAAGCCGTTGGGACTTGGCTATGACTTCACGAAATGGTTTACCGTTGATTTCGGCTACTATTATTTCCAGTTTGAGGACTGCGGAATGCATAGACCGGAACTGTCACTGATCTTTACATTGAGGGAGAACAATCTGCAGTTCCAGTATCAGAAGAGGCTGACGATGGACAAGAAGACAGGAAGCGGATATTATGACTGGTTTCACAGGTCACATTTTACCATGTCCTATGATATCCCGGATTCACGTTTCACACCTGTTGCGACGTTTGAGTTCTATCTGAAGGACGGACTTAAGCTCGGACGCTTCCATGGTGGAACGCATATAACCTTGACGGACAGGTCCAGACTGTCACTGCAGATATTCAATATAGTGACACGTGGAAACAGATATCAGGAATTCTATCTGTATGCCGGATACCTGTTTACTCTGTAATACTGAAATGAGAATGATTAAATATGCATATATATGAAAAAGATATTCAATCTGTTGGTTATTACGTTTCTTGCTGCTGCATGTACATCCGGCTATGATGTATGTGTCTATGGCGGGTCTTCCGCCGCTGTCACTGCAGCATATTCTGCTGCTCAGATGGGCAGGGACGTGGTTATTGTTTCCCCGGACGATAGGCTTGGAGGTCTTACTACATCGGGCCTCGGATATACTGATATCGGAAACAAGCAGGCGGTGTTTGGTGTTGCCAAGCAGTTCTACAGAAAGCTCGGAGAACGCTATGGCAGACTTGAGTCATGGATATTTGAACCGTCTGTGGCTCTGGATGTCATGGAGGAGTATCTTGACCACCCTCGCATCACGGTACTGAAAGGATATCGTCTTGAAGAAATCATGAAGGGGGGGGCAGAAATAAAGTCCATCACAGCCGTCAATGACGAGGGGGCAAGAATAAAGGTTTCCGCATCTTATTTCATTGATGCGACTTATGAAGGTGACCTTATGGCAAGGTCCGGTGTCAGCTATCATGTAGGCCGTGAGGACAACTCCGTATATGGGGAAGACTGGAATGGTGTGCAGCTCCTGGACAGGCATCAGTTTCCTGACGGCATAGACCCGTATGTGGAGAAAGGAAATCCTTCCAGCGGATTGCTTTGGGGCATCTCGGATGCCGTGCCAGCTCCGAACGGCACGGGAGACGGTCTTTCTCAGGCATATAACTACCGTATCTGTCTTACTGACAGCCTGGAGAACATGGTCCCTATTGAAAAGCCGGAGAACTATGATCCTGCTCATTATGAACTTCTTCTGCGTCTGATGGAAGCCCAGCCTGACAAATGCCGGCTTTCGGATTACTTCATATGGAGCCTGATGCCGGGACGTAAGACCGATGTCAACAATAAGGGAGGATTCTCCACCGATATGGTCGGCGGCAATCATGCATATCCGGAAGCTTCTTTCCAGGAACGTCAGGAGATAATCCAGGCACATAAGGATTATACCATCGGCCTGCTTTATTTTGTAGGTCACGATGAGCGTGTGCCTGCTTCAATAAGAGAGGAGATGCTCAAGTGGGGACTTCCTAAGGACGAGTATCTTGAAACGGATCATTGGACACCTCAGCTGTACATACGTGAATGCCGCAGGATGATAGGGGAATATGTAGCTACCCAGAAGGATTGCGAGCAGAAGACTCATATAGAGGATTGGGTAGGTATGGCGGCATATACCATGGATTCTCATAACTGCCAGCGTGTGGTTGTGGTCAAGGACGGAGTTCCGATGGTCAAGAATGAAGGTAATGTAGAAGTCAAGGTCGGTGGACCTTTCCCTATTTCATACAGGAGCCTGACTCCAAAGAGAGAAGAATGTACGAATCTTCTGGTACCGATAGCTCTTTCTGCCAGTCATATTGCATATGGGTCCATCCGCATGGAACCTGTGTTCATGGTACTCGGCCAGGCATGTGGCATCGCGACAGCATTGGCCGACGGCATTGTTCAGAATGCTGATGCAGCTCAGATACGCAGTATAATGGAGACAGACCCATATATGGACGGCAGTCAGGCGGATGTCATCATTGATGACGGCAGTCCTCTTGTCGTGGTTTCTGAAGGATGGCAGCAGACAAAGGGAAGAAGAGGATATGGTCCGACCTATTACGAGCTGAAGGGTGACTGTACTGATGCTTTCGTGGAGTACACGCTCCCTGACACCTTGTCCGGCATGTGGGATATATATTGCTTCCAACAACTCAAGGACAAGACCAATCCGGTGATGCATTATGAGATCCGTATAGGTGAGGAAACTTATCATAAGACATTTGACCGTTCGGAAATGAAACTCGTAGGACAGGTTTCGGGAGAATGGTTCCATCTTGGTGGTTTTGAACTTCAGGCGGATGTGCGCAGTGTAGTAAACATGTATTCGGACAAGTGTGACCTGCCGCTTCGCGCTGATGCGTTGTTACTGGTAAAGAAATGATTATGAAGCGTATAATTACATATCTGATTCCGTTGTCCATCGTTATTCTTTCCGGATGCCGTTCTGATATAGACAAAGCGTTGTCGGAACTGGATGATGTCATGGCAGAAAGGGAAATCTACAGACAGATGTTCTATGACAGGACTGATGCATTGAGGACAATGTATGAAAAGGCGGAGGGAGACTCCCTGAAATGGGAATATGCCAATGACCTTTTCTATGAATATATACATTTCAATCTTGATTCGGCATATATGTGTCAGGTGATGATGAGGAATCATAATGTTACACCTCAGCAGACAGTAAGAAGCAGTATTGCAGAGGTCAACATATTGTCGCAGAAACATATGTATGCCCTTGCATCGGAGGCATTCAATGCTATTGACCGCGAGATGGCTATGTCCGGGGACGTGAAGAAGGATTACCTTGCATGCGCGTTGTATCTTTACAAGAACATGGACCAGGATACATTGAACATGTATAGGGAAAGCTATCTTCGTGAAGATACAGTTTCGGTTTTCGGTCAGAAGATCCATGCCCAGTACCTCAGGGATAAGGGCCAGGTACATAAGGCTCTGGATATTCTGCTTGCATGTGATGGTACTGAAGATAATTATCACGACAAGACATCCACTGTCTATAACATAGGCATGCTGTACGATATGCTCGGAAACAGGGATAAAAAGATCCTGTATCTTGCCCGTTCCGGAATTTATGACTTCCTGGCTCCCAACAGGGATTACATGTCCATTTATCAGCTGGCTCTTGAACTGTATGATGGGGGTGATCTCAGAAGGGCAAACAGGTACATCGAGACAAACCTTATGGATGTCATAGAAGGAGGGTTTGATCACCGTATAATAAATGCAGGAAAGGCCCATACCGTCATTGCGGAAGCGACAAAAGATGCTGAACGCGACAGAACAAGAATCATAACGGCGGCATTGGTTATTGTCACTGTTTTTCTTGTGATCATAGGATGGATGCTTTATTACTCACGTAAGCAGTCAAGACGTCTGAAAGAGTCGCACAGACTGTTGTCAATAGCTAACAACAAGGCCAAGGAAAGGAACATAAAACTCAAGGAAGCCAATCTGATCAAGGATAACTATGTGTTCAGATACATGGAACTTTCCATAAAGTATCTTGAGAAACTTGAGGAAATGCGCCATGATATCCGTCAGGACCTCAAGAAGAAGTCTGTGGAGGAGGTAATGAAAGAACTGCGCAGTCCGTCAGAGATATATGCTGAGTACAAGAACTATTATCAGGTCTTTGATGAGACATTTCTTGGTATCTTTCCGGAATTCAGGGAGAAGGTCAATGCTTTGCTGCGTGAGGAATGCCGGATTCCGGTTCCGGAAGATAAAGTGCTGTCTACGGAACTCCGCATACTGGCTGTTATAAGGCTGGGAATTTCAGAGAGTGGAAAGATAGCATCCTTCCTTAAGTGTGCTCCGGCTACGATATACACATATAGGACAAAGATGAGGAATGCCGCGATGTGTTCCAAGGATGAATTTGAAGATAAGGTAAGACATCTATAAAGGATAACCTATGAAACCAGTCAGATTTGCATTGACTGTTTGCCTTGCTATGGCATTCCTGTCATGTGGTTCCGTTCCTGAGGCATCAGACGGAACACGCCCTGTGATGATGCTTCGGCTCAGACCGACCAATACAGAATCGGACCAGGCCTGGCATGATACCTATTCCATCATACGTGATAATCCCGGATGCTGCGATGAAGTATGGTTTTCAACTGGAATGGGATACCTCCCGCAGCAGTGGCATGCCGACAAGGTTAAGCGTATGTCAAGGGCTATGGATGAACTTGATAATATCGGCATACGCTCATCGCTTCAGTTTCAGATGAGCATCGGTCATGGGGATAAGTTCGGAGTCGGCAATGAGGACCTGTTTGCGGAAAAGACCTGGACAGGCTGGACAGGCTCCACAGGTGTCGAGTGCCGGTTCTGCAGTTGCCCGCGTCACCCGGAATTCCTGGAGCACGTGCGTATGATGGCCCGGATGTACGCATCTCTGAAACCAGAGTATATATGGGTGGACGACGATCTTCGTTACGACAATCACAAACCGGCTTCCGTAGGCTCTCATATAGGATGCTGGTGTGACGCTTGCATCGGATCCTTCAGTTCTCTTTGTGGTCGTTCCTGGAGCAGGGAAACGTTGTCTGCAGCATTGGAGAATGATAGTGAACTTTATGAAAAGTGGCATTCGTTCTGTGTGGAATCACTATGCGGGATAGCTGCAGCCATATCGGAGGAGGTACATCGTGTCTCTCCTGAGACCAAGATGGCCTTTCAGGGGAAAAAGGAGGATTTTGTCGTGCCCCATGTGAAGGAAATTCTTGAGGTGATGCATGAGAAGACCGGCCTGCCTGTTGGATATCGTCCCGGGACAGGTGCGCGCTTTGATATGGAAGGAGCATCCGGACAGATTGTCAAGAGCATGGCTTCCGCTCGTTTCATAAAGCTGATTGGTAATCCTTCCTATGTGGATATATGGTGTCCTGAGATAGAGACCTGGCCTCGTGTCTACGGGTCCCGTACAGGTCAGGGAGTGCTGGTGGAAGCTTTCACAGCTTTGGCTTACGGACTGAACTCTGTCAGCATGTTCATCATGGCTGCCGATATGGAGGCTCCGGAGCTTTATTCCCGATCTATGCTTAAACCGATAGCGGATGGTTCCGAGGTGCTGGAAAGATATGCCAGGATCAATGAAGGTACACTGGTGGCAGGTTATCAGGGCGCGGTGTCCTGCGATCTCCTGTATGAGTTTGCCCGTACGGGTATTCCGGTCTTGCCAGGAGTGGGAATATCGTCAGGTGACCTTACTGAAGAAGATGTGAAGGCTGTGGATGTTCCAAAGATGCTTTCGGCAGATATCCAGGACCTTCGCGAGGAATTTCCTTCTGCGGCAATGTGCATTTCGCCATTTGTAGGGCTGCTCATACCTCGTGTGACCTATGATGGAATCCTCAGAAGTGTGGGAGTCGTCAACACCAGGATCGATGTTCAGGAAGAGGTGAGGATAAGGTTGTCATCCCTTCCTCAGGCTCGCGGCACTGTGTATTGGTGTGAACTCAAGAAAAAACCGGTCCGCCTGTCTCTGGAGCATGATGGGGAGCACACTTATGTCACCATTCCGGAAATCGGGCCTTGGAGTGCCGGATTCCTGGAAATATAGAAGATGGTAAATCTATATTTTATTTGCCCTAAACCGCATTTTAACGCTTTTGTACGGGGGTGGATGAAAATCTTAAGCTCTAGTGTCTATATTTTTATATCCGTCATTCATGTGGCGTTATTTACATTGTAACTTTGTATCAAAATCACGGTGATGAGAACGATAACCATTATAAGTCTGAGTCTGTTTTTGGCAATTGCCGCACCAGTCAGTGCACAAGTCTGGTCGGTGCTTGATTATGGTGCGAAAGGTGATGGCGTGGCCAAAGATACGGAAGCAATTCAAGCTGCAGTAGATGCAGCTCATGCAGCTGGGGGAGGAAAAGTTGTGCTACCCGCCGGTGAGTACCTGTCAGGTTCAGTGTATCTAAAGAACAATATAGAGCTTCATCTTGCGGAAGGAGCCGTGCTGAAGGGCAGTCCTGATCTTGAGGACTATTGTCCGTCGGATTGCTTCCCACAGAATTATTCCTCTCCAAGGACCAGTGAAAACATCAGCGGAGGACATCTCATACTTGGGGTCGGTCTGAGGAACGTGACCCTGAGTGGTCCCGGTAAGATTGACGGGAATTCCAGACATTTCTTCCTGCACGGCAATTACGTGGACGTGGGGAAGAAGGTCACTCTTCCTGACCGCCCCGGACAAATGATTTGGTTTGCAGATTGTAAGAACATCCGCATAAAGGACCTTGAAATCGCTCAGGCCCCATACTGGAGCTGTTTTCTGATCAACTGCGAGTACGTCTGGATAACCGGATGCAAGGTTCATACAGAGCGCGAAGAGTATGTTACTTACAATGGAGACGGAATAGATATCGACAGATGCAGGTTCGTGCACATATCTGATTGTCACATTGATACGCATGATGATTGCATAACGCTTCGCGCCTCCGGTGCGGAAAGGTTCGCCAATCCGCAGAACTGTGAGTTTGTGACTGTGAACGGTTGCACGCTTTCGTCTGCATGCAATGCGATAAGATTGGGTGTAGGAGAAGGTTTAGTACGGGAAGCTGTGTTTTCAAATCTGGTCATCTACAATTCTCAGACAGCCTTTAATCTGGTTTCCGGCTATTCCCGTGATGAGTGTGGCGCAAGCATGGAAGGTATACGTTTTTCCAATATAAGGGTAGAAGCGGAGAGACTGATGAAGATTCACCATATGCGTGGGGAAGGGAAATTCAGGGACATCGCTTTTGAGGACATTTCGGGAAATGTGACGGCTACATCACAGATATGGGCAAAGAAAGATCTTCCTTTCGAGAATATAACTTTCCGTAATGTAAAGGTTGTCGGACGCTATGAGTGCATAAATGCTGATGTCAGGGCAGACGGAGGAACATTCCTGCGCCAGAGACTGCCTTTTAAGATTGTAAGGACCCGCAAGGCAAATATAGAAAACGAGAAAAAACTATTATACTGAATCATATAAAAACACTAAGATGCAATCTGAATTAATCCGAAAAATCACAGTTATCGTGATTTTCTTCATGTTGCCCGGAGTGCTTTCGGTATCCGCGCAGGTGAAGACGCTGAAAGGAAAGGTCACTGATGAAGCCGGACTTCCCCTGATAGGGGCTGGTATCGTCAGTCCTGACGGCAAGACAGGAACCGTGACTGATCTTGACGGAAACTATTCCTTGGATATTCCTGAAGGAGTCAGCATTCTGACCTTCTCGTACATAGGATACGCTTCCAAGGAAATTATTCTTGACGGAAAGGCTATTCTTGATGTGCAGCTTCTTCCAGACAAGAGCAATGTCCTTAATGATGTTGTAGTCATCGGTTATGGCACGACAAAGAAGATGGATCTGACCGGGTCTGTCACGAGTGTCAAGATGGACGATCTGGAAAATCTCCCGGTCTCGTCCATTGATCAGGCTCTGCAGGGAAAGGTGGCCGGAATGGATGTGATGTCGACAAGCGGAGAGCCCGGAGCGACAACTTCGATCCGAATCAGAGGAACGCGCTCGATAACAGCCTCCAACGAGCCTCTTATCGTGGTAGACGGCATCATAGATGCGGTGGAAAGCCTCAATGACATCAATCCCGATGACATTGCCACTGTATCTGTCCTTAAGGATGCCTCATCGACAGCGATCTACGGATCACGTGGAGCAAACGGTGTAATCATGGTCACCACCAGGAAAGGAAAGAGTTCTCGCCCTTCGATAAAGGCAAAGGTTCAGTATGGAATATCCATGATGGCAAGGCAGCTTGATATCATGAATGCCGAGGAGTATGTCAGATACCGTAATGACATTAGCACAAAGGGCGGATTGGCTCCGCAGCTACCTAAAATCAATCTGGATGAGTACGGGGGAAGGAATACCAACTGGATGGATGAAATTTCCCGCATCGCCCATTACCAGAACTACAATATCAGCATGAACGGCAACAGCGGAGGATTCAAGTATAATTTTTCGCTAGGATATAATGATGAACAGGGTATCATCAAAGGCAGTGGTGTAAAGCGAGGTACGGCAAACATCAATCTGACAAAGGATGTCACCAAATGGATGGACATCAGTCTGAAGGTATATACCTTCTATCTTCATCAGGACCTCAACAAGGCGATCTTCAGCGGAACGAGCTATGGTCAGGGAGCCATATATCTGTCTCCATTGATGACCAGAGAAGACAGGGTCAACCCTCTTCTTGATAACGGCACCAGGTTCAACAACCCTATTGCCAGGGTGGAGATGGAGGATTTCTACAGGACTTCATTAGGAAATACCGAGGCTCTTTCATTTGACATACATCCGGTAAAGTGGCTGAAGATCAATTCACAGAATTCAATGTATACCAACCAGCAGCATCGTTATCATTTCTGGCCGAGCACAATGCCTCTCAAGGTTGAGGGTGAGGGTGCTGATGCTGAAAAGTACGAGATGGAGAGAATGAAGCTTGCCTCGGAGAATACGGTTACATTCCTGCCGCCTCTGCCTCTCAAGCATAAACTGGACATCATGCTCGGATATTCGGCCTCTTCCGATGCGACTTCAAATACGAAGGTGAAGGCGGAAGGTCTTATAATGGACAAGATGAAATGGGATGACCTGAATGCCATACAGAGCAAGAGCAACTACACAATCAGTTCGGACAAGTATTCAGTCCGGAGGCAGTCTGTCTTTGCGAGGGTGAACTATAACTTCCTTAACAGATATTATCTGACCATGACTGCCCGTACTGATGGTTCGTCCAATTTTGCGGCAAACAGGAAATGGGCTTTCTTCCCTTCGATGGCATTGAAATACAATATAAAGAACGAAGCATTCTTCAAGCGTCAGTTCTGGCTCGACAACCTTTCTCTGAGAGCCAGCGTAGGACGTACCGGAAATGACGCCATATCTTCATATAAGTCCATGCAGTATTATTCTTCCAGTGCAGGCGGATACATATTCAACGGAGAACAGCAGCTGATGTTCGCACCTGCGCAACTTGAGAATCCGGACTTGACATGGGAGACTACCGATTCATACAACATAGCTCTGGAGGCCGCTTTCTTCCGGAACAGGATAAATACGACCATCGAATATTATGGGTCCCGGACTACTGATCTGCTTCTGCAGGTGGATGTTCCCAGACAGACCGGCTACACCAGCAGATTCACCAACCTTGGTATGACTACCAATCAGGGAATCGAATTCACATTGGAGACTGTGAACATTGAAAAGAAGAAATTCGGCTGGACGACTTCATTCACGCTTTCTCACAACAAGCAGATGGTACGTGATATAGGCCATGCCAACTATGTACCTGTGCTGAAGTGTCCGGGCAACCAGAAATATATGATGTACGGATACAAGGCCGGTTATCCTCTCAATTCTCTCTGGGGATTCGAATATGGTGGAGTCGTGAAGAACTCTGAGGAATTTATCCGGAATCAGGAGACTAAACAATATGTTTATGGAAGCAACCTCACAAAGGATACCGCACCTGGATATCCTCGCTATGTGGACCAGAACAATGACGGTGTGCTGAACAACGACGACCTGGTCTATCTTGGCAACGCAGATCCTGTGATTTACGGAGGCCTTCAGAATAATTTCAGCATCGGTCCTGTGAAGATGAGGCTGTATTTCACATATTCACTCGGAGGCAAAATATATAATTTCTCAGAACTTTTCATGGGAGGAAGTTCATCCACGAACCAGTACAGATATATGCTTGACGCTTGGCATGTGTCCAGGAACCCGGATTCCGACATACCGAGGGCCGGTACTGCCCAGAACATGCTTCCGGCATCCAACTTCGTGCACGATGCTTCTTATCTGAGACTTCAGAACGTGATGATCTCCTATACTCTGGATGCCAGGAAGTGGACCAAGGTATTCAGATATGCTACCATCTCCCTGAACGCATATAATGTATTCCTGTTGACCAGATATAACGGATTCGATCCTGATGTGTCCACCAACAGCGGAGATTCTGCACTGCGTCGTGTTGCGATAAACGACTATCCTAAATCACGTCAGTTTACAGCGACACTCCAGATAACATTCTAACCTGCACATATATATCATGAAGAAGATTACATATATATCATTACTGGTGCTGGGCGTGCTTGTTCAGGCCTGCTCGCTTGAAGAGGACATGACAAGCAGAGCGACTAGAGAAGACTCATACAATACGGTTGACCAGTGCAAGGCCGTACTCAACAGTTGCTATGACAATTTTAATGCATTCATTACCACCAACTTCGCTCTTATGGTGGAAGGGTGTACGGACATCTGGCATGTGAACAGCAACACGCCGGACGCTTTCTGCGACATCTCGCCTTCAAAGCCCGGTTGCGGAATAAATCTCTGGACATACTGCTACCGTGGGGTGATGAGGGCGAACGAATGCATCGAATGTATTTCCAATGCACCTATATCAGATGAAGACAGACTTACGCTGGTTGCAGAGGCCAGAGTCATCAGAGCACTCTATTACTACTACCTGACCAATACTTTCAATGGCGTTCCGTATTACACCTGCATGGTGAAGGATGATTCGGACCTTGAAAGGATAGGAAAACTAGGCCGTACCCCTGCCAATGACATCCGCGATTCCTTGTATGTGGATCTCGGACAGAATGCAATACCTGTATTTGAAAAGTACGGTCTGGATATAAAGACAAGTGAAGATCCAGAAAACCGTGCCAGGTATGCGCTTGGTCTTATGCTGATGGCAAAGTTTGCAATGTGGAGAGGAGAGTGGGAAAGAGCCCTGGAGCCCCTTGGAAAGCTGGAGGCGGTTTACGGTACTCTTGATGCATATCCTCTGGAGGATACTGACTGGGGCGTGAAGAATACACCGGAAAGCATATTCGAGATACAGCACGAATATTCTACGACAGGTATTCAGTACTATTCGTCACTTGGCCGACTCTATTATCCTAAAATTGAAGGTGACGGATGGTACGACGGAGTATATATGCCACAGTGGGGTACAAACCTGTCCAATTGGGCGTTCTTGAGGACAAACTATCATTTTGCTGTATTCAGACCGGCCGAAGGTACGGAGAAGAAGGAAGTGACATGGGCTGAATATAAGAACTGCATAATGAAGCTCCCTCTGACTTACGGCGAGTATGATCCGGATATCAAGAGATATGAAGCCGTATTGGATATGGATGCGATAAAGGCAGGAGTGATAAGAGGACAGAAGATAGACAGAAGGTCATATTTTGTCCTCGGTCTCGGTGAAATGGACAAGGACCTTAAGGATCCGGAAGGCAATTCCACATATGGACAGACGTTCGGAGAGGTCAGGAGAAACGGAAGGGCATATGCCGGACCTAAATTCTGGTGCAAGAATCTGGTGTCTTCATATGACTCCAACAATTACAAGATATTCCGTTATGCGGATGCGGTGCTGATGATGGCTGAATGTCATTTCCGTCTGGGGGATTTTCAGACAGGTGAATATTATCTCAATCAGACAAGGGCGCGTGCTGGAGTCGATGATATCACGGGACTTGCAGAAGATACCTTCCTTACGGAAATAATGAATGAAAGGGCCCGTGAACTTGCGGGAGAACTTCATAGGAAATATGACCTTGTCCGCTGGGGAGTGTGGTACGATGAAACAAAGAAATGGAATAAGAACAGTACAGGACTTAAGGATAAGATCCGTCCGTGCCATGAATATTACCCGATACCTGATACGGAATGTGCAATGACAGGATACGTGCTGGACAATCCGGCCTATGAAGATATGGGAATGGATACAGAAACGGGAGAAGAATAGTATGAAACGGTTTATTATATTGATTTCAGCAGCTCTATGTCTGCTGAACTCCTGCAACGGAAAATTTGAAGAAAGCTACGACAGCCTGAAACTGGATATGTCGGAATATGAACTGCTTCTGGAAGGAGGAAGGTTCATGGTGTATGTCTACTACAACGGTTCGTGGACGATGGAACTGCCTTCTGATGTGACCTGGGCCAGGATCGAAGAAGGTTCTGGAACAGGTATCGGATATGCGTATGTCGTATATGATATGGGTATACCTGAAGACCGGAGTGCGGTTGTCACAGTAACTGCTGACAATGGTGAGACCGCAACATTCACTATAAGTCAGGGAATGAGGGTAATTCCTTCGGTGAGCATAACTCTGGACCAGACTGAAGTTTCCATGGTTCATGATGACCCTCAGCTTGTGCTGAAGGCGACGGTGCTTCCGGAGGATACGACATATCCTGAGGTGGAATGGAAATCTTCAGACGAGTCGGTGGCGACAGTCGACAATCAGGGAAGAATTACCGTGACGGGTGCCGGACAGGTGACTATCACAGCTTCAAACGGAGGACATGAAGCCACATGTACGATCACGATATCAGCCCCTCTGAGAGGAATTGCCCTTAACGCTACAACTCTCAGCATGTTTGAAGGCGGCTTATATATGCTTATGCCGGTATATGATCCGGTATTTGCTGAAAATAAGGATGTTACCTGGTGCAGCTCGGACGAGGCCGTCGCTACAGTCGACGGTGGTCTGGTCAAGGCTCTCAAATTGGGAGATGCCGTGATCAAGGTTACCTCAGCTGAAGGTGGATTTGAGGCTGAGTGCATGGTGACGGTACAGGAAAGTGTAATCATAGACGTGCCTGATTTCGGAGGAGATGGTGAAGGATTCAAGGATGACGATTATATATGGGAGAACTAAGCATGAAAAGGATATATATTTATATGACGATTGCAGCTTTGGCGGGACTCTCTGCCGGTTGCGTCAAGGAGAACGGTCATGACGAAGGTGTCCGTGAACACGACGGAGCTCATGTCATCATGGATTTTACCAGTTCATTGGAAGGCGACTATCTGACAAAGACCGTCATTGGCGATGAGGAAGATGTCAGAAGTGTCAGCTGGTCAGAAGGCGACAGGATTTCCATAATCAGCGGAGACGGTTCTTCCGTCACGGCAGGCATCGGAACTGACGGAAGCATTGACGGAGTCACTGTCATGCAGTCCAGTACATATTATGCTGTCTATCCGGGAGATACGGAGACTGAGTATGGACTGGAAGGCCTTTCATTCACGATACCTTCTCTGCAGAGCGGAAGATTTGAGGATGCGAATTACATGGTTGCGACGGCATCCGACAATGAAAGACATTTCCGTTTCAGGAATATGGTGTCGATGCTTCAGATAGATGTGGATTCTGAAAAATATGATAAGGTGACCATCCGCAGCAATGACGGATCTCCTCTGGTCGGAAAGCAGACCGTGATGATGGATCAGGACGGAAATATTGTCTCCATTGCATCTTCTGAGACTTCTGCCGAGATAGAATTCCAGGTAGAAGGCGCAGGCCCTTATTACGTGGCGGTCCTGGCTGATGCAAAACTTCCTTCCGGACTAGGATTCCGCTTCTATAAAGACGGGGAGCCGGTGACAGGAGTGCTTTCCATCACTTCAATGACAGCCGAAAGATCTTCCATCAGGGAACTCAGTCCTGCAGACAATATTGTTACGGACTGGTATGTCACTCCGGACGGAACCGGCAACGGACTCAGTGAGTCTACACCAGGAGGTACCAGACTTCTCCATAGCCTCCTTTCCGTGAATGTCGCAGAAGGAACGGTAAATGAAGGATATACCAGTGCATGGCGAATCAATGGTTCCACCGTCCATCTGGCGGAAGGAACCTATACTCTCAAGGATTTCAATATTGACTTCAAGGAGCCGGTGTCATTCTCTGTCGAAGGTCCTCAGACAGGTGAGGCTGTGCTTACGGTGGAAAACGGCTCCATCATGTCATTCAAAGCTCCGGGCTGCACGGCATCATTCAGCAATATCTGCTTTACAGGTGGTAAGACTGATGATAAGGGCGGTGCGGTAAATATAGGTTCTGGAAACACAGGTGCCATATTGAATTTCAGCAGATGTGTATTCCGAGGTAACGGTGCCGGTGACAAGAGTCCACAGACCTCGACAGGCAACATGCTCGGAGGAGCCGTATTCATTGCTGCCGGACAGGTGGGATTCGACAGGTGTGTCTTCGATGCCAACTATGCAAATCTTGGTGCACATATAGCTGTCAGCACTGCATCCACGAAAGTGTTCATCAACCGATCTATATTCAAGAACGGTACGGCTTATCATAAGAAGGGTCAGTGGTATGGAGCTGCCATAACAGTGGTATCCACCGATGCAACGCTTTGTGTGAACAACAGCGTATTCTACAACAATGCAAGCCATAACACGTCGACAAACGATGGTCTGCCTTGCATCAAGTCAAATGGCAACAATACATTGATTATCAACTCGTCATTCTATCACAAGGGTCTGCGTGCAGTCAATCCTCTTAACGGTCCGTCAGCTTACTTTATAAACAATATGGCCAAGAGCATGAGTACCACTGCAAGAGAACTGACGAATAACGGCAACCGCAAGTACAATCTTGCCAGGACCGACTGTGCGGATGATACGGATTTCGTTTCAAACGACAATCTGACGATAACGTGGACGGAAGACACCAACTCAATGACCTGGACATTGGACGGATCGGTGCAGATCAGTGCATATGCCACGGAAGAGTATATATCCGGTGTGGTTGCCGAGAAGTTCGTTGCATTCGACACATGGAGCAGAAGTGTGGAGGATAATCCATATGGCATCGACCTGTATGGTAATGTCAGGAATTCTTTGAAGTTTAATCCTGGTGCATGGGATGAAGGTTTGTAAAATCTTGATTATGAAAAAAATATTTCTGATTTTGATGCTGTCGGCGGCAGTATGTGCCTGTCAGCAGTATAAGATAACGGAACAGGAAGGCTATACCTTGCTTGTCCAGAAAAGGGGACCGGTGCTCGGATATGCCGATCTGCCTGTCCTCTATGTAGACGGCAATGCCTTTAAGGATCATGACAGGGACGGAAAGCTTGATGTCTATGAGGACTGGCGCAGGTCTCCTGCAGAGCGTGCGGAAGACCTTGTAGGACAGATGCCGGTGGAATATCTGAGTGGAATGATGACCAACGGTCATACAGTCAATGTCCCCGGATATTCGTCCATGAGTGTAAAGGGCATCCTCTATGACGGCAAGCCTTTTCAGGAGAGCGGTGCCGATCCGTGGGCGGTCTGTGACAAACTGATTAAGGCCATCAACGATTTCGATACACGCCAGATTCTTATGGCTCATTCGGAGTCTCCTACTACAAGTGCACGCTGGAATAACGAAGTGCAGAAACTTTGTGAAGCTGCTCCTTTCGGAATACCGAGTTGCAACAGCAGTGACCCCCGCAATGAGATCAAGGCTACTGATGAATATAATGCCGGCTCAGGCGGTATATGTTCGCAGTGGCCTACTCCTCTCGGACTTGCTGCCACATTTGACACCGATGTCGTAGCGGATTTCGCAAATACGGTAAAGAAGGAATATCGTGCAATCGGCTTCGGAACCGCACTTTCTCCGCAGGCAGACCTCGCAACGGATCCGCGCTGGAGAAGAAATCCAGGTACGTTCGGAGAGGACCCTCAGCTTGTGGCAGACCTTTCAAAAGCGTATATCGATGCATTTCAGACGACTCTCAACAAGAAACTCCTGATAGAAGACGGCTGGGGCAGTGAAAGTCTCAACTGCATGGTCAAGCATTGGCCAGCAGGAGGAGCTGGTGAGGCTGGTCGTGACGCTCATATATCAGTAGGTAAATATGCTGTATTTCCGGGAAATAACCTTAAGCTTGGGATGGATACATTCAGGAACGGAGCATTTGAACTTGAAGGTCCTACGGGATGTGCTGCAGCAGTGATGCCATATTATACAGTCTCATGGGATCAGGATCCAAGCGGAGAAAATGTCGGAAACAGCTACAATAAATATATAATAGATTCGCTGCTGAGAAAGACTTATGGCTTCGAGGGAATCGTCTGTACGGATTGGGGGATTGTTCCGGATTATAACATGGATCCTCTCACTACTCACGGAAAATGCTATGGTGTCGAGGACCTGACCATAGGGGAGAGGATATTCAAGATTCTTGATGCCGGAGTGGATCAGCTGGGAGGTGAAGTCTTTGCCGGATGGATAATGGATGCATATTCCATCTGGGTTGAAAAATATGGTGAAGCCAGTGCTCGTGAGCGCTGGGAGGCTTCCGCAAAAAGAGTCCTTACGGGATTCTTCCGTATCGGTATGTTTGAAAATCCGTTTGTGGATCCGGCAAATGCTGATAAAGTCCTCAATGATCCGCAGATGCATGCCCGTGGCGAGCTGGCTCAGCGTAAGTCTGTTGTGATGGTCAAGAACGCAGATTCAGTGCTTCCGGTTGCTGAGGGGGCAAAGGTATATGTGCCGTTGAGAAATATCCCCGGTATATACAGTATGACAGGCCGGCAGAAGAAGGCTCCGTATGTTGGGTATTCCGTGGATACGGCTGAGGTGGCGAAGAGATATACCTTGGTAGACAATCCGCAAGACGCAGATTTCGCCCTTGTAGCTATTTCTGAGCCGGAAGGTGGCATAGGGTATTCCAGAAAGGATGTCGAGGCCGGAGGTAACGGTTACCTTCCTATTTCTCTCCAGTATTCTCCATATACTGCAGTTCATGCGCGTGAGACAAGCATTGCCGGTGGTGATCCTGCAGAAGGGTTCTCGAACAGAAGCTACAAGGGAAAGACACTGTGTGTAGAGAACTCCACAGACCTTGATCTGGTACGTGATACCAAGACTGCTATGGGAGACAAACCTGTTGTGGTGCTTCTTTCGACAACGCGTCCCGTAGTAATGGAGTTTGAGCCTTGGGCAGATGCTGTTCTTGTGGCTTTCGGAGTGCGCAGCGCTGCGTATCTTGATGTCTTGACTGGTGCCTTTGAACCTTACGGACTCCTGCCTATGCAGTTCCCGAAGGATATGCAGACCGTCGAAGAACAGTTTGAAGACACACCTCACGATATGGATCCATATGTAGATGCCTGTGGGAACATATATGACTTTGCATTCGGCATGGACTGGGATGGTGTGATAGATGATGATAGAGTTTCAAAATACAGAAAATGATGAGAGTCAGATTTTATCTGGGAATACTGATGTCCGTATTCCTGATGTCCTGCGGATTCAGCGAGGATGTTTCTGCAGGTAAGAAGGACAAGTCGGATGAAAAGGTAACGTTGAAGATAGCTTCATACAACATCTTTACATCCGATGCCCGAAAGAACAGCGTTAAAGGCAATCCGGAAGTGTCGGAGCAACGTTATTGGGGCAACAGTTGCGTCGCTGTGGCTGATGCCATCGTTGATATCGACTGTGATGTGATCGGTTTTCAGGAGGTCTGCGATTCCATATGGGGCAGACGTGGTGACTGCGGCATACAGAAACTTGTGGCGGACAGGGGCGGAAAATACGAATGGTTCATACTTTCCAACAGCAACCCTAAGGATCCTATCTATGGAAAGATCAATTATGCTACAGCCCTTGCATGGAAAAAGGACAAGTTTTCGATAATGGATTATGGAATCTACTGGATTGCAGGATATTACGATCAGCCCAAGCGTGCTGCTGATGCTGAGTACGGCTCCAGTAACAGACATTGTCTCTGGGTGAAGCTCAAGGAAAAGAAAAGCGGCAAGAAGTTCTACTACATGACTACCCACTTCTCGGTGACAATGTTCAATGACAAGAACGACAATACCAAGCGTATATACTACCCTAAGGCAGTAGAGGATAATGCCAGGTATCTTGTCACATATGCTGATGAGGTTGTGGTGCCGAAGGATGTCCCTTCCATAATTGTCGGTGATATGAACCTTGTTGAGACTGCGCAGGAGGATGCATATAATACTCTTGTCTCCAGACGTTGGGCAGATGCTTATTATATTGCAGAAGCAAAGGGAGGATTAGGCCCATCTGTCACCGGATGCAGAAGTTCTGTCAACAATAAGGATGAAAAGACCTTGGCTGTATGGAAACCTGACCATATATTCGTAGATGGGGTTGAAGTCCTTTCTTATGATGTATGCCAGAAGAAGTATCCGACGCGTGACGGCACACTTCACTATCCTTCGGACCATATGCCTGTAATTGCGGAAATCTCCTTTTGATGATGTGGTCCATGATTCCCTTCATTCTCCTTTGATCCGAAATTCTTAAACACATTTTAAGTATTCGGAATACTATAAAAAAAGTTTAAAACATATAAAAAAAAGAAAAAGTTTCCCCTCTGTTCCTGAAAAGGTGTTGAAAAATATCTGTTTTTTCTCATCTTTGCGGGAGTAGAGGGGATTGATGCTTAAATCAGATTTATTAATGGCCATATAAGGCTGATGTGTAACCATTAAGTTTTTGATTTATGCATTATGATTTTTATGATTATGAAGGTGGATATCTGGAAGATGGGGATGTTGTTGGCACCAGATATGCCGACCTGCTGGTTGATGATGTGTTCAAGCTGGCTTTCGGTCAGGAGTCCACTAAAGATGTGATGATCGAGTTCCTGAATCGGATCATTTCTGACAAGTGTATTGTGGACCTGGAGTTCTGTGACAAGGAAATGACGTCTTTAGACCGTCGTGAAAAGAATTCCGTGTACGACATGAACTGCAGGACATCCGACGGGACACGCATAATAGTGGAACTTCAACGTCGCAAGCAGCAGGATTATGCAGAGAGGGCCATATATTATTCAACCTTTCAGATCAGGAACCAGATAGATTCCGGGTCACGCAGTTATGATTTCTGTCCGGTATATGTAATAAATATCCTGGATTTCAACCTTGATGCTAATGATGGTAATCCGGAAGTCCTGACGACTTACCGTCTTTATGAGAAGGACAGTCACAATCTCCTCACAGATAAGTATACCCTGATCTTTATTGAACTGAAGAAGTTCAAAAAGAAAGAGGAGGAACTGGGTGATGATATCTTGGACGGGATATATTTCTGCCTGAAGAACATGTATAGACTCAGGCATAGGCCGAAGCAGTTGGAGCATGATATCTTTACAAAGATATTCGATGTTACGGAACTGGCCAATATGGATGATGTTAAACGAATTGAAATATTGAAAAAGATGACTACTGAAAGAGACCTGAGAAATCAGATGGATTACGCTACTAAAGTCGGTCTTGAGGAGGGTAGAGCAAAAGGATTGGAAGAAGGCCTGGCAGAAGGCAGAGCAAAAGGAATGGAAGAAGGCCTGGCAGAAGGTAGAGCAGAAGGTAGAGCAGAAGGCAGAGCAGAAGGCAGAGTAGAAGGTAGGGTAGAGACTATCAGAAAAATGCTTGATGCTGGTGTTGCTATGAGCATCATAGCCGATGCTTTGGGCTTGACTGAAGAAGAGCAGAAGAAGTTGTTGTCTGAATGATGCTAGTCTTGTCAGACATAGGCTTCTGCCGTCAAAAAAAAGATGCAGCGATCATTATGGTCGCTGCATCTTTTGAATTATGAGCAATATCGGTTTCCCGACTGTGATTGCCTGATTTTACTGACCTACATATGCACCCATTATCGAGCCGGTACGTTCATTACCCTTCTGGTCAACTGTGAGATACTTGGTCTCGAAGAGAGGCATGGCTGTCATAAGTTCAGAGCCTGCTTCACCAAGAGCAGCAAGTCCTGATGAGGACATGCCGCCTGTTAAGGCAATCCCTGACACAGGGAACACACCATTGTCATCGTCATACATATCCTTATCTATTACTGACGCATCCTGCTGCTCTCCATCTGAGATGCTTCCTTTGTTTATTTGTGCATCTTGTACATAATACCACAAAGTGTTGTTGAAGAAACTATTTTTAATAGTATTGCTGCCATTAGCTTGATTCGAATACAATGAGGAAGGGTCATTTAGTATGCTGTTATATATATATGCGGTACTACTTTGATTATACAGACTGTATTTGTTGTTGTCTGCAAAAGTAGAGCTGATAATCCACGCTTTAAGGTTAGGGTCTGTTGCTGTTTGCGATTGGGCTCTCAGACGAATTATACCGGTATTGGCAGTACTTTTGGTAAATGTGGAGTTTACAATTACAAGGTTTCCATTGCCGTGTGCCTTGATTGTACCACCTTGATTAGTACTAGAAACACTATTTTCATAGAAGAGGGTATTATATATATATGCGTTTGCCTTTCCGGTTATAAGTGCTCCACCTGAAAGTTCTTCACCATAAGTGCAGATTGCACCTCCATGGTTTGTTGAAGAGTTCTTTTGAAATAAGCAATTATCTATAATGATAGTTCCGACTTTGTTCGCAATTGCTCCTCCGGCTGTTGTAGCTTTGTTATTCTTGAATTCACATTCAGTAAATTTTATCTTTGCACTTCTTCCGTCTTCGATTACAACAGCACCGCCGAGTTTACCTGTGTTATTTGTGAACTTGCAACCAGTGAATGTAGCATTGAATGCCTTAGTCGCTGTGTTGATATCGATGGCGCCTCCACCATTACTATGCGTGGTCTCCATACCTGTAAAAGTACAGTCTTTGAATGTGACAGTACCTGTGGTAGATGCATTAAAATAGAATGCTCCACCTCTGTCTGTAGCCGTGGTACCTTCATTCATTGTAAATGTAATGCCATCCCATGTCCAGTTGTAAAGAGTAGAGCCATTTCCGGCAAACAGACGAGTACCACCGTCTTTAGTGATTATGGTAGGATTCTGTGAAGGATCTCTGCCCTCAAGGGAAGTGCCTGAAAGATTGTCAGGATATCCACCGTATATTGCGGTCTTGTTGTTCACATTGATATAGAAACCTATTGTTTCCGGTAATGTGTATTTTCCAGCAGCCAGATGAAGTTCTGCACCATAGAGTCTCCATCCATTGGTGTTTTTGTTGTAATTTACACCATCTGCAATTTCACTTCCTAGGAGTTTGATGAGAAGTGTTTCTCCACCAGCGTTTTCCCAACTTGATCCATCACCGTTTGCTCCGGACTTGAAGAACCAATGATCACGAATGGATTTATCAAGGTTAGGTATGAATGTAATCTCCGATCTGTTTGTCGTGACAGATGTGGTCGTAAGAGCACCTTCAGACCAGTTGGTCGTACCCCCTGTCTTTGTTGCTTTGAATCCGAATCCATATGCCATATCAGTATCTGGACATAGACCGATGTAATATGTTCCGCCGGGTTTCAGATCGCCGACTTGCACTATCGCACTTTGCTCATAGGTTGTTTCTCCTATTTTTCCTGTTACCGGTTTACC
Organism: Bacteroidales bacterium; assembly: GCA_017442315.1. Lineage (GTDB taxonomy): Bacteria > Bacteroidota > Bacteroidia > Bacteroidales > UBA932 > Cryptobacteroides. The sequence continues at coordinate 147,821 of JAFRZX010000030.1, forward strand.
CACTGTTACTGGATTTTTTGAATCAGCATTGAAAGATACAAGTGAAAGTCCACCAGATGTCAGTTCGTTCGATGAGTTTGACATGAACTGGAATCCTTTGTGCTTGGCATCCTCACTTAGAGTAAATTTAAATATGTGAGTTAGGTTCTTGAATGCAAACACAGACTCTTCCTTTGTTGTCTTGGCTGCCATGATGTTGGCCTGTCCGAAAGAACCATCCTGAGTCTGGGGAATGACAATAGAGAGTTGCGCATCAGTCTCACCCGCAACGAGGCTATGGACAGTTTTTGCCGGATAGACTGCATAATAAGTCTCAACATCACCGACAGTTGCAGTTACAGTACCTTTATTGACAGTTGCAGTTGTGAATGCATCGTCTTCGGTTCCGTAGACAATCTTGATCTGGTCTCCATCTTCCCATGCGTGAGTCTCTCCGTCCCAAGTTGTCTTGGTCTCAAGCTCATCAAGGTTGAACGTCAATGTCGTCATCGGGCCGTCGTAGTGAGTACCCTTCTTTGTTGTTTCCATTTCAGGATTGGCTTCTTCCATGCATGAAAAAGCCACGGTTGTTGCTGCAAGAGCAGCCATTAATCTAATAATCTTTTTCATAGCTGTCGAATTTACCAAGAGAATGTGTAATCGTTTTCTGTCATGTCTTCGAGATTCAGATTGAACCCCTTTTGATTGCTTGCGCACAGTACTGACTCCGGATGGATGTCAATCGCTGTGATTTCAGGAGCAAGATACTCCTTTGAAATTTTTCCGATGTTCATAAAATATTGGTATTTGTTATTGGTTTTGATGCGGTTGTTGTTCCTGCAAATTTATAAAGTATAAGATGTAATGGGAACGGCTGTGGGAATTATAAAGATTTCAAGATTGTTTAAAAATATAAAACATTGAATGGAGAGCTTTAAAGGCTGATTTTGGGGTGATTCGGGGGTATGTGAAATATAGATGATGACATGGGTGTTCTGCCCTGTTTTTCTTGGTCGGATGCAGAAAAAAAGGTATACTTGCATATCTTATTTAATGGAATAATACATCTGTTTATAAAAAGTAATTCATGATGAAACGTTTTCTTTCCTTTGCAGTTCTGTTTTTGTGTGCATGTGCTGTGTCTGTGGCGGACAACCTGCAGCAGGGACCATGGTTCGATCAGTATGTCAACGGAGTGAACCGCCTGCCGGCCAGAGCTACATCATATTCTTTCCCGGATATTGAAAAGGCTCTTGCAGGAGACCGCAAGGATGCGCGTGTGCTGAGTCTGGACGGGACGTGGAGATTCCGTTTTGCTGAAGATATGTCCTGTACTCCTTTGGATTTCCATTCAGCCGGGTATGATGTCTCCTCATGGGACGAAATCACTGTTCCGTCATGTTGGGAAATGGAAGGTTATGGATATCCGATATATACGAATACTAAATATCCGTTTGCCTATCAGCCCCCTTATATCCCAAGGGATAATCCGGTGGGTTCATATGTCCGGACTTTCCGGGTACCTCAGGAATGGAAAGGAGGTAGAGTGGTACTTCATTTCGGTGGTGTGTATTCTGGATATCAGGTCTGGCTGAACGGCAGGGAAGCGGGATATTCTGAAGACAGCTGTCTTCCGGGTGAGTTCGATGTTACCGATCTTTTGTGTGAGGGGGAAAATACACTGGCTGTGAGGGTGTTCAAGTGGACTGACGGCAGTTATCTGGAAGATGCTGACCATTGGAGGATGGCGGGAATCCATAGGGAGGTGCTTCTGATGTGGGAGCCTGCTGTCTCTATAAGCGATTTTGGTGTGCGCACGGTACTTGATGCGGAATACAGGGATGCACAGCTGTGGGTGAGACCTGCCGTAAACGTGGTGAAAGGAGCATCTGCAAAGGACTGGAAGATTGAGGGTAGCCTGTATGACCCTTATGGAGTACAGGTCGGCTCCACCATGTCGATATATGTGGATGAGGTGCTTACCGAAAAGTATCCTCAGCGCGATAATGTTCATTATCCTCTTATGTCGATGGATGTATCAGAACCGTTGAAATGGACTGCCGAGACCCCTCATCTGTATACTCTTGTCCTGGCTATGACGGATGCAGAAGGAGGTCTTGTCGAAGCGCGCAGCTGCAAGGTCGGTTTCCGTGATGTAAGGATAGATGGTCATAAACTGCTGGTGAATGGGGTTCCGGTAAAACTGTATGGAGTGAACCGCCATGATCATAGCGAGTACGGAGGAAAGACGGTTACACGCGAAGAAATAGAGCTTGACGTCCGTCTTATGAAGCAGTATAATTTCAATTCCGTGCGATGCAGCCATTATCCTAACGATCCGTATTTCTATGACTTGTGTGACCGATATGGCCTTTATGTGATAGATGAGGCTAATCTGGAGACCCACGGAGTGGGAGGACTGCTTTCCAATGACCCTGCATGGATAACGTCTTTTATGGAGAGGGTGACGAGAATGGCAATGCGTGACCGTAATCATCCTTCTGTAATAATCTGGTCTCTAGGCAATGAATCAGGAACAGGGCCTAATCATGCCGCTATGTCAGGATGGATAAAGGACTTCGATCCTACTCGTCCTGTCCACTATGAGGGGGCTCAGGGAGATCCGGAGCATCCTTTGTATAAGCCGCGCAAGCGCAGAAGCAAGATCGTGTTCACCTCCGAGATGCAGAAGGTGGATAAGACAGCCGGAGCGCCTAAGTCCCTTCCTGAGATCAGGCAGTCATATGCCAATCCTGACGATAAATCTTTCGTTGATTTGATAAGCCGTATGTATCCACGTGTGGAAACTTTGGAAAAAATGGCTATGGATACAACTCTTGATCGTCCTGTCCTTATGTGCGAGTATGCCCATTCGATGGGAAATTCGACTGGAGGAATGAAGGATTACTGGGATCTTATCCGTTCTCATGAATGTCTGCTCGGCGGGCATATCTGGGATTGGAAGGATCAAGGGCTTTCACGTGTGGATTCAAATGGCATCAGAAACTGGGGATATGGAGGGGATTACGAACGTCCGACAGACCATAATGATGGTAATTTTCTTATAAACGGAGTTGTGTTTCCTGATGGAACACCAAAACCAGCGATGCATGTATGCAAATATGTCTATCAGCCGGTGGAATTTACTTCTGATGACCCAGACAGCTATCTGGTCAGAGTGCTTAACCGTAATTTTCATGCACCGACGTCAATGTACACTTTCAGGTGGGAAGTAAAGGATGAAGGTGGTATCCTGCAGGAAGGGAGTCTTGAGGTTCCTGTGCTTCAGCCTGGCTGTAGTGCTGAAGTTCATGTGCCTGTGAGGAATTTTGTCAGAAAACCTGGGGTTACCTACATGCTGAACCTATATGCGTGTGAGGCAGCATCCCGCCCTTATGCAGAACAAGGCTTCGTCAATTCCAGCGAACAGTTTCTGTTGTCTTCTCTTCCTGTTGAGCCGGACCGTATCACAGGAAAATGCCCTTCTGTTTCAGAATCTTCTGAGGCATATCTTGTTACGGCAGGAAATGTAACGGTCACGATAGACAAGACTACCGGATACCTTGGCGGATATGAGGTAGGGGACCGTCAGTTGATCATAAAACCTTTTGCTCCTAATTTCTGGCGGGCTGAGATTGACAATGACTGGAGGGGATGGAAGCCGTCTCATTATCTGGCGTTCTGGAAGACCGCTTCAGAGCAGATGGAGGAAAACACCACGTCGTCTTACACTTATGAAGGAAATGTCGCAACCGTCTCTGTGGTCAAGGAAATCAAAGATAAGGTGGTGCTTGAGCTTAAATATTCCGTTGCTCCTGACGGAAGTCTGGAGGTGTCATATGACATCTGTATATCTGACGGTGTTCTTGAACCGTTGAGGATCGGTCTTCAAGGACAGGTATCTTCGGCCATAGGTAATGTGACATGGTTCGGAAGAGGACCTTATGAGACTTATTCCGACAGAAAGGATGGAGTGTTCTTCGGGAAATGGAGTTCTGATGTGGAAGGAATGATGACCCGATATGTAGTGCCTCAGGAAAACGGAAACAGGACTGATGTCAGGTGGATTGTCCTTGCCGACAGGAAGGGAAGAGGCATCAAGATTACAGCTGAGGAATTCCTGAATTTTTCTGTATGGAATACAACTCAGGAATCCCTGGATGCCGCTAAACATATAGGTGAGCCGGAGATTCTTGACGGGGCCTTCGTCCTGAATGTGGACCATGTCCAGAATGGAGTGGGAGGTACCGACTCCTGGACAAATGCCGCCCGTCCTTCGGATCAGTATCGCTTGCTTGAAAAGCAATATCACTACTCGTTCCGTATCTCACCTGTCAGATGACAGGGTTTTGGTCATTCTGATGGCCTTTTTGCCAGAACACTGTCAAGAAACAGAAGCCCGGTATCTCCACTGTTTTTCATCTTGTCGACGATTCCAGAGAAAAGGGCTTCTTCTTCGACTTGTTCATCTACGAATGTGCGGAAGAAATTTTCTGTGGCGAAATCTTGTTCTTCTATTGCATGAAGGACAATCTTGTCAATCATCTTTGACACCATTTTTTCCTGATTGAGCGAGTGCTCGAATACCTCAGGGACCGACCCCCATCCTTCAGGAACGAGATTCACCATCTGGAGCTTTACCTGTCCTCCTCTGTCTGTCAGGTAATCCGCCATTCTTGTGGCATGTTCTCTCTCTTCGTCAGAATGCACCTTCATCCAATGGGCAAAGCCGTCCCATCCCTGATGCTTCAGGAAATAAGACATCTGGAGGTAAAGATTGGAAGACCAGAGTTCAGCAGTGATCTGATCGTTGATGATCTTTTGTAATTTACTTGTAATCATATCTGTATGTTTTTTAGTTCATCGATGAGCTATTGCAATACAGATGCCTTGGATGTTTATGATATTGGAAAATAAAAATCAATTCAATAAATTTGCATCCGATAAATGTGCATAGCCGATTCCGGCAAGTTCCCCCCTATGCGCTATATAGCTAAGTTTAAGTCCCCTGGGGGGGGATTTTAAAAGTCCTTTTTATATGAAACGTTTGTTTTTTATTCTTGCTCTTGCAGGTGTGTTCGCTGTATCCTGTGAGAAAGTAGTGGAAGTTGAGAAGATCGTGGAGAAGGAATGCGACAAGCAGCATTATGAAGATGAAGAGTGTGATAGGGAACATCTTCCAGAGGTTGCTCCTAAATTGACATTGACAGCTGGGGCAGTTACGGTTGAAAGTGTTTCCTTTGTCCTTGCTCCGACAGATGCGGCAGCTGTCCGTTATTCTGTGGTTGAGGCTGGAACCTCCCTGCCGACAGCTGAAGATCTTTTCAATAAGGAATCAGAGTTCTATGGCGTACCTGCCGATGCAACTATAGAAGCTGAATATCTTGTTTCTTCTTTGAGACTTGGAACAGAATATACTGTTGTAGCAGCAGCTAGAAACAATATTGGTTATTCTGAGGTTGTCACTCTTGCCATGACTACAGCAATTCCTGAAATGTCTCTCGGACTTTCCGTAGTGAAGATCAATTCAAGTTCAGTTGTGTTCAGCATTTCTCCAGTGAATGCAAGTAAGGTCGCATACAAGGTTCTTGCTGCCGGCGAAGAAGTTCCGGAGGCTACAGTAGTTCTCGAAAGTGGTGTTGAGGCGGATGCGACTGCAGCTGGAGAGTATGTTGCCAAAGGACTCGAGCCGGAAAGTGCATATGTCATAGTGGCTGCTGCTCTTGATCTTGCAGAAAAGAATGCAATGCTTTCAGATGCTGTAGAAGTAACTACAATAGCTGTTGTCCCTCCTGCAGTTGGTGACTATTATTATAGTGACGGTTCATGGAGCACGGAGTATGACGACACCAAGACACCTATCGGTGTTGTATTCTATCTTGGATGTGCTACTGAATTCAAGGATAATGTTGCATATTACAAGGTTAAGGACGGTTCTGCAGCTATGGAGGAATTCCACGGTTATGTGATCGCTCTGAAGGATGCTTCTCCTGAGGATGGAGTATGGTGGAGTTTCTATGATTCATGGGGAGACCCTACCGGAGTTTCTGTCGAAACAAATGACTTCTTGGGTTATACCAACACTCTTGCCATAAGGACTGAAGCCGAGAGGCTTGGTGTGGGATTCTCAGCAGATAACACAAGTTATCCTGCTGCATATTATGCAACAGATGCGTATGACGAAGTGTGTCCGGCTCCGGCTCAAAGTTCTGGATGGTTCCTTCCGTCTGCAGGTCAGCTTCAGTATATCTGGGATTCAGCTTATTTTAATCCTAATGGAAATCTCAAGGGATGGCTCGAAAACTCTTTCAGGAATCTTGGTGAACTTGCCGTTGAAATGCATGTGACGGATTCGGAGTATTGGTCTTCTACTGAGCAGGTAGACTCATATGGTACATCAGTACGTGCTTATTATGTCAACTTCGATTCTTCAAACTGGAATCCTGGCTTTACTTCATGGTATAATAAAGATGTCGATTTTCGTGTCCGTTCAGTTCTTGCGTTCTAAAATCATTTGAGGATGAAACGATTTTTCAGATATGTTCTCGCTCTCACGATGCCGTTATTCATGGCATCGTGTGAGGAGAAGCCAGTAGAACCAACTGTTCCTGAAGAAGAGGAAGGTAAGGAAGCCTTCCTTGTAATCAAGGATGCTCAGGATGTTGTCGGATTTGATTTTGGCGAGACCAGAACTTTTGCCATCGAACAGAGTGGTGTAAAGGAACTTTATGTCAGCAGTCCAGACGGATGGATCGCTTCTGTAGATGATGATGAATTGATTGTTACGGCCCCCCTTGAGGATGCTGCACAGGAGTATTCTGAGGAAGGTCTGGTCGTCATAACATATTCCGGTACCGATGGAGTGGAAAAAAGTTCATCTGTTGGAGTTTTTGTTGATGAAGCGACTCTCCAGGATGAGGTTACCTTTGAACTCATCTATAGCAATGTTACGTCCACCTCTGCTCATCTTGAAGTGATACCGAGCAATAATGAAGCAAGATACTATTATGATGTCTGCACTATGGAGGATTATAATAGTGTCAACGGTGATGTCGGTGTTATCATCGGTCAGTATATTGACTATCTTCTTGCATACAATCCGTCTCTGACAATGGAAGATATGCTGAATATCATGTTGTCTCAAGGTCCTGATTCAGATACAGTATCTGGTCTTCCTCCGGGAACCGAGATGTGTTTCTATGCCATAGCTGTCAACGACGAGGGTGAGACATATTCCGAACCGGCTGTAGTGAGATTTACTACAGAAAAAGGTGGCAATCCAGCTGATTGCTCTTTTGAAATGACAGTTTCGGAGATTAAGGGCACTACTGTGTTCATAGAGATCACACCTTCCGATCCTTCGGTGCGCTACTGGTATGCTGTCACACCTCGCGATGGTTATCCGGGCGATATACCGTTGATGGTAGAAGTGAAGAATGAGGCTCAGGCTTATGCTGACGAGGTCGGTATGACTCTGGAGGAAGTGATAAAAGGAGTCACAGTTGCCGGTCCGGTGGCAGAAAACTGGTATGATCTGGAAGTTGATACCGGATACTATCTGTATGCTTTTGCTATGGACGAGCAAGGCAATTCTGCCGGTCCTCTTTTCAAAGAGGCATTTACTACAGCTGAGACAGATATATCAGATGCTGATGTCGAATTGACATATAGATATTTCGATGGCGATGCTTTGTATGCATCGGATCCAGCTGCCTTCCCGAATGCAGAGGGGCGTGTAATCGTTCAGATCTATGCGGAACCTAATTTCTATGCTTCCGATTGGGCTGTGGCATTAGGAATGGGAGATATGACGGATACCTATAGCTATCCTGACGATGCTACGATTAATGCTATACTTGCATCAGGAGCCGCTAAGTACAACCAGAGTGTTTCTACTTTTTATGCCACCTGGAGTGATTGCACAATCTTTGGATTTGCTGCAGACTACTATGGATATAATGGCGTATTGCACCGTATTCTTGTACAACCGGTGAAGGAGAATGCATCTCCTGTCTCTGATTTTGTTGCGACAGCCGCATCTGCAACTTCAGCTATGTCGATCAGTGTTCCTCAGACCGGGTGGTCAGACGCATCGATGTCTTTGAATCTGCGTGTAAAGGCTTGTAAGCCAGGATACAAGGATATTAATCTTAAATAAGTTTTACATCAAGATTATTTCGCGAACAATGAATTCCCGTTAGAAAAGGCTCTAACGGGAATTTTGATTATAACTGTGACTTGTCACCTTCGCTGCATCGGGAATACAAAAATGTGATATGGTATCTTTGCCGTTATCTGTGCAATATGACTTTTTCTATTACGGGTGTCTGATGGCTATACGGTATGAATGCAAGTGACGGAACTGGTTTAGTTATCAGTAAGTTGGCTTTTTTGCCGATTGTGACGGATCCGAGAATATCGCTTACTCCCATTGCATAAGCAGAGTTTATTGTGCATGCATTGAAAGATTGTTCAGGGGTCAGGCGCATCTTGATGCATCCCAGAGCCATGACAAAACGCATGTTTCCGCTGGGACTCGACCCAGGATTATAGTCTGATGCCAGGGCAACCGGCAATCCTGCTTTGATGTAGTCTTTTGCCCGTCCATATGGCAGTCCAAGGAAAAATGAACATCCGGGAAGCATTGTAGGCATGGTCAGACTGCCTCGCAGGGCTTCGATTTCGGAGTCGGTAGTCTTTTCCAGATGATCTACTGATAGGGCATTGCATTTCACGCCTACCTGCACTCCGCCGGAAACAGCCAGCTCGTTGGCATGTATCTTTGGTGTAATACCGTATTCTGCAGCCTTTTTCAGTATCTTTTCTGTTTCGTCGACAGTGAAGAATCCTTCATCACAGAAGACATCCACATAATCTGCCAATCGTTCAGCTGCAACTTTCGGCAGCATTTCGTTGCATACCAGATCAACGTATTCGCTTTGTCGTCCCTTATAGGCCCGTCCTACGGCGTGAGCACCGAGAAATGTAGCCTTGACTGTTATCGGTGCGGTTTCCTTGATGCGTTTTATTACCCTCAGCATCTTCAGTTCGTCCTCCACAGTCAGTCCGTAACCGCTTTTGATCTCCACAGCACCTGTTCCCATGGCCATGATTTCATTTACACGTTCCATTGATTGGCGGTAAAGCTCATCATCAGAAGTCTTGTGCAGAAGGTCAGCCGAATTAAGGATGCCGCCTCCGCGTGCAGCAATCTCCTCATAGCTCAGTCCGGCAATCTTGTCCCTGAACTCACCGTCTCTGCAACCGGCATACACGATATGTGTATGGCTGTCGCAGAACGCCGGCATGACTAATCCTCCATGTGCATCTATGTGCTCGTCTGCATTACTGAGATAGGTTTCAGAGTCATTGTCCCCACGGAAACAGCCTGCGGTTCCGAAATCAGTAATGATTCCGTCCTCAATTACCAGATATGCATCATTGATGCACTCCACATGATCCATCCGGGCACCTTCTAACTTTCTAGTCCCCTCAGGCAGAATCCCTGCCAACGTACCTATATTATAAATTACTGTCTTCATGCTATTTCAAGAACTCCACAGATTTCTCTATGAGAGGATGCATATATCTGTCATCTTCTATGAATGGTACAACTTTGCGGTAGCCTGCAAAAATCTTTTCTATTGTCCACGATGATCTTAAAGGGCGGCGGAACTCAAGGGCCTGTGCTGCATTGAATAGTTCGATGGCGAGGACGCGTTCTGTGTTTTCTACGACACGTACAAGTTTTGTTGCAGCGTTTGCTCCCATGCTGACGTGGTCTTCCTGGCCTTGTGATGATGGTATGGAGTCTGCCGATGCGGGCATGCATAGACCCTTGCTCTGGCTTACGATTGAGGCAGCCGTATACTGAGGAATCATGAAGCCGCTGTTCAGACCTGGTTTTGCCACAAGGAAGTTCGGAAGACCTCTCTGGCCGGAAATCAGCTTATATATACGTCTCTCCGAAATGTTGGCTAGTTCTGATAGAGCGATTGTGAGCATATCCATAGGGATTGCTATAGGCTGTCCATGGAAATTTCCGGCAGAAATGATCAGATCTTCGTCTGGGAAGACAGTCGGGTTGTCCGTTGCACTGTTGATCTCAGTCTCTATTACAGATTTTACATAACGGATAGTGTCCTTTGATGCCCCGTGCACCTGAGGTATGCAGCGGAATGAATAAGGGTCCTGAACGTGAACCTTCTTCTGCCTTATGATTTCACTGCCTTCGAGCAGCTCCCGGAAGCGTGCAGCGGTCTCGATCTGACCTTGATGGGCGCGCACCTCATGAACCTGTGGATAGAAAGGTTCTATTCTGCCATCGTATGCCTCAAGCGACATGGCTCCGATCTTGTCGGCCCAGTCTGAAAGCCTTTCAGCCTGGATGAGCGACCATACGGCGTGGGCACTCATGAACTGTGTACCGTTAAGCAGCGCAAGACCTTCCTTTGACTGAAGCTTTACAGGCTCCCAACCGAACTCTGTCCATACTTCTGCTGAAGAACGGACCTGACCTTTATAGTAAACTTCTCCCAGACCTATCAGAGGCAGACACATGTGTGCAAGGGGAGCAAGGTCACCGGATGCACCTAGAGATCCCTGCTGATATACTATCGGAAGGATGTCGTTGTTGAACATATCCATCAGACGTTGTACCGTGACAAGCTGCACACCTGAATATCCGTATGAGAGTGACTGGACTTTCAGGAGAAGCATCAGCTTCACTATTTCAGGACGGACTGTCTCACCAGTACCGCAGGCATGAGACATCACAAGGTTGTGCTGGAGCTGAGAGAGGTCTTCTGCAGGGATGGTGATGTTGCATAGAGAACCGAAGCCGGTTGTTACTCCGTACACCGGACGCCCGATGTCTTCCATCTTGCTGTCCAAGAACTTGCGGCATTTTACGATGGCAGCCTCGGATTCCTTGCTGAGTTCCAGCTTTTCACCTTTCCTTATTATTTCATTGACCTTTTCGATGGTCAGTCGTTTATTGGAAATTATATGTGTCATGATTGTTTCGTTTAGATTGCCGTTCAAAACGGCAATGACGGTTTAAATGGTAATGACATTTAAATAGGCAATGACGTTTAAATTGACAAAGTCGTATAATGGTAATGACATTTAAATAGGCAATGACGTTTAAATTGACAATGACGTTTAAATTTACAAAATCGTTTAAATTGGCAAAGACGTCATCCCCGACTTGATCGGGGATCTATTTTAAACTATTACGTATCATCTCTTCATCTGCAATGTTCGGCAGTGTCACCTTCAGACCTGGAGTGCGCTCCATTTCGCGCCTGATAGCGTGAATCGCGCCTTCATTACGTGCCCAGCTGCGACGTGCTATGCCATTGTTGACATCCCATAGAAGCATTTCCCGGATGTGTCTGTCGGAATCCTCCGTTCCGTCGATCACCATCCCGAATCCTCCGTTCATTACTTCACCCCAACCGACTCCTCCGCCGTTATGAATGGATACCCATGTAGCCCCGCGGAAACCGTCTCCAATCACGTTGTGCACGGCCATGTCAGCACAGAACTGTGAGCCGTCATATATGTTGGAAGTCTCGCGGAACGGTGAGTCTGTTCCTGACACATCATGATGGTCACGTCCGAGAACTATCGGAGCTGTTATCTTACCATTGCGGATAGCCTCATTGAATGCAAGGGCTATCTTGGTGCGGCCTTCGCAGTCAGCATACAGGATGCGGGCCTGTGACCCAACTACGAGATTATTCTTTCCTGCCTCTTCAATCCAGCGGATGTTGTCCATCATCTGTCCTCGTATTTCTTCCGGGGCTTCTGCCATGATTTCTCGCAGGATACGTGCTGCAATGGCATCGGATTCTGCGAGATCTTCAGGTCTCTCCGACATGCATACCCATCTGAAAGGTCCGAATCCATAATCAAAGAAGAGTGGCCCCATGATGTCCTGTACATAGGAAGGATATCGGAATCGTCCGTCTTCGCGCAGAACATCTGCTCCTGCACGTGATGCCTCAAGAAGGAAGGCATTTCCGTAATCGAAGAAATACATTCCCTTTTCAGCAAGCTTGTTTATTGCTGCTGCATGCCTGCGGAGCGATTGCTGTACGCATTCCTTGAATCTTTCAGGCTCTTCGGCCATCATCCTGTTGGATTCTTCATAAGAAAATCCGACAGGGTAGTATCCTCCAGCCCATGGATTGTGGAGGGATGTCTGGTCAGAACCGAGGTCAACCAGAATATCCTCTTCTGCAAGTCTTTCCCACAGGTCGACGACATTGCCCTGGTAAGCTATTGATACAACTTCCTTGTCAGTGACAGCCTTGCGTATGCGTGGAATAAGTTCGTCAAGGTCTGAATGTATTTCATCTACCCATCCCTGACTATGTCTCTTGTGTGCCGCGTGAGGATTGATTTCTGCGCACACACTTACAACACCGGAGATCACACCTGCCTTGGGTTGTGCACCAGACATGCCGCCAAGACCGGCTGTCACGAAGAGCATACCTCTCATATTGTCTTCATTGTCATCTAAACCACGTGCCTTGAGTTGTTTACGTGCAGCATTCATCACGGTGATGGTCGTTCCATGTACAATGCCTTGAGGCCCTATGTACATATATGAACCGGCGGTCATCTGACCATATTGTGAGACTCCAAGTGCATTGAACCTCTCCCAATGGTCAGGCTTTGAATAGTTAGGGATTACCATTCCGTTGGTTACTATCACTCTAGGAGCATCCTTGTGGCTTGGAAACAATCCTAGAGGATGTCCGGAGTACATTACAAGTGTCTGCTCGTCAGTCATTGTGGCGAGATATTGCATTACGAGACGGTACTGGGCCCAGTTCTGGAACACAGCACCATTTCCTCCGTAAGTTATCAGTTCATGAGGGTGCTGAGCCACCCGGTAGTCGAGATTGTTCTGTATCATAGCCATGATAGCGGCTGCCTGCTTTGATTTTGCAGGATACTCGTCTATCGGGCGGGCATACATCTGATAATCGGGACGGAATCGGTACATATATATGCGTCCATAGTCCTTCAGCTCTTGAGCGAACTCCGGTGCAAGTGCGGCGTGGTTCTCTTCAGGGAAATATCTGAGAGCGTTCTTTATTGCCAGTACCTTCTCCTCTTTGCTTAGGATATCCTTACGTTTAGGTGCATGGCTGACCGTCGTATCATATGGCTTAGGCTCCGGAAGCACAGCCGGAATACCTGCCAGTATTTCTTCATGGAATTTATTCATGTTTTCGGGTGTTATCTAATAATCTGATTATCAGTGTCTTGTGTTGTTCAACCTGCGCCCTTTCGGCAGCACGTTGTTATAGGGAAGGTGTTGGTAATCAGTGTTTTATGTGTCACGATATTTTGCCATTTACTATGGTGAGGATCTCTGCTTCGGCGGAGATTGCTTCCGCTGCTATTCCGGCAGCTTCTGCACAGAGACGCTCGGCAGCTTCACGGTCAGCAAGTCCGGCGGCATTGATGCGTACGTTGAGCTGTGCTCCAAGAACCGCACTACGGGCTGCAAGTGCACCTACTCCTGCATCCGAAACTGAAGCGGGATTACCCTCCATAGCCATGGCCCTTACTATAGGGAACACTTCCATAGCTGTCTTCATGGTCTTCAATGGAACTTCAGTGGCATATAGAGTTGCGGCTTCCATTGCTTCTGCGCGTGCCTTCTTCTCTTCTTCTGAACCCTTAGGCATGCCTATGGCCGTCATGATTCGGTCAAATGCCGCTGTGTCTTCATCTACAAGGGCAAGAAGCCTGCGCATTACATCCTGTCCTTTGTCAGCCCATCCGGAGAACTCCTTCCAGCGGTCATCCCATCCTGCCTTGTGTGAAGACAGGTTTGCCACCATAGTACCCAAGGCAGCTCCCAGTGCACCCATATATGCGGATATTGAACCGCCTCCCGGTGCAGGGGATTCGGATGCAGTCTCTTCAGCAAATCCCTTGCATGTCATGCGCACGAGCCTTTCCTTTGCCGCCATTTCCTTTTCATCCTCAATCAGGAACTCAACGACCTTCTCTTTAGGGTTGAACGGCTTGAGGTCGTCAAGTCCCATGGACTTCACGGCAATCTTCATGATCTCGTCTTCTGATATACCAGTCGAACGTTGCTGCTTTTCGAGAAAATATCGTCCTGCCTCAATGAGTGTGCGCTTAGGAACAAGGCCGACAATCTCGGTACCGGTTACGCGGAGGCCGCGGGCGGCAGCTGCTCTGCACACTTCGTCAAAAGCTACATGAAGCGGGGTCTTGTTGATGTCCGTTATGTTCATTGAGACCTGGGCGATTCCATATTCGTCAATGTACCATCCAATCGCCTTGCAGCCTTTCAGTGTGCCCGGAATCATTACTGTCTTTCCGTTCTCGTCCTTTACAATCTTTCCTGTGATAGGATTGCCCTCTCTTTTTGGACGTCCTTTCTCTCGTACATCGAATGCAATTGCATTTGCACGACGTGTGGAAGTCGTGTTGAGGTTATAATTGACTGCGATGAGGAAGTCACGTGCGCCTACGTTGGTAGCACCTGCCTGTGCAGCGCGTTCTGTGTACATTCCTGGTCCGAAGTCCGGCTGGCGGTCAGGATCTTCCATTTTTTCCGGAAGAGCCTCGTATTCACCTGAACGGCATACTGCAAGGTTCTTTCTTTCAGGTTTCATGGCGGCAGCCTCATAGCAGTAGCAAGGAATTTCCAGTTCATTGAAAATGCGCTCAGCCAGCTTTCTTGCCAGTTCAGCGCATTCTTGCAGTGTAATACCGGAAATAGGAATAAGCGGGAGCACGTCAGTCGCTCCTGAGCGCGGGTGAGCACCATGATGATGTCGCATGTCTATGAGTTCACCGGCGCACTTTACGCCCTGGAATGCCGCCTCAAGTACGGCCTCAGGACTTCCTACGAATGTTACAACTGTGCGGTTGGTGGCTTCGCCCGGATCGACATCCAGAATCTTTACACCACCTGCCCTTTCGATTGATGCTACAATCGAATTGATTACTTCCATATCGCGACCCTCGCTGAAATTAGGCACGCATTCGATAATTCTTTCCATGACTGGCTTTATTTAATTGTTCTTTCAAGTTCTATGTTGCTGATGATTCGCCCGTTTTTGCAGTTTGATGAAGTCGGGTCATCAGTTTATTATTATTCGTCCGTCGGTATAAGCCCTTATCTCGTTGTTCGGATCACGGTCTGCGAGATATCTGAAATATTCTCCGAAATAGTCCCTTATGATGTCCGGAGCATCATTCCTGCTCATTGCCTTGTCCAGTCCGTATCTTCCGAGATTGGCCAGATAGTCTATTGTCGCTACAGTGTATGTCTGTTCTTCATCAACCGGCTGTCCGTTTATTGTGAGAGACTTCACTTTTCCGTTGCTGATAACTAGCTTCACCCCTTTGTTGACAGGCATTCCTCCGTTGGAAGCCACGTAATCAAACAGACTGTTCAGATCCCTTCCCTTGAGAGTCAGAAGAGTGAGGACGTTGTCGAACGGATATACTGAATATACGTCTCCAAGGGTGAGATAACCTTTGAATATATTGTTTCTTATACCTCCGCTGTTGTACAGACTCACATCGGCATCAATGTCATAGTATTCCCTTGCCATCCAGATGAGGCCGTCTGCCGTCAGATTGCCGAGCGGACTTTCTGGACTGCCCTTCAATATGTCCTGAGGACAATATCCGATGACTTCGTCCATCTGTTCTCTGACAGTAGCTGAATAAGTATCTATCATGTCTGAAAAGGCAATGTCTACTTTGGCGTCAAGATGGTTCTTTACAGGAATGAGCTTGTATGTAAAAGTTGGCTTTCCTTCTTCGCTTACTTTGATCTTTGCATATCCTAGACATACTCCCTTGCTTCCTGTCTGTACTATCGGTACCTTGTCTCCGTCGACATTTATGACATAGTCGGGACTGTTCAGGAAAGTATGTGTGTGTCCTCCTATTATCATGTCTATATGTCGCGTCCTCATGGCTATGCCTCTGTCGTAATAGAAAGCATCGCTGTTTCTCTGATATCCTAGGTGCGACAGGGCTATAACGATGTCAGCTCCCTGGCTGCGCAACTTCTCAGCCTCGTTGTCGGCAATATTTATTGCGTCCTGCCATTCGACACCCTCACATGCTGTTGGGTCCACCAGATTCTGTAGTCTTACGTTCAGGCCTATGAATCCGACCTTTATATTCCCGGCCTCAAGTATTATCGAACTTTTGATATAGCCTGAAACATTCGTCCTGCTGAAGTCATAATTGGTGGCCACTACAGGCACTCTGCTCATCGAAAGCATGTCGCCAAGGCCCGTCATCTTCTTGTCGAACTCATGGTTTCCTATCGTCCGCACGTCATAGTCCAGCTCATCAAGGATGATGGATTCGACCACTCCGTTCAGAAGACTGAAATAATATGTGCCCTGAACGAAATCACCTGCATCGGCCAGCAGGACCGCCGGCTCTGCCTTACGGACGCTGTCGACAAGCACCTTGATTCTCTTGATGCCGCCTCTGTCCGCATTATATGAGGCATTCATGTCTATCGGGTCGATCTGACTGTGGAAGTCGTTTGTGAAGAGGATCACGAATTCACCACCTTTCTGCTCCGGTGTGTTTTCCGGGGCTGTGTTTTCTGTTATGTTTGTGTCGTAAGTCCTGTCCGGATTCTCGCATGATGGTACGGAAAACAGGACCGTAATCAGGAAAATGATGGAATATATCCTTTCTAATCGTAGCATCAGATATGGTTGTGTTGTGTTAGTCTTGCAAAGATGCGAAAAGTTTATCAGAATTTCTTTTCAAAACGGAGGGTATATGAATAACAATAACGTCCGAACCAGAAACTGTCTTTGCGTAAAGGGTTGTCGAAGGTGATGTCAAACTCCTCACTGTTGCTCGAATACATGAATGACGACTTGAGTCTGAGACCATTCTCATAGACTTCTACGACCTTAAAGTTGAAATCGGGAAACTCCGGATGGCCCCATCTGTCTTTAATGGGAGAGAAAAGGGTCACACCCGGCTTCAGATTCCTTATATCATCGAGATTGCACTCAAATGTGTTTTCGATATCAATATCTTCACCTGTCACTTCATTCTCAGATGACGCACATGTCCAGAGGACAAATTTGTAAAAATCCTTATTCATTGCCATATGTTAAAATTTCTCAAATATAATCATTGGACGGAAGAAAAACAATTAATTTTCATAAGGGTTTGTTTTCTTGGTTTTTATGCTTATCTTTGCGCCCGCTTTGGGTCAACCTGACAGTTACCCGTAAAGTTTTGATGTTTAACCCTTAATCTTTTAAAGCTATGGCAGAATACCTTATGCCTGAGAAGAAACAGGAGCTTTTCGCGAAGTACGGAAAGTCTAATACTGACACAGGTTCTCCAGAGAGCCAGGTGGCATTATTTTCCTACCGTATCGCTCACCTTACCGAGCATCTTAAGAGCAACAAGAAGGACTACGCAACACGTCGTTCTCTTCTTAAGCTTGTTGGTAAGCGTCGTCGTGTACTTGATTATCTCAAGTCTGTAGACATCGAGAGATACAGAGCTATTGTCAAGGAGCTTGGTCTCCGTCGATAAGCTACATCATAGTAGGAACCGACGAAGGGGGAATGCCCACAGATGGGACTCCCCCTTTTTTACGCAAAGAAGTCTGAGGATGCAGACAACAACCTGCGGCATCCGAAGAGTGATATATATATAATCAGATCAGGTACAATGGTCTGCTGGTTTCTTCACTGTCTTCGTCAGGTCGAAGTTTCAGTGGTAACCTTTGATGAAACAGAATATTAATCCACTCCCATAGGGGGAGGCAGGTTGAACAAGAAGTAATGAATATCGTAAAAAAGACAATCGAATTATCCGACGGAAGGATAATTGAAATCGAGACCGGAAAGCTCGCTAAACAGGCTGACGGTTCTGTGGTAGTCAAGATGGGGGGCACAATGCTTCTGGCTACCGTTACATGCGCAAAAGATGCAAAAGAGGATGTGGACTTCATGCCGCTTCAGGTGGACTATAAAGAAAAATATGCCTCTGCAGGCCGTTTTCCTGGCGGTTTCATGAAGAGGGAAGGAAAGGCTTCTGATTATGAGATCCTTATAGCTCGTCTAGTGGACCGCGCTCTCAGGCCTCTTTTCCCGGAAGATTTCCATGCGGAAGTGTTCGTGAACGTAAATCTCATATCTGCAGAGAAAGATATCCAGCCGGATGCACTTGCAGGTCTTGCAGCATCCTCGGCTCTGGCTGTCAGCGACATCCCTTTTGAGGGACCTATATCAGAGGTACGTGTAGCACGCATCGGAGGTGAACTTAAGATCAACCCTGGCTTCAGCGAAATGGCTGATGCAGATATCGACCTGATTGTTGCCGCTACATATGATAACATAATGATGGTTGAGGGTGAGATGAACGAGGTAAGCGAGCATGATATGCTTGAGGCCATCAAGTTCGCTCATGAAGAAATAAAGAAGCACTGCAAGGTGCAGATGGAACTCATGGAGGCTGTGGGCAAGACAGAGAAAAGGACTTACTGCCATGAGGAAAATGACGAGGATCTTCGCAAGGCGATCCAGGAGTTCTGTTATGACAGATGCTATGCAATTGCTAAATCCGGTTCTGCAAAGCATGAGAGATCCGATGCCTTCGATGCTCTCAAGGAGGAATTCTATCAGACCCTTCCTGAGGAGGAGCGCGAAGAGAAGCATATGATGGTAGAGAGATACTATCATGCTGTCGAGAAGGCTGCTATGAGAAACATGATTCTCGATGAGGGTGTTCGTCTTGACGGACGTGATACGACGACTGTACGTCCGATCTGGTGTGAGACTGACTATCTGCCTTGCGCACATGGATCAGCTATCTTCACACGTGGCGAGACTCAGTCACTCTCGACTGTAACCCTCGGAACAAAGCTCGACATGAAGGAACGTGATGAGGTTCTTATCCAGGACACAGACCAGTTTGTGCTTCATTATAACTTCCCTCCGTTCTCTACCGGTGAGGCTCGTCCTCAGCGCGGTGTAGGCCGTCGTGAGATCGGACATGGAAATCTTGCATACAGAGCCCTCAAGCCTATGATACCTATGGCTCCGGAGAATCCGTACGCAGTCCGCGTGGTCTCCGATATCCTTGAGTCTAACGGTTCTTCGTCAATGGCTACGGTCTGTGCTGGCTGTCTTGCACTCATGGATGCAGGAGTGAAGATAAAGAAACCGGTTGCAGGTGTTGCAATGGGTCTTATTACGGACAAGGACAATCCTAATGAAAGATATGCCATCCTTACCGATATCCTCGGTGATGAGGACCACCTCGGAGATATGGACTTCAAGGTGACCGGTACAAAGGACGGTATCACGGCTACTCAGATGGATATCAAGGTTGACGGTCTTTCATATGATGTTCTGGAGAGGGCGCTTGAGCAGGCTCGTCAGGGACGCCTCCATATCATGGGCGAGATGATGAAGACCATCAGCGAGCCACGTGCAGAGTACAAGGAGTTCGTTCCTCGTATGGTTCAGGTCCGTGTTGCCGGTGAGTTCATCGGAGCTATCATCGGAAAGGGAGGAGAGACAATACAGAAGATTCAGCGCGAGACAGGAACTACAATCACTATCACAGAGGAGAACAACAATGGTGTATCTGAAGGTGTAGTCGATATATTCGGCCAGGATAAGGAAGCTATGGATAAGGCTCTCAACTGGATCAACGGCATCTGCGCAGTTCCGGAAGTAGGTACGGTATACCACGGCAAGATTGTCTCTATCCTTGAGTTCGGTGCGTTTGTGGAGATTCTTCCTGGCAAGGAAGGTCTGCTTCATGTGTCGGAAATTGCATGGGAGAAGACTGACAAGGTAGAGGATGTGCTCAGTGTCGGTGATGAGGTTGATGTGAAACTCCTCGAAATCGATGAGAAGACAGGTAAGATGAGACTTTCACGCAAGGTTCTTCTTGACAAGCCGGAAGGCTATGTTGAGCCGGAGCGCAAGCCTCGTGGAGACCGTGGACCGCGTCGTGATGACCGTCAGGGTGGCCCTCGTCGTGATGACCGTCGTCCTGGTGGAGACCGTGGTCCCCGTCGTGATGACAGAGGTCCTAGAGGCCCTCGTCGTGACCGTCGCAGCGATGCACAGGTTGAGAACAATGAACAGAACAATGAACCGGAAATGTTCTAGGCTGGTTCTGACATTATTATATCGGCGGTCTTCATCATTGATGGAGACCGCTGTGTTTAAAGAGTAAACTGTGATGAAGATAAAAACATTTGTTAAAGACTGTCGTCTGATATCTGTATTGTTGATATTTGCCGTTATCTCATGCTGCAGGCCGGCGTATTCAAGCTATACTGATACGATAGAGATTAACGGTATATCCCTGTTTTATGCCGCAGAGGGCTGCGGGAAACCTGTGATTCTGCTCCATGGCAATGGAGGAAGCCATAATGACCTGGAAACCACGACACGACAGCTGGCACAATCAGGCTATATGGTATATGCTCTGGACTCAAGAGGGCAAGGTGCGAATGCCCCTTTAAATGAATACCACTACAAGGATATGGCTGCTGATGTCTATGCCTTCATAAAGGCCAAAGGACTTGAGAAGCCGGCAGTGTTCGGCTTCAGTGACGGAGGTATAATAGCGCTTCAGCTGGAAGTCATGTATCCGGGTACTCTTGGAGCCATTGTTACGGGAGGGGCCAATATATTTGTAGAGGGGGCTCTGGTTCCATCTTTTGAACAGGAGTTTCTATCTCAGAAGAATCCTTCACCTCTTACTCTTATGATGATGCATGAGCCGGCGATGACTCCAGAGGACATGGCGGGCATATCTGCGCCGGCACTTATAATGGCAGGAGAAAATGATCTTATCAGGCGTGAGCACACATTCCTTATAGGAGAAAGCATCCCCGGTGCTGTAGTTAAGATCATACCAGGTGAGGATCATGGTTCGTACATATGCAACAGCCCTCTTCTCGGAGGACTGATTCTGGATTTCTTTCAATCAATAGGTTATTGATTATAATGTGGTTGTAAGATGACGGGCAAGACAATAACGGATCCTCAGTTGGGTGATATAGTGTTGCGTAAGAGCCGCAGGTGCAGAAGGCTCAGCATCCGCGTGCATCCTGTAAATGGAATAAGTGTCACGATGCCTTATGTCGTTCCATATGCGGTGGGTATAGCCTTTCTTCAAAGCAAAAGGGATTGGGTAATATCGTCTGTGGCAAGGAATCAGGAGAAGCTGGCAAAGACTGTACGTCCTGCTCCTGAGGAGATCGATTCTTTACGTACAAGAGCCAAGACCGAACTTCCCCGACGTCTGGAAGAGCTGGCAGCAAGATATGGCTTTATATATAATAAGGTTACGATAAAGCATAATGCCACCAATTGGGGAAGCTGTTCCTCAAAAGGAAATATCAATCTTAACCTGAGTATCATGATGCTGCCGGAGATTCTCAGAGATTATGTTCTTCTGCATGAACTCTGCCATCTGCGTCATCATGATCATGGTCCGGCATTTCATCTTCTTCTTGAACATGTCTGTACAGACCGCCTTCTTGAGGCCATCGGACAAGGTGACAAGGATGCAGTCATGCTGTCCCGGAAGATAGCATGTTCAAAGGCAAGATATCCGGTTGATCATGTCTTGACAAAAGAAATACGGAATTACAGGACAATGTAAATCATGTCTTTGGTTCAAAATTGTTTCATTGATTTGAATGTATTGGTATTTGTGTTCGTGATTCTTGTCATTTTAACTTTATTTTATTAGATTTGTGCTGTTTTGAGTCCCATGACTTGTGTTTTTAATGGGGGGGGGATTATATTTGCACTGAAATAACAACTAAATAACTCAATTATGAAAAAGATCCTTTTTACTTTGATGCTTGCTTTTGCTTGCATGAGTGCCTATGCGCAGAAACCTGTAGTTCTTGTAGATTGGTTTTATGCGGCTGATGGTGTGGCAGAAGCCCATGAGGAAGCTCTTAGGGGTGCTGTCATCGCAAACATTGACCGTATAGGTCGTCTTCAGCTTGTTGATGTGGAGTCTCAGTACACTATGGACAGAGAGGCTCAGCGCCGTGCAACCGAAGCTGCTATGGCCGACCCGACTGCAAGGGCTGGTGAGATGAAGACAACAGGTGCTCAGTACCTTCTCACAGGAAACATTTCCAAGATGGATGCTGTCTACAAGGTGCCTACTGATGGAACTTCTCCTTATTGGGCAGGTGCTATAGTGTACTCTCTTACTCTCATCAATGCGGCTGACGGTACGACAGTAGGAACAAAGAGCTATACATATGAGGGTCTTACCGGAAATACCGGCTCTACAAAAGATGAGGCAATCGTGTCTACAATCAAGAAGACAAAGCAGAGCATGGACGATTTCGTTAACGAGTTCTTCCCTCTCAAGGGTGCCATCGTTGAGCTTGGCGAAGGAAAAGGTGCAAAGGTAAAGACCTGCTACATCAATCTGGGTACAGATCATGGTATCACTGCAAAGCAGAAGCTTGATGTGTTCCAGGTGAAGTCTATCGCCGGACGTGAGACTGAGAATGCTATCGCAGTCCTCACAGTGGCCGAGGTTGTTGCTCCTGACCTTGCGCTCTGCAATGTTACATCCGGCGCAAAAGAAGTTTATGAAGCATTTCAGGCTGGTGCTGAGATGCGTGTGAAGACTAAGAAGGATTCGGCTGTAGGCTCTGCTCTCAAGGGATTCTTTGCAATGTAATTTCAGACTATTTCTGAAGATTTTCGTGTCAAGTTGCAGGAATGTAACTTGACATGCCATTTTTAACGAACCAATTATGAACAGACTTTCAAAAATCTTTTTTGCGGTTGCACTGACGTTGGTCTCTTATGAGGCAGCGGCTCAGAATTATCCGCAGGTAGTCTCCTATGAGTCAACGGAAGGAGTACAAGCTGTCTTCACGTCCGTAGGTATATCCGATAAGGTCAAGGATGTGCAGGATAATGCCATCCGTTCCCTCTTTTATACGCTCTTCCATACAGGTGTGGAAGGGGTGAATGACGGACAGCCTTTGGTTTCTACTCCTAATCGTGGATTTGAGGATTCCTTTTTCGCATCGAGAATGCCGCTGTTCGTGCGTTCTTGCGTCGAGGTGAAGAAGCCGGAGAAGAACTATGCCAAGATGTTTGAGGGGACATATCGGATCACCGTAGTGTATGGCAATCTGCTCAAGGATCTTGAGAGAAACAGGATGTATACAGCTCCGAAGCCGAAAATGGAATATGCAAATGTCGAAAATGAGCCTTCAATGGTGCTGCCTACCATCATGGTTGTTCCATATAAGCGCGATGGCGAGACTTATGCTTCGGTTCTGTCAAATGATTATGACAGACGAGTTGCAGTCAGCAAGGTGCAGGATGGCTTTGAATCCCGCGATATCACTACAGTCGATGTGGAGGCAAAACTGAATGCTGTCCTGAGGAATGCGCAGTTCGGTGCCAACGATGCTGATTCCAACGACAAGCAGCTCCTTATGAATTCAGGCGCGGATGTGTACGTTGTGGTGGACCTTCATAAGGATGTGACATCTGCCGGTTCCAGGGTCTCGCTTATCATGAAGGCTTATGAAACCGCCAGCGGAAGCATTCTGGCGTCAAAAGATGCGATGACAAACAGATTCGCCACTGCATCTACAGATATGCTGTGTTCATATGCCATTCAGGATAATCTTTCTGCATTCCTGGATGATATATGCAAGAATTTCTCCAAGCAGGCGAATAATGGAAAGAGAGTCACTCTTCAGTTTGCTATTGATGGCAATTCGGCAGCAACGATGAGCGACAGGGTAGGAGCCAGCGGATATCCTCTTTCCTCTCAGATACATCAGTGGGTACGTAAGAATTCCCACAACGGAAAGTATCATCTTCAGGGTATTGTGGATGAAAGCGTAATCTTCGATTATGTGATGATACCTCCGAAGGACAAGGACGGTTATGCTATGGATGCGGCTCAGTTCGGCTTTGCAATCGAGGCATGGATGCTTGATGAACTGGGAGTTGCCTGCTCAAGCCGTTTCGACGGATCTACCATATACATTACAATTTATTAAAAACTGAGGATATGAAGAAGATATTGATGACCATTTGTCTGATGGCTTGTGCTGCAGCAGCATATGCTCAGGCAGTTCCGGGATGGGTAAGCGTAAGGCCTGTCTCGGAAGACAAGTATGTCGGCATCGGTATGGCTCCTGTTTCCGATCCGGATTTCCAGAAGAAGGCTACAGCCAATGCTATGCTTGAGATTGCAGCCCAGATAAGCATCAATGTGGAAAGTCAGTCTTTCATGCATACTGTTGATGTTGACGGCAAGTCAAAGGAATTGTTTGAGGAGAAGGTCAATGAAAGCGTAGCTGCAAACCTTGAAGGTCAGGTACTTAAGGGATCATATAGATCCAGTGACCGTTATTACGTGTACTATGAACTTGACAAGAAGCAGTATGCAAAGCATCGCAAGGCTCAGAGGCAGCGCGGTGTTTCTTTGGGACTGGACTGGTATACCAAAGGAAAGGCAGCCGAAGATATGCACAATTATGTGACTGCAATCCAGACTTATGCCAAGGGACTTGAGGCAATAGAGCCTTATCTGTATCTTGATCTGACCACTGAGTATGCCGGACGTGACTTCGATGTGGCAAGCGAACTGTATCATGCTTATGTCAATGTGTTCTCCGGTTTTGAACTTGTCCAGAATGTTACAGAGGTTGGTGCTGAGGCGTTCAAGCCTTGTGGCGACCCTCTTGCTGTATGTCTGAGTAAGAACGGTACGGTTGTTCCGAATGTTTTGCTCAAAGCCCGTTTTGTTAACGGTGACGGAGAATTGACGGCTCCTGCGAAGACGGATTATGAAGGAACTGCAGTGTTCTATATCACTAACGTGACATCCAAGCAGAGCATCCAGAATGTCGAGGTAAGCATAGATGATTCATTCCGTTCTTCGCTGCCGGCTTCATACAGGCAGATCATCAGTGCGGATAACTGGCCTGTCGCCCGCTTTACCGTGGTCCTGATGAATCTGAACTATACTGCTTACATGATGATAGAAAGAAATGATCTGGAGGCATGTGAAAAGCAGGTCAGAAGCATTCTTGCCAACAATTATTTCGAATTTACAGAAGATACTGCGGCAAATCTCTTTGTCACACTTTCCACTGTTCTTGAGGTCGGCTCTGCTGTAAAAGGCGAACTCTATGATATGAATGAATGCTTCGCCTCAATGAATCTCAAGATATTTGATAATATAAAGCAGACACAGCTTCTGGATTATAATGTTTCTCCGGTCAGAGTCCTGGTTCCTGCAGACAAATCAGAACAGCAGACCTATGCAATGTGTACCAGAGAACTTATGAAAAGGGTGAGGGTTGATCTTCCTCGTGAATTGAAAAAGTTGAACATAAATTTATAATGCTATGAAAATCGTAAATCTGACAATCGTATTAATGGCGTCTTTGGCGCTTGTTTCATGCGGAGCAAAAAAGGCTGCTCAGGAGACTGTTGTGCAGCAGAAACCGGTTGTAACTTATGTGCAGCCAGGTTCGGATCTGCTCAATGCAGAAAATGTGCTCAGGTCTTGGGCTGTGGGCGTGTCTGATTCGGAAATGACAGCAAAGAAGAAGGCAGTAGCTTCTGCTTCATCTCAGCTTGCACAGATGCTTGAAAAGGCTGTAAGTACAACAATAGAAGAGTATTGTGTGTCTCTTGGAGAAAGCGAAGTGGCTAAGTCAAAGGAGTTCCTCAGCGAGAAGACAAAGATTGTTTCCGAGCAGGTACTCAGCGGAGCGCGTCCTATATTTGACCAGTGGGAGCCTAAGGATGAGAAGGGTATGTATCGCAATTATGTGGTACTGGAGCTTACCGGCAGTGATTTCATCAAGAAACTCATAGAATCGATGAATGAGGCTCAGTCTGCCAATGTGAAGATTGATGAGAATCTTTTGAACGAACTTTTCCTGAAGGCTATAAATTCGGAAAAATAACAAGGGAGGTTCCCGGTGAAATTCTGTTACAGTTGCGGAAACAAGCTTTCCGGTACGGAAAAATTCTGCCCTAAGTGTGGTCAGCGGCTGGAGCATGCGGTACAACCGCAGGCTCCAGCCGTTTCGCCTGTTCCTGAGACTCCGGCTGTATCTCAGGTGGAGGAATCGGTGCAGAAAGGTAGAAACTGCTCAAGACATGGTGTCATATTTACGGACATAAAGGTACTGTCTGAACTGCTGGGAGCCAGTCGTGATGTCATATTGAAGCTTTTCGGGCAATATACCGATGCAATGGCAGATGCAGATATCGATTACAGGCTTGTAGATGTCTCCGATTATAAGTTTGTCTCCAAAGGAGCTGGTCGCAAAGGAGAAAGACCTTCTTTTTACGAAGACAGTCCTTGGTGGGATTATCAGCATGTCCTATATGATATAATATGCCATGAGAAGGAGAAGTCATTGCCGGAGTCCAATTATCTGTTCATTGTGGGAGGACATGAGGTCATTCCGGTACCTTCGATCAATCATTATGTAAAGGATGATCCACGTCTTCCTGACAAAGACATCGAGACCGATCTGCTGTATGCCTATCCATATGGTCCGCACACTCAGTATGCCTTGGAGTCTACGGAGCTTTATACGCAGGAGATGTACTTCTTTACAGGCCGTCTTCCTATTCCAGCAGGAGCCGGTCTGGACTATCTGGTTAATTATCTTCAGAACGCATTGAATGTACGTCACGGGTTCCCGGTAAGAAAAATATATGCACAGTGCGACCCTCATTGGAAGGAACTTACTGCTTATCTTATGTCTCCATACAATAAGGTAGGAATGCTGCCGGACAGAAGTCACATTTCAGGACATTACAGTTATGGAAATGTCATGCTGGGACCGGATATCACTCATCAGTACATTGCGGCAATGATGGAAAAGGATACGGATATGATCTTCCTCAACCTGCATGGCAGCGATGATCCGGATGATCCTGATTATTCCGGTCAGTATCCGCCTCAGCAGGAAAGGTTTGCAACAATATTCCCTGTATCGGCGATGTCTATTCCTGAAGGATATAATGTCTTTGTGACGGAAGCTTGTTTCGGTGGCCGTTTCATAGGATATGATGTCATGCATTCGATGATTCAGGCAGGACTTGCCCATAAGACTGTAATAGGAGTGGCATCATCAAGGGTGGCATTCGGAGGATCGCATCCTCCGGGAGGCAATGCAGATACACTTTGTGGAATGTTTGCAGCATATCTTCTAAGCGGTTATCCTGCAGGAGATGCCATGGTCATGGCTAGAAGCTCGTTCTTTGGAGAAGACGGAATGCTGTCTCCTCATAATGCAGCTACATTGGCTGAATTCAATCTTTTCGGTGATCCATGTCTGCGCGCGATAGGGGTATATGAGAAAGATTCAAAGATGAAGGCTCCGGTCAGCCGCAATGTCGCTCCGAAAGATTTTCCATGTGGTTATGAGGAACAGTCCATAAAGAGTGCTGCCAAGGAACGCTCTCTTCTGGATATGGTGCGTGGGGCAGTGGATGCCAATGTCAAGGCCATCAGTGACAGCATCGGGAAGGAACTTTATTCCAAGTACGGACTTCCTCCTCGTGAGCCTGAGACTATAAAGAAACTCAGATACAGGAACGGAAAGGAACGTATGGTATTTACATACAACACAAAGAGTGCTTCTTGGGTTGTGACTGCAACTCCGGACGGAAAAATAGAATCAGTAATGTCATCAAAATAACACACAATGAATACTTGTCCAAATTGCAATGCACCGGTAGAACCTGATCACAGGTTCTGTATGGAGTGCGGGTATAAGATAGAGACTGCTCCTGAACTTCCTCAGGAGCCTCAGCAGCTTCCTCAGGAACCGGAACCTGCAGTGGAAGAAATGGTCTCTGTGGAGAATCATATTATGTGGAACATGCAGCCTGGCCAGGTTGCCAGATTGATCAATGAGAAGGAATTCGCTCAGTACAGTGATGCTGCCGGACTGATTGTCAATGAAGGAGCCCGTGTCCTGATCAGAAAGAATGCAGAGGAACTTACTATGCTTTCAAGTGGAGTGTATCAATTCCCGAAGCGACCTGTTCCGGAAGGGTCTTCAAGAGGATTCATGACAGGTCTTCTCAGGACAGCTGCGGTAAAGGATGCTGAGAATGTCCCTCTTGAACTCTTCTCTATCCTTCTAGTAAGGGATGGGGATTTCCCAGTCATATTCGGTGGCGCTGACAGTACGGGAGATGATTTCCGTCCGATGGTGATACCGGCAAAGAATCTTGAGGTTGAGGTAGGTGTGAGTGCTATGCTCAGGATAAGCAGCATGCAGGTGTTTGCCTCTAAGTATATGTCTGACCGTTCACGTCTGAATGTGCCAGAACTGGTGAAGATGCTTTCTCCGAAAGTTGAGAGGGTGCTTCGTGATGTGCTGGCAGATGTGTTTGTATCGGAAGGAGGCATACCGGAAGTCGTCCAGGTGGAGATAAAGGACAGACTTGCTGCACTTTCTGCAGAACTCGGAGGTGTATCGATCTCTAATGTAGAGGAAATCCGCGTAGGACATGAGGCATTGGAAAGGTTCAGGGCTCTGAATTCTGAACTGTACCTCACAGGGCGTGAACTTGAATATCTTGAGCGCACGAATGAATTCAGAAACCGTCTTGCTGCAGCTCAGAATGCACAGCAGGTGAACGAAGCTGCATCCGAACTGGAACTCTATAGAAGACTTCAGGAAATCAATAAGGATAAGGTTCTTGCAGATGATGAACTTGAGAGATTCTATACTGTGCTCTCCCGTGAAAAGAGGATACGTGAGGCTCAGAGCGAAGATCAGGTGGCGGCAGCTCTTGCAGATATCGAGAGGACAGGCTTGATCCGCAGTGAGGACCTCAATGCGTTGAAAGACGATATACGTGCAAATGAGCATCGAAGAGGTCATGCATTCAGAATGATGCAGAAGAAAGATGAACTTGAACTTGAGTCACTTCAGAGAGAGTATGAGAAGAGGGTGCGGGATGAGGATTATGAGTTCGAGAAGCGTAAGAAAGATGATGAGTTTGACCGCTTCAAGGAATTGGAGAGAATGAGAAGCGAGAAAGAGGCGGCTGAACATGACAGGAATATGGAGGCTCTTCGTGAGATGCAGAGGGCAAAGCTTGAAAAACTTAAGCTGTCCAAGGAACTTACACCGGAACAGTTGCTTGCACTTGCTGCGAATGAAAATCTTTCACCGGAGGCTGCTGCCAAACTTGCCGAGTCTTTAGGCAAAGGCAGGGAAGTTGAGGCAGAAAGAGCACGCATGGAAGAAATCCAACGTCTGACTCAGGCCCGTATTGAAGACATGAAGGAAATGTCAAGGATGAGTCAGGAGACAGTCAGGGAGTTCATGCATGCATCTTCTCCACATCCTTATCCAGTCCAGCCTCAGGCTCCGGTCCAGCAGGCAGCTCCGGCTCAGCAGCCGGGAGCCGGACATAAGTTCTGTACGGCATGCGGATATAAGAATGCTCCGGAAGCACGTTTCTGTATGTCATGCGGCAATCCTATGAATTAATAACAATACGGTGAATATGATAAGATGTACATCATGCGGAAAGGATGTCAATCCTGAGGCATTCGGCGGAAAAATATTCTGCCCCCAGTGTGGAAAAGAGATAATTGAAGCTGCTCCTGCATCAAAGCCGGAACCTGTCAGGCAGGCATCAAAGCCAGCTTCTGGCGGTCAGCCTTTGACAGGTGATGAGGTTTCTATCAAGGATGGTATGGGAATCATAGAACAGGCCCGTACGAAAGTGGGTGCAGTGGAGTCATTCAGTGACAACAGTGTCACAAACAACACTACAAATCATATTTCCAACATCACAAAGGTTGAAGATGACACCAAGAAGAGCGTTGTATGTGAGATATCCGGTAAGAAGGTTCTGGTCACATCAAGTGTTCAGTGCCCGGTGTGTGGAAAGACTGTTGCAGATCAGTATTATGATGAGGAGAAACTCCGTTGCATGGCTTGTGAGAAGAGGGCTTTGGCTGATTACGAAAGATTCTATAAGGAGTTGACCGAAGGAGCCAGGACCATCGATAAAGAGATGAGGAGTGTATTGGATGATAAGGCTAAGTCCTATAAGCTGACAGCTGCCCAGGTTAAAGAGATCGAACTCAAGCTCAAGAAAGCCGGTTCAGGCAAGACTGTTTTGAGCGACATCAAGCGTAAGGACTTCAATAGGACTGTCAATCAGTTGCTTGCCGGTAATATTGATGTCAAGACTTGTCTGGGTAAGGTTTCTGCGTATGCTAAGATCACGGACGATGATGAGGTCCAGTGCTGGTATCATCTTCTGTGGGCAGTCTCATCTCCGAAGGAATACCGTACTGCTCTCAATGAGGCGACTGTTGACGAGTACTGGCAGATATATTGGGCTTTTGCAGCTGCTGTGAAGGTGAATGAGATGGCAGAAGCTGTAAATGCTGTAGATGTGGCCAAGGAGAAGTATCCGGAGAAGATAAATGACGTTACGCTTTCTCAGGTCTTTCTTGAGCTGTGTCAGTGCCTGGTGACTAAAGATACTTCATATCTTTCTGATGCTCAGAATGATCTGTATACGTTGTATGAGACTGAAAGTCCATGTCTGGAAGTTCTGAAGAAGGTATGTTTCAATCCGGCCTTTATCGAGGGCATGTTCTTCAAGGGTGTATTGCCGAAACAGCAGGAACAGAAGCCTCAGGAACAGACTGCTCCATCAAAGCCTGTCTCCCAGCCGGTAAAACCTGTTTCCCAGCCAGTCTCACAGCCTCAGAAGCCTCAGCAGAATACTGCAACGGTGAAGCCTGTCATGTCTCAGGCTCAGCCACAGAATTCGGCTTCCAAGGGAGTTGTCATCAATAATTCGGCAGGTGGTCCTCTCAATCCTGGAGAAGTGTCCTTCCAGACTGCTCAGAAATCATCGAAGAAAGGTGGAACAGTCATTTGGGTTCTTGTCCTTCTTCTGGCATTGGCTGCAGGTGCTTATTTCTTCATGGGAGGAAAATCTGACGTTCCGGAAGTTGCGGAGCAGCAGAATGTCGAGGAACCTGTAGCACAGCCTGCTTCAGTTCCTGCAGTGTCTCAGGAGGAAGAACCGGCACAGGCTGTAGTTCCTGCAGTGGCTCAGGAGGAAGAACCGGCACAGGCTGTCGTTCCTGCTGCTCCTGCTACATTGGCGGAAAAGAAGGTCGCTCAGAAGGTTCAGGAGACTGCTGCTGCCAAAGCAGAGGCTGAAGCTGCTGCTAAGGAGGCTGCTGATAAGCCTGCTCCTGCTGCGGATGTATGTGCGGAAGCAAAGGCTGCTTATGATGCAGGTGATTTTCGGACTGCCCATGATCTTTATAAGAAAGCCGGCAATGCCGGTAATCCGGAAGCATGCTATCAGCTGGGCCTGATGCTTTCCACTGGCAAGGGATCGATAGCTAAGAATGCTCTTCAGGCAAAGATGTGGATGAAGAAGGCCGCAGGCCTTGGTCATAAGGAGGCGGAAGCGGCTTTGGCTGCCATGTAGTGCCGACACCATACGTACAAATAATTACAGGCCTGCTGTCTTCAAAAACAGCAGGCCTGTCGCTGATTCTATCCACGTGAGACTTGCCTGGAACTTTGGCTGTTCTACTTCTTGTATTTCTCCATCTTTGAGGTGACTTTCTGTATATAGTCCTGCGTTTCCGCATGAGGCAGGGCCCTTTTGAGATGGCTGAACAACTGACTGTAGGTCATGGTGTTGATGGTCGGAATTGCCTTTGAGATATTGGTGGTTCCGTTTATGGCTCTGCTTACATTGCCGGCTCCGGTATTGTATGCAGCTATGGCGCACAGCATGCGGCATTGTGGGTCTGTCACTTTCGAGAATGTGGTTGACATGAGCAGCTTCAGGTATCCTGTTCCAAGCTCGATATTGTTATCCGGGTCAAACAGGAAGTTTGCTGACGGTATCTTGTCTTCCTTGTGTACATACCGGTATGCATCTCTTCCTCCGGATTTCGGAACAAGCTGCATCAGTCCGTATGCCGGAACCCAAGATTGGGCAGCCGGGTTGAATGCAGACTCCTGTTCCATTATAGCATAGATCAGAGGCTCGTCAACTGTGAATTTCTTTGAGTGTCTGCTGATCATTCCCTTGAACTGCTCGGCTCTTTTTGGTATATGGTCTTCTACAAGTTCCATGGTGATGGTGACCACATTCTTTTTACCTTCATTTGTCTGTACTGTCTGTACTGTCGGTTTTTCAGTAGCTACGATAACCTGTGCCAGTGATTTTGCATTGATTGCTCTGTCTGCCATCGTTCCTCCTGATGTCTTTTTAGCAGGAGCAGGGGCTGGTCTTGCCGGAGCCGGAGCTGGAGCAGTTCTGTTGCTTACGGAAGAGTGTCTTGACAGGTTCAGGCTTGAGTTTCTGCCCGGCTTGGGAGCAGTTCCTGAATTTCCTCCCATTGTTGGTCCAGGTGCTGTATGACCGCTTTCATATCTGCTCAGGTTCAGTTGACCGTCAAGAAGCGGCTTGTCTGAGAGAGAATGCTGTGGAAGGACTTTCGAGTCGAAGTCGCATGTCTTTCCTCTGCTGGTCAGAAGACCGTTTACGGCATTTTCCAGTTTTGCCCTTATGTCTGCTTCCGTGTCGGACGGGTCCGTAAGCACTTCGATGGCGACCTTGCCAGTCTCGAAATCCACCATGGTCCTGCTGGATTTGTCTGCTCCATATTCAACCCATTCCTTGCGGGTGCTTTCCACAACTTCGTTGTCTCCCCAAATGCCCATCACTTCTTTCTTGAATGCTTCATATTCTTCTCTGAGCTGTCGTTCTGTCTCCAGATATGCCTCAAGGGCTGCGTCGGCTTCAGCTTCAAAATCAGCAACAGCACTGTCCATATCTATCTGGGCTTCCTTGCGGATACGCTCCATATCTTCTTTTGTCGTCTGGCCTGAAACGATGAACGGAATAATTGCAGCAATGGCGGTGATAATATGTTTTTTCATATGTGTTCTCATATGGCATTCATGATTTGTTATGGATGCAAATTTAAGTAAAAGTGCTTATAAATCAAAGGATTCTGTTTTTCCATCTGCCACTTTTCATGAACCGCCAGCTGAATAGGAGCAGAATTCCGGCATATACATGCTCTGCGGTCCAGCAGACCGCTACATCAGCCCGTATGACATGGATGACCAATGTGCAGTAGCCCATGTATATGATCAATGCTGCAAGTTCGAGCTTGAATGCAGTCCTTGTGCTTCCTGTTCCGGATACTGCATTGAAGAATATCTGGGCACCCGTATTGATGAAATATGATGTGCACATGACTATCATTGCAGGTACGGATGCCCTGGCCAGGTCAGGGATATCTGTGTATATCCTTGCTATTGCTTGCGGGAAAATGCAGAAGGCAACTATCATCAGGGTTGCAGCTCCATATGATATCTTCAGTATCCTTTTTATCAGAGACATGACTTTCTCCTGATGTCCTTCTCCTATTATATTGCTTACAAGTGTACTGCAGGTTGCTGCAAATGCCTGTACCACTACCCATATCAGGCCTGAAACACTTCTTGTTATGTTGGATATTGCCAGTGACCTTTCTCCGAGATGCTCTATGTAGAGGAAGAAGATGAACCATGTGGATACGGATACCACATTCTGCACCATGGTCCAGCAGCAGACAGGCATCATCTCTTTAAGTCTGCGGAAGTCAAGGTTGCCGAACTTGTCCAGGCCGTATTTTTCCCTGTCACATCTGATATATGTGTATATGATGAAGAACAGAAGCGATACGAGTTCTGCCAGACTTGATCCGATGGCAGCTCCAGTGATGCCTAATGCAGGAAAACCGAGATGTCCGAATATCAGTATCCAATTGAATGCAATGTTGGACAGAACCATCACAATGGAGTTCAGGGTCAATGTCTTTGTCTGTGTGGTTCCTACGTAGAATGCTCTGAACATGGCCGTCATGAATGCGAACATCATTCCCGGAAGTCTCCATCTGACATAGCTCAAGGCAGCCTCATAGACCTGCATGGATGATATCATGGCCATCATCAGCCGTGGTGAGAATATTTCTGACAGCAAGATTATTACTCCGGAAAGGGCCAGCACGAAATACAGACCTGTCCAGAAAATCTTTCCCGTTTCCTTGAAGCATCCTTCTCCGTTTCTGCGTCCTATGATGATCTGTGCGCCTATACTGAAGCCGAATCCTGTCATGAACAGCACCATGTAGTATACTATCGCAATTGCAGATGCTCCCAGTTCGATTTCTCCGACTCTACCCAAAAAGGCTGTGTCCGTCAGTCCGATCATCTGCTCCATGATCAGACTTATCAGAATAGGGTACGCAACCCTCCAGATGTTGCTGTATGAGTATGTTCTGCGGCTGTCGGGCATTTAATCGTTTCTGTTGGAATACAATAGAGATGTGGCTTGTTCTACTGTAATGCTGTCTTCAATCCGGAAAATGCCGCTTCTGCTGCGTTGAAGCGAATCAAGATGAGCACCGCTGCTCATACTTTCTCCAAGGTCGCGGGCAAATGCCCTGACGTATGTGCCTTTGCTGCAGGACATGCGTATGACCGCCCTTGGAAGACCGAGCGATGAGTTGTCTGTGACGTTTATTCTGGCCGATGCCTTTGACAGTCCCGTTTCCTGCTCAAAGGAATCAGACTCGCTGAAGGTCTGAATTCCATCAGAGGCGGCTGTGAACTCCAGCAGTTCCAGTGATGTGATGTTGATGCGGGACACCCTGATAAGCTCCTGTGCCGCTTCGTCTAGAGTTTTTCCTTCCTTGTGAAGTTTACGGGCTAGTTCATATGCACGTACTCCGTCAACGGATTTTGCTGAGAAAAGCGGAGCTGTCTGATCCTGTTCCCCTATGAACATCGGAAGAATATCCGAGACAAGGCTTTCTGTGATATGTCCGTATGGGAAGAATCTGTCAATATCCTTCTCAAGGTCGTAAGAGGGGGTTGTTGCCCCGAATGTTATCCCCGCTATGTATTCCTTGTCGTGAGATTGAAGTTTTTCTGCAAGTTTTGTCGCCTTGCCTATGCATACAAGCAGTACGCCGGTAGCAAGCGGATCAAGGGTTCCAGCATGTCCTACCTTCAGGTTCTTTTTGCCGAAATGACGGATAGCGGCGGATTTGATTTTTCTGATCACATCCGCCGATGTCCATCTGTATGGTTTGTTTATAGGAATGATGATTCCTTCAGGGTAGTCCTCAATGTTTCTTGAAAGTTTCGAGGACTCCGGACCGAGTATGAATGCTTCCAAAATATATTATCTGCAAGGTATCTTGTCTATCCGGTTCTGATGACGTCCGCCTTCAAATTCTTCTGATAGCCATGCATCTGTGATTTCAAGCACAGTTTCAAATGGGATGAATCGTGCCGGCATCACAAGGACGTTCGCATTGTTGTGCTGCTTGATAAGTTTCCCTATTTCCGCAGACCAGCAGAGGCCTGCACGGATTCCTGCATGCTTGTTCAGAGCCATTGCCATGCCGTTGCCGGTCCCGCAGAACGCAATGCCAAGCTGGACTTCACCGTTTTCTACTGCATTTGCAAGCGGATGAGCCACGTCAGGAAAGTCCATGCTTTCCGTTGTATCTGTGCCAAAGTTCACGATTTCGTAGCCTTTCCCTTTCAGATATTCTGCAAGCTGGTTCTTATATTCTACTCCAGCATGGTCATTACATAATCCTATTCTCATGATTTTATAGCGTTGCTTTGATGAATTCAATACGTTTTGCAAATTCCTTCTTGCCGATAAGTGTAACGATGTCTGCGATTCCAAGACCGCTTGATGCACCTACCAGTGCAAGACGAAGACAGTTCATGACCTTGCCCATAGGCCATTCATTGCTTCTGATGTATTCCTCAAGTGGTCCTTCAAGTGATGTCTTTGTGAATTCTCCATCAAAGTTCAATATGAAATCAGCAACCTTAAGTGCAAGGGTGTAGTTCTCCTCTTTCCAGAACTTTGCCGCATCCTTTTCAGCAAATGATGAAGGTGCTATGAAAAGGTAGGATGCGATGTCCCAGAAATCGGCAACAAATGTCGCTCTTTCCTGGATAAGCGCAACAATGCGCTCAACGTATTGACGTGAAAATATCCTGTTCTCGAAATCAGCACCGTTGACATTCATGTCCGAACCTGCCGTGAGGGCGCATGCCGGGCAATCTACTATCTGCATGCCTTTTGATTCAAGCAATGGTATGTACAATGAAGTCAGTTCTTCCACACTTTTGGTACGAAGGTATTCCTTATTGTACCATTTAGCCTTTTCTGCATTGAATCTGGCTCCGGATTTAACTACTCTTTCCAAAGAGAATGCAGCTGCAAGTTCTTCCAGGGTGAACAGTTCCTGTTCCGTTCCAGGGTTCCATCCGAGCATTGCAAGGAGATTTACAAATGCTTCAGGGAAGTATCCGTCTTCGCGATAGCCGCGTGATACTTCTCCTTCTGCATTCACCCATTGGAGAGGGAATACCGGGAATCCGAGCCTGTCTCCGTCGCGTTTGCTGAGTTTGCCTTTCCCGTCAGGTTTGAGCAGGAGCGAGAGATGAGCGAAGCGAGGTTGTGTCTCTGTCCATCCGAATGCTTCGTACAGAAGATAGTGCAGAGGCAGTGACGGCAGCCACTCTTCTCCACGGATGACTTCGGTTATTTCCATCAGGTGGTCGTCCACTATGTTGGCAAGATGGTATGTAGGCAGTTCGTCTGCCCTTTTCCAGAGAACCTTGTCGTCAAGAGTGTCAGTGTTGACTTCTACATGTCCTCTGATGAGGTCATCCATCTTCACTATCCTGTTGTTAGGCATCTTGAAGCGTATGGTCCAGTCTGTGCGGGTTTCAAGCAGTTCTTTCCATTCTGATTCAGGAAGTGACAGGGAATTGCGCAATCCCATGCGTGTGCTCTGGTTATAAATGAATGTCTCTCCAGCAGCCTCCATTCCTGCTCTTTTGGCTCCAAGTTCCTCCGCAGTGTCGAATGCATAATACGCAAAGCCGTCTGAAACAAGCTGTTCCGCATACTGGCGGTAGATCGCTTTGCGTTGACTTTGCCGGTATGGTGCATGAGGATGTCTCTCCGATGCGGTCTCTACAATGTTTCCTGCTGCATCCACTCCTTCATCCGGAATGATGCCGCACCAGTTCAGTGCTTCAATTATATACTTTTCGGCTCCGGGAACGAATCTCTGGGAGTCGGTA
This sequence comes from Bacteroidales bacterium, assembly GCA_017442315.1. Lineage (GTDB taxonomy): Bacteria > Bacteroidota > Bacteroidia > Bacteroidales > UBA932 > Cryptobacteroides. The sequence goes on from JAFRZX010000030.1 coordinate 185,061, forward strand.
TCCTCGATCCTTATGATGAAGTCACCTCCGTGCTGTTTAGCAAACAGGTAGTTGTAAAGTGCTGTTCTGACACCTCCCATGTGGAGAGGACCTGTCGGTGAAGGTGCAAACCTTACTCTTGTCTTTCTGGTCATATATCGTGTGTTTTTTTATGAAAACAGATTCAAAATGGTTTCCAAACTGCAAAAATAGCAAAAAATCCTATTCATCTGCCTTTGCAGTATGCTGTGTCTTTCTTCTTATAGCGGCTGTCTCTTCCAGATCTGTAATACTCTGACCTACCTCAACAAGAAGTACAGGCTTTGTGCCGGTTGCAAAGAGGTTCTTCTTCCTGACGGCTGCATTGTTGTAGCCTATCTTCTGACTTCTTACTTCAGGAAGTTCGATTCCTTCATCTGCTGAAGCGGCTTGCTTGTCATATACAAAGTCAGCTTCTATCCATATGCTGCTGCCAGGATTGCCGCATGTGATCTCGCTGATCATACTCATCTTGAATCCGGTTGCTATGACTGTTATGTTGACCTTGTCTCCGAAATCCGGGTCACCGTTCAGGACAATTCCACTCTTGAAGTTGTTTGCATTTCCGGTGTATTCATTGACCAGCCTGTTTATTTCTTCCAGCTGCTTCATCTGCAGACCTTGCTCATTGTCTCCAACGGTTATGTTGATCAGCACATTCTTGGCTGTCTTGAGGTCGAAGTCGTTGAGCAGAGGTGATTCGAGTGCATTCTTTACGGCATCTTCGAGTCTGTGTTCTCCAGTACCTATGCCACATCCCATAAGGGCCATGCCACTGTTCTTCATCATTGTCTTGACATCCTTGAAGTCGACGTTTATATGTCCTCTGGTCTTGATGATGTCGGTTATGCCTCGGACAGCAGTCGCAAGCACCTCATCTGCTTTCGGGAAAGCATCCTGGATAAGCAGGTTGCCATAGAAGTCATACAGCTTTTCGTTGTTTATGATAAGAAGGCTGTCTACGTTCTTCTCAAGTTCGTTTATTCCGTCTATAGCTTTGGACATGGACTCATTCCCTTCACTTTTGAAAGGTATGGTCACGACTCCCACAGTAAGTATGCCTTTCTTCTTTGCCATTGAAGCTATCACAGGAGCAGCTCCGGTTCCGGTGCCGCCTCCCATACCTGCTGTTATGAAAAGCATTTCCGTACCGTTGTCAAGCACCTTTTCGGAAATCTCATCCTGGGAGTTCAATGCGGCATTGCGCCCTTCTGTAGGATTGCATCCGGCTCCAAGGCCTTCTCCAAGCTGTATCTTTACGGGAACATCACAGCTGTTCAGGGCTTGTGCATCAGTATTGCATACTATGAAGGTGCACCCTTCGATATGTTGCCTGTACATATAATTGACTGCATTGCAGCCTCCTCCTCCTACACCGAGAACCTTTATAATCGAATTTTCAGGAATCCAGTCTGCCGGAGTTATGTCCAATGTATTGCTGTCTGTCATGTCCATCATATTTTTTCATTGCTTACGTTATCGTAGAGGGTTCCCCAGAACTTTGTGATCTTTTCACTGAATGTCAGGTTGTTTTCCTCCCTCTTCTTTCTCTTTACTTTTTCAAAGTCGGCCTTGCCCATTTCCTCTTCGGTAAACAGTGTTGTCCTCACTTCCTCCTGCAAAGGTACCTCCAGTGAGACCGGGACTGTTATCGAGTCTGAAGGAATCCGGATTCCCGGCTGGGTACAGTTGATCTCCGGTTCTTTTGATGCCATCATGATCAGACCCAGTGAAGTTGCGGCAGATGTTTCGTTGACCCCTTCGCATCCCTGGCACGAGAAAAGACGCCTAGGATATCCTGTCCTGACCCTGTATCCTGAAAGGTCATATATGAAATTGCCGAGATTAGCAATCTGTGCGCTGCCTCCGGTTATGACAAGTCCGCTGCGGAGCATGTCTGCAAATCCGCTTGTATGTATTTCATAAAGGATAGCCATCATTATCTCTTCCACGCGTGCAGTGATTATCTCTGACAGGTATTTGACAGGAAGCTGTTTGTCAGGCTCAGATCCGTTTCCTCTTATATGTATGGTCTTTTCGCTCAGGTTCTGAAGTTTTTCCGGCATGCATGCACCAAATGCAAGCTTTATGTTCTCAGCAAGTCTTTCGGAAATCTGGCACTCTGTCTTTATGTCGTTTGTTATGTTCTTTCCTCCAAACGGAACAGATGCATAATGTCTCATTATGCTGCCATGATATATCGATACCGATGTGCACCCCGCACCGAAATCTATGAGGGCAACTCCATTCTCCATTTCTGCGTTGGTGAGGACGGATTTAGCTGTAGAGTCGGCAGTGAAATATTTTCTTATGGCACTGATTCCGGCTTTGTTCATGACAGTATCTATTTTCTTGAGGTCTGTCTTTTTGCCTATGAATATCTTGAAATGCCCTTCCAGAGTATCGCTTGTCATGCCTATTATGTCATTCTCTATGATCTGGAAGTTCTCTCCATCGGAGAATGATTGTGCCACAGCTCCGTAGATCGCTTCTTTGGCTTCATCCTGCAGAGGATAAAGATTCTCTGCGAAATTCTTTAGCTCGGCAATGTTTTCTGCCGTGATATCCGTATCTTCACCCCGGTCCGCAATCTTGCCTGTACTGCTTTCCTGACGGATAGGGTATTTCGGCATTCCTACTATGGCCTGGGTGATCTTTATGCCAAGCTCGTCTTCTGCAATTCTCAAAGCCTCTACCAGCTGGCTGTTTACCTGGGACGGATTATAGACACTGCTGTATCTTATTCCAGACGATGGTGTCTCTCTGTAATATATGATCTGGACATCTTCACCGTTGACTTTGGCTACGGTGACAGCTATCTTAGAGGTGCCCAGATCGATAGCAACGATGTGTTTGTCTGTCATATTCATGATGTAAGTAACTTTATCATTGTTGGCTGCAGACAATCTGCCCTTCAAACCTGAGGTCGACTGTCTTGTAATAATCTTTTCCCTTTTCCGGAATGATGGCTGAATAATATTTTTCCAGCTTGTCCAGTTTGTCCTGGATATCCGTAGGGTGTCCGAACAGTATTTTTTCTTTTCCTGCCCTTGGTACCAGAATCAGTTCATGGTTCTTCTGTACATATATCTGTACGAATTTGTTTTTCCATGTGCGGCTGCCGTCGATATGGTTCACAAGATTGAGAATCGATTCAAACCATTCTTTATCTGAGTCGGATATGACGCCTTTGTGTCCGCTTGAAGCAGATAACGGGATATATCCGTCTATAACCTGCACATGTGCCGTATGATTCTTCTGAAGAGGGAAGATGTAGCCTTCGGCATCGGCATAGAAGCCTCCTTCCTTTTTCTGGAAGCGGACAGCCGGCTTTCTCTGGGTTACGGTCACATGCAGCATCCCGTCTCTTGTAACATAGACCTGGCTCTTCTGCACTGCGCTCTTGCTGTCTACGATATTTTCTATTGCAGTCAGGTCCAGACTGTCTATGTGGATGCCTTTATATGCACCATACTCCTTTTCTATATGTCTTCTTATATCGTCCCCTGACAGGAAGCTGTTGCTTGTACTGTCTGTTACCGTCACTTCAAGGCCTTTGCACATCAGGTCTGTGCGTATTTCTTTTCCTGCAAGGTATGCGAGTACCATGCAGGCCAGAAGGACTGTTACGGACAAGCCTGATATAATGAGTCTCAAGATGCGGTTCATTGTCTTTTATCTGTTGTTAAGCATTTCTGAAACAGGTTCTACGAATCTGTCGATATCTCCAGCCCCTAAGGTGACAAGAAGTTCCACAGGTTCCTTTTCAAGATAAGACATAAGTTCATCTCGTCTTATAAGTACTTTTTCTTTTGCTGTCACATCCTTGAATATGATTTCTGAAGTAACCCCAGGAATCGGTTCTTCTCTTGCAGGATAAATGTCCAGCAGAATCAGTTTGTCAGCCATGCTCAGAGCTTTTGCAAATTCCGATGCGAAGTCTCTGGTCCTTGTATAAAGGTGCGGCTGGAATACGGCTGTACATTTCATTCGAGGGTATCTTTCGCGTATTGAACTCAATGCAGCTGAAATCTCTTCAGGATGGTGTGCATAGTCATCGATATATACGCATCCTGGCTTGCAGACCTTCATGTCGAAACGTCTTTTTACGCCTTTGAACGAAGCCAGGGCATGACGTATGTCTGTTGGGTCAAGCCCGTATGATAGTCCTATTGCGGCTGCAGCAGTGGCGTTTTCTACATTGACCCAGCCTGGTATGCCTACCACACAGTCTTCGATGATACCATCAGGGTGATGCAGATTGAAATGACCATCTTCAAGAGGTTCAGCATAATAATCTGCATCTGGATTTCCGAATGAATAGGTCATTATGCGTGCTTCTGTATCCTCTTTGGTTATGTCGAGTCCGTATTTCTTAATGACTGTTCCGCTGACCTGTGATGCAAAAGCCTTGAATGCTTCCCTTATATGTGCTTCATCTCCGTAGATGTCCAGATGATCAGCATCCATGGATGTTATGACAGCCATTTCCGGAAACAGCTGCAGGAATGATCTGTCAAACTCATCCGCTTCTGCCACTATGACATCATTACCGCTGATGAGAAGGTTGCTGTCGTAGTTCTTTGAAATCCCTCCTAGAAATGCTGAACATCCTTCCCCGCAGGCAGTGAAGATATGACTCAGGAGTGTACTTGTAGTCGTCTTTCCGTGAGTGCCTGCAACCGCCATGCAACGTTGTCCTTTTGTTATTTCTCCCAGCATCTGCGACCTCTTTATGGTGCGGTAGCCATGAGTGAGGACGAATTTCAGTTCTTCAAGGTCTTTAGGTATGGCCGGTGTATAGACCACCAATGTGTCTTCTGGAGTATTGGGAATATACGATATGTCATCAGTGTAGTGGATTTCTATCCCTTCGTCTTCGAGAGCATGTGTCAGGGGAGAAGGCGTCTTGTCATATCCGCTTACCTTGAAGCCCTTGGCATTATAATATCTGGCTATGGCACTCATTCCGATGCCCCCGATTCCTATGAAATATATGTTTTTGCAGCTGTTCATTTTCTTGTGCTTTCAGTGATTCTGTAGACTTCTTCTGCTATTGTTGCCGCTGCTTCTGTTCTCGCAAGTGCAGCTATGTTCTTTTCCAGCAATGCAATCTGTTCCGTATCGTGTGTCAGGCTGCATGCCTTCTTCATCAGTTTTTCAGTTGCTTCGCAGTCTTTGACAATCAATGCCGCCTCCTTGTTTACGAGGGCCATCGCATTGTGGGTCTGATGATCTTCAGCTACATTAGGGGACGGAACAAATATCACCGCCTTGTGTGCTGCGCATAATTCAGATACTGAACTGGCTCCGGACCGTGATACGACCACATCTGATGCTCCATAGGCGAGGTCCATCCTTTTGATGAAGTCATAGTGCCGTATCGTATCAAGATTGTGTCCGGCTGCTTTCATTGCATTCATGAATTCGTCAACCATAGGTTTGTAGAATTTTCCGCACTGCCAGATCACCTCAATGTCTTCTCCTCCCGGACATCCGTCTTCAATCCACTTCATCATGGCCTCATTCAGTGTCCTGCAGCCAAGGCTGCCACCCACCACAAACAAGTGCTTCTTCCTGGGATGCAGCTTGTAATATTCATATGCTTCCTCCTTCATCTTTGTCCCTGCCGGAACAATCTCCTTTCTGATGGGATTCCCGCTGAAGACCAGTCTTTCAGCAGGAAAGAAGCGTTCCATCCCGTCATATGCCACACAGATGCTTTCCGCCTTTCTTCCTACTATCCTGTTGGTCAGTCCGGCAAAACTGTTCTGTTCTTGTATGAGTGTCGGGATACCCATCCTTCCTGCTGCCCATAGAAGAGGTGCGCTAGCATATCCTCCGACACCTATGGCAATGTCCGGCTTGAATTCCCGGATCATCTTCTTCGCCAGCCTTATGCTCTTCAGCACCTTGTATGGCAGAGTCAGATTGGACAATGTCAATCTTCTGGCCAGTCCTGCTACAGGAAGCCCCTTAATCCTGTATCCTGCTGCGGGGACCTTTTCCATCTCCATCCTTCCTTCTGCTCCTACGAACAGTATCTCGCTTTCCGGATTCAGCTCTTTCAGTTTGTCTGCTATAGATAAAGCCGGGAAGATGTGACCACCGGTTCCGCCTCCGCTTATGATGACTCTCAGTTTTCGGTATTTCATACTCATGTTATGTTCTAGACTGTTTATGCCTGCTGGCTGTCGCTTTCATACAGAGGAGCTGCAGCTTCTTCCTCCTCCCGGATCTGTTCACGCGCCATTCTGCTTATCGACAATATTATACCGAAGGCGATGCAGAATGTCAGATAAGCAAATCGTCCGTCGCTCAGCAGCGGCAGTGTCTGGCCTGTCATAGGGCCGATTCCCACATTTACGAAAATATGCATGAACGCCTGAGCCGTAATCAGGAACGACAATCCTCCCACAGCTATCTTTGCAAATTCGTTTGTGCATGAACGGGCTATCATAGAGCCTCGTGCCAGCAGACTTACATATAGGATTATGACCAGGATTCCTCCGAGCAGCCCGTATTCCTCCACGATGAAACTGTACATGTAGTCTGAGTAGATGTGTGTCACCACGTGCTTCTGTGTGCTGTTTCCACTTCCTTTGCCAAGAAGTTTTCCCTCATGTATAGCTATGCGGCCTGAATATGGCTGACTGATCCTGCTGCGCTCGGCATACCAATCAGGAGAATATTTTCCCAAGGTCTTGTCATTTTCGATTTCTATGAGTCTCTCTGTATCGTATTTTGCGTTTATCCTGCTCCACGCTGTCTCTACCGTGGTGAACACTGTCCTGCCGCTTATGAAATAGATCGCCACAGCCATGATGATTACAGCCAGAACTCCCATTATTGCGACTCCGATCTCTTTTGCGGGAAGCCCCCCTATCAGGAGAGTTGCAAGCATGATACCTCCTATGAATATACCGCTGGAGTTGCTTCCCATCATAACCAGCCCGCATGTGCTGAGCATCGGTATGTAGATGTAAAGAACCCTTTTCCAGAATGGCTGTGCCATGAATGCGAACCTTTTCCTGCGTCCTAGACTGTTGGCTATGCTGAAGGTTGAACTTTTCCCGTTCCTGCGTATTTCTTCCTCATCCTGCTTGTATGCATTGATGGCCCATGCCAGATACATCACCATTGCAACCTTGACGATTTCAAAGACATGGATCTGCTGATTGCCCACTACGATGACGCGCCATGCTACGTCATTGAGCTTTGCGGCACGTATGAATCCGAGATTTACCTGGAATGTCAGAAACAGCAGCATAATCAATGATATAATGTAGCCGAATTGTGACAGTACCCGGAACCATCCTATTTTTCTGACCTTATATATAAGGAATATGAGGACATATCCGATCAGAATGAACAGTGAGTGCTTTCTGATCAGGTCTATCCTGTTTACAGAGTCTCCTGTAAGTTGTGATGTGGACGAAAAAATCGCCAGTGCGGATATCATGGTAAGTATGAACACAATGATCCATACGACCTTGTCTCCCTGGATGGTGTCGATGAAATTCCAGAAGGCATTTCCCTGCTTTCCAGTGTATGTCAGCCTTTCTTTATTCATTACAGATTCCTCACTGCTTCCTTGAATTGTCTTCCTCTATCTTCGTAGTTCTTGAACAGGTCGAAACTTGCACAGCAAGGTGACAGCAGCACTACGTCGCCTGATGATGCAAGACTGTCAGCCAGTTTCACTGCCTCCTGAGCTGAAGTCACATCATGCATCTGAGAAACAAGATCTCCGAACGCATCGTGGATCTTCTTATTGTCCAGTCCAAGGCATATGATGCCCTTTACCTTTTCCTTCACCAGCGGAATCAGACTTGAGTAGTCATTTCCTTTGTCAGTGCCTCCCACAATCCATATGACTGGTCTGGTCTGGCATTCCAAAGCATACCATGACGCATCTACATTTGTGGCCTTTGAGTCGTTGATATACAGCACATCCTTGATGCTCAGCACCTTTTCTAGCCTGTGCTCTACGGCCTGAAAAGTAGCAAGCCCCTCGCGGATCGCATCATTATCGATATCCATGACTTTGGCTGCAAGGGCTGCTGCCATTGAATTGTAAACATTATGCCTTCCACCGAGTGCCAGTTCCTGAAGGTACATGTCGCATTCTTCTTCCTTGTAGCGGACAATCATCCTGTCTTCTTTGACGAATGCTCCCTGCACGACTTCGGTCTTCTGTGTGAACGGAAGTTTCTGCGCCTTTACCACTATCTTGTTGAGGTGGTTGACTGTAATGTCATCGTCTGAACAGAAAATGAAACAATCCTCCTTTGACATGTTTCTGGTGATTCGGAATTTAGCTTTCACATAATTCTCCATATCATGTCCGTACCTGTCAAGGTGGTCTGGTGTGATGTTGGTTATGATTGCTATGTCTGCTTTGAAATCATATACATTATCAAGCTGGAAACTGCTGAGTTCCAGTACATATATGTCATGGGTTTCAGTTGCTACCTGGTAAGCATAGCTTTTTCCGATGTTACCTCCCAGTCCTACGTTCATTCCGGCCTGCTTAAGCAGGTGATATATCAGGGAAGTGGTCGTAGTCTTTCCGTTGCTGCCTGTAATGCATATCTTCTTTGCAGTGTCGTACCTGCCGGCAAACTCTATTTCAGAGATGATGCCGATTCCCTTTTCTGCAATCTTGCGTACCATGCAGGCTGTGTCCGGAATACCCGGACTTTTTATGACCTCATCTGCATTGAGAATCATTTCCTCGGAATGCATGCCTTGTTCAAAAGGAATGTTCCATTTGTTGAGAGTGGCAACATAATCCTCGGAAATGCATCCTGCATCCGAAAGAAATACATCGAAGCCTTTCACTTTTGCGAGAACAGCGGACCCTACTCCGCTTTCGCCTCCTCCTAATACTACTATTCTTGACATATATATATTACGTTCCTATCTTATTTTCAACAATGCTATTGTAATTACCGCGAGTATCATTCCGATTATCCAGAACCTTGTCACTATCTTGGCTTCCGGCAGAGCTTTGGCCGGTTTGCTGATAAGTGCAGCTATCCCTTCTTTCTGGTAGTGGTGATGTAGCGGAGCCATCTTGAATATCCTTCGTCCTTCTCCGTATTTCTTTCTGGTGTATTTGAAATACGTCCGTTGCATAAGCACGGATACGCTTTCAGCGAAGAATACTCCGCAGAGTACAGGAATCAGCAGTTCTTTCCTGATAAGCACGGCAGTCACTCCTATGATTCCTCCAAGCATAAGGCTTCCGGTGTCTCCCATAAAGACCTGGGCTGGATAGGTGTTGTACCAGAGGAATCCGATCAGCGCGCCTACCAGTGCTGACATGAAGACTGCCACTTCGCCGCTGCCGGGGATATACATGATGTTGAGGTAGTCCGCGTTTACGATATTTCCGCCGAGCCATGCGAAGATGCCGAGTACCACTCCCACAATGGCTGAAGTACCAGCAGCCAGCCCGTCCATCCCGTCAGTGAGGTTCACTCCGTTTGAACATGCTGTGATTACGATGACAATCATAGCTACATATATGGCCCATTTGCAGTACCAGCCCCAGGTGCCTTTCAGTGGAGAAAGCCATTTGTAGTCGAATTCATGTCCTTTAACAAAAGGTATGGTGGTCTTGGTGCTTTTTATCACATCTATCTTTTCGACATCTGGGAATACCATATCAGGATCGACGGAGAGACTGTCTTCTGTAGCAGCAAGTGTAATGTTGTCACTTATGCTGACATTCTCTCTTATCACAATATCATCACTGAAGCATACCGCCAGTCCCACGGCAAGAGCCATAGCCCCTTGAGCAATAAGCTTCCCTTTTTCGCTCATTCCTTCCTTGTTCTTTCTGAATACTTTTATGTAGTCGTCGGCAAAGCCTATGAGGAAGAACCATACTGTGCTGATGATCAACAGTATTGTGTATATGTTGGTCAGGTCTGAGAAAAGGAGTACCGGTATCATTATGGATATGAATATGATGATACCTCCCATCGTAGGGGTTCCTTTCTTAGACATCTGTCCTTCCAGTCCAAGATCTCTTATTGTCTCTCCGATCTGCTTCTTCTGTAGCCATCCGATGATGCTCTTGCCTGCAAAGATTGAGATCAGAAGGGCCGTAGTGAAGGATATTATCGCCCTGAAGGACAGATATTGGAACAAACCCTGCCCAGGGATGTCAAGATCCTTTATATATTCAAATAGATGGTAAATCATTGCTTATCCTAATGTGTTGAAGTATTCAGTTACTATTTCCCTTTCGTCAAAATGCACCTTTTCCGTACCTGTAATCTGGTAGGTCTCATGTCCTTTGCCTGCAAGCAGGACTGTTGCTCCAGGTCCGGCAAGCATCAGAGCCGTCCTTATCGCCTCCGCCCTGTCTTCGATGAAAAGTGACTTTGCTCTGCCTGCTGTGTCCATTCCTCCCTTGATATCGGCCATGATATCGGCAGTCCTTTCTGTGCGGCTATTGTCTGATGTGACTATTATCCTGTCTGCAGATTTCTGGGCGATCTTTGCCATTTCCGGACGCTTTGTCCTGTCTCTGTCGCCTCCGCATCCGAATAAGCAGATAATTTCTCTATCAGGAGCTATCTCACGTAGAGTCTTCAGAACATTTTCCAGAGCATCAGGAGTGTGGGCATAGTCGATTATGACCGAAATATCCTTGGGACCTTTAATGTTTTCAAATCTTCCTGGAGCCGGGGTCATCCGGCTGAGGGCTATCAGCGTCTCTTCTTTGTCTGCTCCAAGAACGATGGCTGTGGTGTAGATGGCAAGCAGATTATAGGCATTGTGCTGACCTATGAGGCAGCTCCAGCTGTCTGTTCCGTCAATCCTCAGCAGCATTCCGTCAAAACTCTGTTCTATGATGCGGCATGTATGGTCGGCAATTCCCTTCATGGAGAAGGTCACAACTTTGGCTTTTGTGTTCTGCACCATCACCATACCGTTGCGGTCATCAGTGTTGGTGATGGCAAAAGCATCTTCAGGCAATTTGTCAAAGAACATTTTCTTACATCTCAGATACTCGGCGAATGTCTTGTGGTAATCAAGATGATCATGAGTGAGGTTTGAGAATATTCCTACCTTGAATTCGAGCCCCTCAATCCTTTCCTGCTCCACTCCTATGGAACTTACCTCCATGAAGCAATATCCGCATCCGGACTGCACCATTTCATCAAGAAGTGAATTGATGGTTATAGGGTCAGATGTGGTATTCACGGCCTCGTATCTTTTTGTGCCTACGTAATTGGCTATTGTGGAAAGCATGCCGCAACTGTATCCAAGCTGGGTAAACATCCTGTAAAGGAGGGTTACGGTAGTGGTCTTGCCGTTGGTTCCTGTGATTCCGACAAGTGTCAGTTTTCCGGACGGGTTGTCATAGAAATTGGCCGCCATTATTGCGAGGGCATGTCTGGCGGATCCGGTCTTCACGAATGCTATCCCTTCTGTGTCCATGTTGCGCGTTTGCTGCTCAAGCATCTGCTGGTCTTCATATGCAATGACACGTGCACCTTTCCCGATGGCAGTTGCTATGTATGCGTGACCGTCTCCGGCGTGGCCTTTGACAGCCACGAAAAGTGCTCCGCGTGTCACCTTCCTTGAATCGTTGCAGATGGCATCGACTTCTATTCGTCCATGCCCTTTTATTATTGCAGCTCCACTGCCTTCTATGATTCTGTCCAGTCTCATCTTCCTTTATTTTATTTCAGAATGAGTTCTATTGTCTGCCCTTTGGTATATGATGTGCCGGCTTCCGGTTTCTGGCTTGCCACATGTCCGACTCCTTCATATACGCATCTGTAGCCGTTGTTCTCTATTGCGTATATTGCATCCTGCAGACCCATTCCGTTTACATCCGGCACGGGACCGCCTCCTTTGCGTGTCCCTATGTGTCTTGCCTTCATTTCAGGAACGGATGCCCTGTCTTTCAGAGCTCTGCCCCAATGACAGTCCAGAGCCCAGACATTGTCTACAATTTCCCTGAATGCCCGTGCCGGATGATTTCCTCCAGCGTATTCGTTACTTTTTGTCAAGCCGGTGTAGATTGTCACTATCGTAGTATATTCAGGATCATCTGCAGGGAAGAAACCTACAAATGTGGCCTGATATTTCCTTAACCCGTCAACTGACAGATATTTGTCTTCCTTTGTGGGCTTTTCATGTCTTGCGAGTCTGACGCGGGCTGTACCAGTCTTTCCGGCGACTTCACACTTGGCATCCTTCAGCCTATGTCCGGTACCTTCAGCGGTAACGAGCTTGAGAACGCTGGTCAATGTGTCTGCCGTTGCCATTGAGCAGATGGCTCCGTTGAGTATTTCAGGCTCAAATCTTTTGCATATCTTGCCATCCTTTTCATATGCCTCTATGAGATAAGGCTTCATCATCTTTCCCTTGTTGGCGATGGCATTATAGAAGTTTACCATGTTGAGAGGCGTTTCCAGTACACTGTATCCGATTGCGCAAGAGTATAGGCTTGCCACAGACCAATATTTGCCGTCAGGGTCGGGAAGTGATGATTTTGAATAACCTCTTACATCAAGGTCAAATCTGTAGGAGTCATTAAGCTTATAGCTGTACAAATTGTTTATGAATTCTTCAGGACAATTCCTGTAGTGATCCAGAACCAGTCGTCTGAATACGTTATTCGACGACATCTTGAAACCTTCACGTACACTTATGGTGTTCTTCTTTGTCCTGTCTTCATATCGGATAAGGCTCTGGTCTGGTGTCAGTTTTGGAAATCCCTCAAGCTTTCCGCGATTTGTCGCAACCTCTGTATCAAGAGATACCTTTCCGTCTTCCAGCAGTGACATCAGTGTGGCTGTCTTGAATACAGAACCGGGCTCTCCGGCGCGTCCGACTGCCATGTTCAAGCTTTCAGTAAGATTGCCGTGGCGGTTCCGTCTCAGGTTGACCATTGCTCTTATTGCCCCTGTCTTTACGTCCATCACTACAGCGCATCCACCCTCAAGACTGTTGTCGTCCGTCAGTACATTTCTTATCGCCCTATCTGCAATATCTTGAATATCAATATCCAGGGTAGTTCTGATATCCATTCCATGCTCTACTTCTACCACAGTGCTGTCAGGGTCGAGGATGACACCATAGTCCATCTCCTTGGTCCACTGCTTTCCTTCCGTCCCGTGCAGAATATAGTCATACTGGCCTTCAATTCCTGAATAGACGCTGCTGTCAGGGTTCTCCTTGTTGATCCAGACCCTTCCTATCACTTGTCCTGCAAGTGTGCCATAGGGATATTGTCTGGTGGCGTTGGTATCCACCTTCATTCCGCTTCTGTATTTTCCCTCTTTCAGAAGGGGAAGCTGTTCAAGTTTCTTTAATGTGGAATAATCTATGTTTTTTGCGATAAGCAGATTGCGCCTGCCTTTTTTCTTGTTGGATTCGCGGTTGACTATTATCGAATCGTAGTATGATTCAGCCGTCCTGTCACCTCCCAGCACTTCAGGAAGCTGCTGACATGCGTCCCATGCCAGTTTTCTCCATCCGGCTTCATCAACAGTATCCTTGTTAATCCGTACAACTCCGGCTGCCAGTTCGTTTTTCAGAATGTGACTGTCCATCCTTATTGTATAGGAAGGTGTGGAAATTGCCAGAAGTTTTCCGTTGTGGTCGAGAATGGATCCTCGTTCCGGTTCTATGGCAACTTCAATCTTATCTGATTGGAATTCCTTGGCGGTCTGTGTGTCTGGACTCCAGAGGTATTGTATGTATATGATCTTTCCTATTATTACCAAGGATGCTATAAGAAACAGACAATAAAGTGACCATAGGACCTTGCTGATCCTATACCTGTCTTCCTGCTGAATGTCATTCCTTTGCATCTTTCTTTTCAATCTACAAGTCTGTCTGCCGGTTTTTCCGGTGCCTTCACTTCCGATCCGCTTTCCTTAAGCAAACTTTCTATCGTACTTATGCGGGAGAGCCCGGCAATGTCACAAGTCTTCTTGGCATACGATATCTTAAGTTCCTTTATTCTTTCCTTATTCTGTTCAGCTTTGAGCATGGTCTGGTCGCTTTTATATGTGAGCCATATGCTTACCCATGCCAATGCGAATGTGTACAGGATGAAAGGGAACAGTTTATCCACTCTCATCCTCAGCAATATGTCTCCACGCCCAATGGACCTGAAAGTCTCAATGATGGCGCCGGATACAGCCTTCCAATCGATATCCTTTAATCTGAATTCCATCATTCTGCTGTCTTTTCCGCTATTCTGAGCTTCGCACTTCGGGCTCTAGTGTTTACGGCTATTTCACATTCCTGAGGAAGGATCGGCTTTCTGTTCACAGCTCTCAAAGGGGATGAGACATTGCCGTAGAAATCTTTTATGATCCTTCCTTCAATGTTGCCTGCTTTGATGAAGTTCTTTACCATCCTGTCTTCGAGGGAGTGATAAGTGATTACCACAAGCCTTCCTCCTGCCTTCAGTGACTGCGTTGCACCGATGAGAAACTTTTCCAGGGATCTCATCTCCTGATTGACTTCAATCCTCAGGGCCTGGTAAACCTTTGCCAGAAACTTATGCTCTGCAAATTTCGGCAGAGCGCTTTCGATGGCTCTTCCCAGATCCGTAGTGCTTTTTATTTCAGATGTCTCTCTGGCCTTGCAGATAAGCTGCGCTATCCGGCGGCTGTTGTCAACCTCGCCGTAAAGTCTGAATATCCTTTCCAGCTGCTCATATTCATACCCGTTTATTATATCGGCAGCAGTCGTTGCCCCTTCCTGATTCATCCTCATGTCCAGAGGTGCCTCGTAGCGGAATGAGAAACCTCTTTCTGCTGTATCAAACTGATGTGAGGATACTCCCAGATCAGCAAGTATGCCATCTATTCCTTCAGTATAGCCATGGTTGAGAAGATGGTTGTGTATCCATCGGAAATCGCTTCTTACCAATGTGAGGCGAGAGTCGTCCGGTTTGTTGGCCAGTGCATCGCTGTCGCGGTCAAAAGACACTACATGACCCTCCTTGGAAATTCTTTTAAGAATCTCACATGTGTGTCCTCCACCTCCGAAGGTGGCATCTGCGTATATTCCTGATGGAGAGCTGATTAAAGCAGAAACGCTTTCATCAAGCAAGACTGGGGTGTGGTATCCGGACATGTTCAGGCCTCCTGTATTATAAACGTCCGGATATTTTCCTGCCCATCGAACGGAACTCCTCCGAAGAAAGTTTCCCGTTTTCAATTTCTTCTTTAGCCCAGATTTCGACCTTGTAGTCGACACCGAGGAAAACGACTTCCTTTGCGATGCCGGCCTTGTCAAGAATCTCTTTCGGAATGGTTATTCTACCTAGCTTTGCGTCAGGGACAACAGTCACTGTGTCGCTCATGTAGGTCCTCCAATATTTCATGTGGTCCTCATCAAAGGCAAGGTCAAGCTTTGCTCTTACAGCCTGAGACATGTTTGCCCATTCCTGCCAGGTATACATCTCCAGACAATTGGAATACATGTCTTTTCTGATCACGAAAGGCATCTGGTCGGCAGGAACGGCGCTCTTGATGGCAGAAGGAATCACAATTCTTCCCTTGTCATCTATCTTAGCACTATGTCTGCCGAAAAAGCCAGTCATTTGAACACATTTTTTAGAGTGATGCAAAGTTATAATCTTTTTTCCACTTTCTCCCATAATTTTCCAAATTTTTCCACAATTTTTTCAACAGAGTTTTATAATTTTGCAGACAGTTGAAATGAAGTAACATGAAGAAGATTTTAAATATCTGTGCTACAGTGTTTTATATGGCTGCATTGTGTGTTGCGGCAGTGTCATGTAGAAGCATAGACGAAGAATGTCGGGATGAAGAAACCGAGACGGTTCTTGAAGCGTCTGATGCCTTTTGCCCTGACAGTTTGTTTTGTGTGGATGGCAAGGTGGGCAAAGGCCAGTTTTTTGCCTCTTTGCTGGGAGATTTGGGAATGTCGGCTCAGGAGGCGTATGACCTGACGGAGGCATGTGACAGTGTGTTCGATGTGAAGACTTTACGGGTAGGACATTCATATCAGGCATATTATTCCGGTGAGGGGGATGCCAGAGAACTGAAATATCTGGTTTATGACAGAGACCGGGGCAGCAGAATAATATTCAGCTGTATCCCTCCGTATGAGGCTGTAGTCGAATTCAAGCCTGTGGAAGTAGTGCGGCGATATGCTGATGTCACAATTTCCTCCTCATTGTGGAATGACATGCTGGATGCCGGTGTCTCTCCGCTGCTGATACTCAGTCTTTCCGATATTTATGCCTGGACTGTGGACTTCTTTGGATTGCAGAAGGGAGACCGTTTCAAGGTTCTTTATGACGAGAAGGTGTGCGAAGGGGAAACTATAGCGGTGGATACTGTTTATTATGCTGAATTTCAGCATGGTAAGGATGTGTTTCCGATGGTCATGTTTGATCAGAAGGATGGCGGGAACATCTGGTGGAATGAAAAGGGGGAGAGCATGCGCAAGGCGTTCCTCAAGGCTCCTCTGAAATATTCGCGCATCAGTTCCGGGTTTTCATACGCCCGCCGTCATCCGGTGACCAGAAAGGTGCAGCCGCATACAGGAGTCGATTATGCTGCACCGGCAGGAACACCGGTTGTGACCATAGGTGACGGTACGGTGACAAGTGTGAAATATGAAGGAGCCGGGGGAAAAGTCGTTCGTATCAGGCATAACTCGGTCTATACTACGGCATATCTGCATCTTTCCAAGTATGCCAAAGGACTGACGGCAGGCAAGCGGGTACGTCAAGGCGAGGTTATCGGATATGTGGGTTCCACAGGACGTTCTACCGGACCTCATCTTGATTTCCGTGTATGGAAGAACGGGTCGCCTATCAACCCTCTTAAAATGGATTCACCTCCTGCAGAGCCGCTGAAGGGAGAAAATTACAAATCTTTTGAAGAGGCCAAAAGGTTATATGTCTCCAGGGTCGATTCTTTGGTTGCATATGATATGGTGAAGCTTCTGGTTGACAAGCTGTAGATTTATAGTAGAGGTGCGAACAGACGCAGGACGGACTGTATGAACTTGTGATACCATGCCCGTTGCTGCCATTCTTCGAGGTTTATTTCATGACAGTGTCTGAGGTCTTCAAGGAAAATATCCCTGTTCTCTCTGGCAATTTCTGCATTGTAGATATATGCGTTGATTTCATGACTCAGTTCAAGACTTCTGCAGTCCATATTGGCTGAGCCAATGATGGACAGGTAGTTGTCGGATACCAATGTCTTGGCGTGGATGAATTTCCCTTTGCGCTCGAATATCCGGATGCCGGCTTCAAGACATTCCTTATAGAAGGACTTGTTGGCCGGGTCCATGAAGAACAGGTCTGCTTTTTCAGGCAGCATCAGTCTCACATCACATCCTTTCAATGCTGCGGACTTCAAAGCGAGCATAAGAGGCTCAGGAGGTACGAAGTATGGAGTCTGAATGTACAGATAGTCCCTTGAGTGCTGTGCTGTCCATACTGCACCCATGTGCAGCATAGGCCATTGTCTGTCCGGTTCGTCCGGAATTATCTGTACAAGCTTGTCGTCATGTGCCTTTCTGTCCAGGGGGAAAAACTCATCGAAGCTTTCCTGGATCTTTCCGCCGGATGTTATCCAGGAATTCAGGAAACAGTACTGGAGTGCGGCCACAGCATTCCCTGTCAGTCTCATATGGGTGTCTCTCCAGCGGAAGAAATAGTCATCTCCGATATTCATGCCTCCGGTGTATCCTATCTTTCCGTCAATGATTACAATCTTGCGGTGGTCCCTGTAATTGAATTTTGAAAGCAGGAATGTGTCCGGATTGGTAAATTTCACGATTTCGACTCCGGCTTTCTTCATTTCGTTGTAATATCCGGGCCAGATTGAGATGTTGGCTATGTTCTCATGTATGAACCTGACCTTTACTCCCTCTCTGGCCTTCTGCATCAGTAGGTTCTTGATCTTTCTGCTTCCGTCATCCTTGAGAAAATAGAAGTATTCAAAGTGTATGTGATGCTTGGCGGACAGGATGTCGTTGACCAAAGCTTCAAGCTTTCTCCCTCCTGAAGTGATTATCTCAATCTCATTGTTATCACTGACAGTAAGTCCGCTGTCACTCTTGAGCAGACGGCTCAGTTCCCGGAATTCAGGCTTTATACGCTCTTCATGCTGTGTCCCGAACAGAAGATGTCTTGTACTGGCGCTTGCCTTTTCTTCAAAGATGTTCAGGAAATCCTTGTTCCGCAGCTGGAATATACCAGGCTTTCTGAAATTGAGGCCGAATATGATGTAAAGCAGGATGCCTATGACGGGAAGGATGGCAATGATAAGTATCCATGCGACTTTTCTTCCAGAGTCCTGGTTATCATTAAGAATGACCAGTACAGTACCGATGACTATACATAGGAAGAATGCGTAAGTCAATATGGAGATGAAATCCTGCATGTCTTTCAGATCATATGTCAGTCTTTTCTGCTACAGATCAGAGTCGCTGAAGTTACTGAGTCAACGATCACCTCGCAGTAGTCGCCCGCTTTCTCACCGCGTGAAGGAAATACGCACATCTTGTTGTTGCTTGCTCTTCCGCACAATTCTTCGTGATTCTTTTTTGACGGGCCTTCCACAAGCACTTTCAGAGTCTTTCCTATCTCCTTCTCATTGCTCTTAAGACTCATGCGTCCCTGCAGAGTTATGATTTCGTTGAGTCTTGCTGTCTTTGTCTCATAAGGGATGTCATCCGGATATTTCTTTGATGCCAGGGTTCCGGGACGTTCGGAGTATGCAAACATGAATGCGGAATCGAATACCACTTCCTCCATGAGTGTCAGCGTGTCCAGATGGTCCTGCTGAGTCTCTCCGCAGAATCCTGCTATCACGTCAGTCGTTATGCCGCAATCCGGAATTACGCTACGTATCTTGGCTACTCTCTCAAGGTACCATTCCCTGTTGTATTTCCTTCTCATCTTCTCCAGCATGATGCTGCTTCCAGACTGTACCGGAAGATGGATATGCTTGCATATGTTTTCGTATTTGGCCATAGTATAGATAACCTCGTCGCTGATGTCTTTAGGATGTGATGTAGAGAATCTTACGCGCATCTGCGGACTGACAAGTGCAACCTTTTCCAGCAGCTGGGGAAAGTTTACCGACCTGCCGTCTTCTGCCTTCCAGTCATATGAATCTACATTCTGTCCCAGAAGGGTAACTTCCTTGTATCCGGCTTCATGCAGTTCCCTGGCTTCACGCAGGATTGACTCAGGGTCTCTGCTTCTCTCTGCTCCGCGGGTATATGGTACAACGCAATAAGAACATACATTGTTGCATCCTCTCATTATGGAAATGAAGGCAGACACACCTTTCTTGTCCATCCTTACCGGCGAAATGTCTGCATAGGTCTCTTCGTGTGACAGCAGGACGTCTATCTGCGGATTGTCAGGTGTTAGGGCCTTGAGCATCTCCGGCAGATTGCGATATGCATCCGGTCCTGCTACAATGTCCACTTCATGGCCGTCAAGGAGCTTGTCCTTAAGCCTTTCCGCCATGCATCCCACTATTCCGATGACGACTCCGCTGCGCCTTCGCTTCTGAAGTCTGAACTGGTCCAGTCTTCCCCATATTCTCTGCTCTGCGTTGTCCCTGATGGAACAGGTGTTCGCCAGGATAAGGTCAGCCTGATCGATATCTTCTGTCAGTGAATATCCTTCGTCCTGCAGTATGGACAATATGACTTCACTGTCGTTTACATTCATCTGGCAGCCATATGTCTCTATGTAGACTTTCGGCCTTGAGTCATCTGTTGTATGTATAATGTTCTGCATGTTGTTCTTAATCTTTCAAATTGCACAAAGATACAATTATTTGTTGAATATGGGAGCATCATGATCGCAGGAGAAATGATTGAACCTGTGTCTCAGACAAGGGCCTTGTTTTTTTGACGGAAAAATATTAAATTGCACCAACCGTCTGTGGGGCCTCTTTTATACCTCAGGTGGTATTGGTTATTTATAAAAAACGGTTACAATTATGAAAACAAAAGTCTTTATCTTCTTTGCTCTCGTATTTGCAGCTGTATCATGCAATTACGAAGAATCTCATCCTGTCGGTAAAACTCCGGCTGCTGATCAGAATCAGCCTGTTGCATATAATGAGGCTTATGCTGCGATGCAGCTGCTTATAGGACAGGGTTACGGATATGATATAATGGATGTAGAGACATTGATTGCCGGGAAAGAAGGATATTGGCAGCTTGATGCTGTATTGGGATATGATTCTGATTTTAAGAATGTAATGTCTGTGTACCGTGATTTTGATGCAGCGGCAGGTCAGGATTATGAAGAGCCGATATTTGCCTTCGGAGGTCAGAATATTATGTTCTGTTACGATATAAGTCCGGATGATGGCCGTATTGCAGAGCAGTCGGGTACCTGGAGTTTCGATCCCCGTACCTTGAAACTTGCTGTATCCGTGCCCGGATTCAGCGGGAATGAAGCTGTTGAATCAGAGTTCACATTGCTGTCGCTCAGCGAAGAAGCAATTGTATTGGAATGGACAGCTGATGGCGGTGAGGCTATGCGTGCCTCGTTGCGCCCGGCGTCATTGAATTGTATGAAAGTCAAGGGAATAAATATCGCCGTAGATAAGTTCATGACAGAATGTAGTGGTTTCAGTTCAGAAGATATGGAGCGAGGTCTGCCAGGTGGTTGGGTGATGGATTCTTATCTTGTTTACGATGAAAACTGGCAAAAGGTTGTAAAGCCATATATGGTTATGGGAGAATCTTATGCTGAAGGAACGTCATATTTCAGTTATGCTTTTGCTGATGATGGCACTGGGATGGTGTATCTGAAACATAATGATCCTTCAGAGAGTTCTGAAACGTTCGGATTTCACTGGAACTATGATTCGGAAAAGATTAAGTTGGTATTAAGCGGAGAACAGTTCAATGTGAAGTATGCGGTATCCGGATACTGTGGGGAGTATGTAGTCCTGGATAATGTCTCTATGGATGAAAACATTCGTTTGATATTTAGGCGTAAGACTGAGTAAAACTTTCAATTCTTAAACGGATTTACTATTTTTGTCTCTACAATCCTTTGTGGAGACTTTTTTATGTGGAATGCTAAAATCAGTTCAATAGTGAAGATCAGATCAGGAATTCTTGTGGTGTTGATGGCGGCAGTAATGCTTGGCCTGACCGGATGTAACAAACTCAAGCAGATCCGTGTCACATCGTGCAATATAGAGGCGATCAGTCCCCAGGGGCTGCGTTCGCTGAATGTTTTTCTTGCCGTAGGGGTAGACAACCCGGCTTTTCAGATTGGTCTTTCAGAAATTGAGGGGACTCTCAAGCATTCTGGCAAGATTATTGGTAAGCTGGCGATGGATCCGTTCACACTGCAGGCTAAATCGGCAGAAATATATCATCTCAGGGCGCTTGTGAGTCTTGCAGAGGGGGCCGGCCTGAGAGACCTTGCGGTGTTGATGGATGAAGAAGCTTTGAATGAATGTCTGGTGGATATTACGGTCCGTCCATCTTTGAAAAGCGGACTGGCAAAGACTATAACATTGAAGAATATACCTCTGAAAAAACTTCTGTAAAGTGCAGGCAATGAAAAAAAATGATATTCTGATACTTCTGATGCTGATTTTCAGTATCTTTCCAATGGTGGCATCAGCCCAGCAGAATGAGACATCTGCAGGATATGTATATGTTGATTCAGTTGTGTTCCGTCCTACGGCAGGAGTGGATTCCTCTCTGGTGGGGAAGAACATCTTCCAGGTCCTGTCTGCAGAAGGGGGCAGGGTTGCCATTTCGCAGACACCGGAGGTGGAGGGATCGATGAAGAAGCATATCGTGAGCAATGGAGGCAGGACGCTTCCCGGTTATCGTGTAAGGATATTCTTTGATAACAGGCAGTCTGCACGTGTTGCGTCTGAAGAAGCAGTCATGAAGTTCCAGAATATTTATCATGGGGTAAGCGTATACCGGACATATGTCAATCCGTATTTCAAGGTTACGGTAGGAGATTTCAGGACACGTTCTGAAGCGATGGCCCTCCTGACTCGTATAAAAAGGGAATTTCCCAGCGCGTTTGTCGTGAAGGAAGGCATTAACTATCCGATAGTTGACAAGGATAACGCCTATGTCGTGGATACGGTCAAGGTATGTCGCCCTGTTAGTGTTGTGCAGCATTAAGTTAATGTCAGTGGTTATGTTGAAGCAAAGTTTAGAACTTAAGCAGACTCAGAAACTTTCTCCTCTGCAGATCCAGACCATAAAGCTGATCGAGCTTCCTATTCAGGAACTTGAACAGAGGATCCGCAAGGAAATGGAAGAGAATCCTGTTCTGGATGAAGATGTACCAAATGAAAAGGAGGAGGAAGAAGCTCCAAGGGAAGTGTCTTTATCTGAGTATAAGGAAGATGATGCCATTCCAAGTTATCGTCTCAGATCGGATAATTACAATACTAAGGATGAACGTCCTCAGTATAGTACCTTTTCAGTGAAGGAGAGTTTTACGCAAAGCCTTCAGGAACAGCTCGGATACCGTAGCCTCAGTGAGCGTCAGTATGCAGTGGCGTCGTTCATTATCGGAAGTCTTGATGATGACGGTTATCTTCGCCGCAGCATAGACAGTCTGGTTGATGATATTTCCTTTAGGGCGAATATTGAGACTGATGAGGATGAGGTTCTGGAAATGCTGAAGGTGGTCCAGGAGTTTGAACCGGCAGGAGTCGGGGCACGTGATCTTAGAGAATGTCTTCTCCTGCAGATCAGGCATTGCAGAAAGACCCCGGAGGTGGAGAATGCCACAAAGATTCTGACTCATCATTTCCATGAGTTTACAAGCAAGCATTTCCAGAAGATAATGTCACGTATGAACCTGACCGAGGTGGAACTCAAGGCAGCTATGGCCAAGATACTGAAGCTGAACCCTTCTCCAGGAGGTCAGATAGATGATACGTATACAGATCAGGCCCAGCAGATCGTTCCGGATTTTCTTCTTGAGTATAGGGATGGCGAACTGAAGCTCTCAATGCCACGCTTTTCTATACCTGAACTCAGAGTCAACAGGAAATATGCCGATATCCTGATGGATGCGGCCAACTCTTCCGAAAGGGAAAAGAAAGAGGCTGCGGCATTTGTAAAGAAGAAGCTGGATTCAGCCAAATGGTTTGTCGAGGCTGTAAAACAGCGCCATAATACTCTTTCCAGCACAATGCAGGCAATCGTGGACTATCAGCACGACTACTTTGTGGATGGTGATGAGACACATCTCAAACCAATGGTTCTTAAGGATATCGCAGAGAAGACTGGTTATGATATCTCTACCATATCAAGAGTTGTCAACAGCAAATATATAGAGACCCATTTCGGTATCTATTCACTTAAGTATTTCTTCTCTGAAGGATTGGAAAACCAGGATGGTGAAGAGGTATCCACAAGGGAACTGAAGAAGGCTCTTCAGGAATGCGTGGACAACGAGAACAAGCGTAAGCCTCTTACAGATGACGAACTTGTGGACAGAATGACAGAGAAAGGTTATAAAGTTGCGAGACGTACTATTGCAAAATATCGTGATCAGCTGGGAATACCAAAGGCGCGTTTGAGAAAGGAATTGTAAGAGGATGGCCCAAAGCCATTCTTATAGATAGAGAATCCCCGTCAGAATAACTCTGACGGGGATTCTTTTTTCAATGCAGAGGCTTTCGAGTTGTCTCTTCAAGTATGCTTTATTTTTTCTCTCCGTATGCCAGATCTCCGGCATCTCCTAAACCGGGTACAATGTATGAATGGCTTGTGAGTTCTTCATCAATGGCTGCCACCCAAAGGGTCACCTTGTCGTGAGGAAGGCGTTTCTGAAGGTATTCCACAGCATAGGCACTGGAAATAGGACATACCAGATGTGTGTGAGCCGGTTCACCTTCTTCACACAATCTCTTGTATGCAATTTCGAGTGAAGCACCGGTTGCCAGCATTGTGTCTGCAAGAATAAGTGTCTTTCCTGTCAGGTCTGGTGTGCTGGCATATTCGATGTTGATGTGGAAATCCTCTCCTTTGTCGTATTTTCTGTAAGCTGCGACAAAGGCATTCTGAGCATTGTCAAAATAGTTTAGAATGCCTTGATGAAGCGGTAATCCGGCTCTGAGAATTGTTGCCACAACCACCTTGTCGTCATACGTAGGAATGCTTGCGATACCTAGAGGAGTTACAACGGATTTTGTTGAATACTCCATTGTCTGGCTTATCTCGTATGCAAAGATTTCACCGAGTCTTTCCAGATTCCGTCGGAATCTCATGCTGTCTTTCTGAATGTTCTTGTCACGCATCTGCGCCACGAAACAGTTGAGGATGGAGTTCTTTTCACCCAGATTGATGACTTTCATTTGATTTGTGTTTTTTTTGTTCCGCAAATATATTCCTATTTTTATCGAACTCAAAATTTTTCACTCATAAGCTTTTCGTCAGCGAAACTGTAATAGTTGTCTTCTGCTATGATTACATGATCAATCATCTGAATCTCACAGGTAGCAAGGGCTTTTCTCAGTATATCGGTCTGTCTTATGTCCGCTTGTCCGGGCCGTGCATTTCCTGAAGGATGATTATGGATGAGTATGATTCCGGCTGCCTTCTTTTCAATAGCCCTGTGCAATATGGCTTTGGTGTCTACTATTGTAGCACTGAATCCTCCGGAACTCATCTTTTCCTTTCCAAGGATATAGTTTGCCCTGTTCAAGAACAAAACCCAGCATTCTTCATGGTCCAGTCCCCGAAGCAATGGCATCATGGTCCTGAATACGGCTCTAGGAGAAGATATCGGTACTTTCTCCGGGATTATATGTTCAGAGGCAGTCCTTCTTCCAAGTTCGAAAGCAGCAGTTATGGCTGTAGCCTTACCTGGGCCAATGCCTTCTATTCTGCATAATGCTTCCAGTGACATTGCTGCTATTCCATTCAATTTCCCTTCAGCCGACTTCAGCAGCTCGTGTCCGACTTCAACGGCGTTCATCTTTCCTGTTCCGGTGCGTAGCAGTATGGCAAGAAGTTCGGCGTGACTGAGTGATCCGACTCCCTTGTCGATCATTTTCTCTCTGGGCCGTTCATCTGCATACAGGTCTTTCATCTTCATGCTCTCAAATCTGTTTTCAGCAAATATATGATGAAGCCTTGTCTTTTGAGTTGTTTTTTATCCCGTTCAGGTTAGAAATTTCTTTTTTTTATAGGTTTTCAATCTTTTTTACATCTAACTTATTATCCTCTCCAAGAATTTGCCCAGGCTGGCGTCCTTCCACTGCTGCAGAAGAATAGCACGACCTTATCATAGTGTTATCTCCGGCCATTATATAGCCAACAATACCTCCTATATAATGGCCATATTCTTTTTCGCCTTGATAGTCATCAAGGTTAGCCAATGAGCGACAGGCGATAAAAGATCCTGTTTCAGGTGATTCCGAATTCAAAGGGATCAGTCGCAAAAGTATGTGTCTAAGCATAGATCTTTGCAAGTCTGAACAGAAAGTATTTAACATCTGATACACCTCTCAGTTGCATTCTGAAAGCTTTGATTTTAGAGTTAAGTGATTCCGCAGAAGCGTTAGTGGATCTATTGTTGAAGAAGTTCAGGATGTTTGAGTAATGAGTCTGTATCGTTTCTGCTACAGTCTTGAACTCTTTGAAGTTTGTTTTCTGAACATCATTGTACCATAGTGCAAGTTTAGGTAATGCCCCACCTTTGGTTTTGGTGTGTGCATATATCATCCTGAGACGAAGAACAAGTGAATATGCTTCCTTGATATCCGGGTATTCTTCAAAGAGGATTGCGGCTCTCGTTTTCTGAGACTTGCTCCATTTTTCAGGAGACTTGAACAGTAGATGTCGGCTACGAGCCAGCAACTGCTTTCTTGTATCAC
>JAFRZX010000004.1 GCA_017442315.1 Bacteroidales bacterium
CCCACCTCCTAAATCCTCCTCCTCAGGATGAGGACTTTCTATCGCTTCGCTCCACTTCTATATGGCCAATAGTTTAAAGTTTGTCGTTGTGTTCGTCTGTCTCTTTGTGTGAGTGTCGTGCAAGCATATGAAACTCCACATGATTGCGGGCGCAAAAATATAAAAAGATTAGAAAATATTTTATAAAAATATCTAATTTTGCAAATCTTTTTCGGACGGGTTTTCCGGACGAGTGGCATTGTACAGCCAATTGATTAATTACTAACAGTATGCAGGATATCAGAAACATTGCAATCATAGCCCATGTCGATCATGGTAAGACAACTCTTGTGGATAGGATGATATATCAGGCTCGGCAGGCGCGTGAACAGGAAAAGCTGGGAGAACTGATCCTTGATAATAACGATTTGGAACGAGAAAGAGGCATCACAATTCTTGCGAAGAATGTGTCTGTGGTGTATAAGGGTGTAAAAATCAATGTGATAGATACACCGGGCCATAGTGACTTCGGTGGAGAGGTGGAACGCGTTCTTAATATGGCTGATGGTGTTATCCTGCTTGTGGATGCATTTGAAGGCTGTATGCCACAGACAAGGTTTGTGCTTCAGAAAGCGATTGAGATGGGCAAGAAACCCGTATTGGTAATCAATAAGGTAGACAAATTGAACTGTCGTCCTGATGAAGTGCAGGAGGAGGTTTTCGATCTGATGTTTTCGCTTGGGGCTACCGAGGATCAATTGGATTTCCGTACCGTATATGGCAGTGCCAAGCAAGGATGGATGTCTTATGACTGGAGACAGCCGGCAGAGGATATTACAGCTCTTTTGGATACGATACTTGAGGTTATCCCATCTCCTGAAATGAGGGAAGGTACGCCACAGATGCTGATATCCTCATTGGAGTATTCACCATATGTAGGCAGGATCGCAGTCGGACGTGTAACACGCGGATCCCTCAAGGCGGGGATGAATGCAACTTTATGTAAGCGATATGATATCCAGCAGAAGCAGAAGATAAAGGAACTTATGGTTTTCGATGGCCTTGGAAAAGCCAAGGTTGACGAGGTCGTGTGTGGAGATATCTGTGCTGTGGTGGGACTGGAGGGATTTGAAATAGGTGATACGATTGCAGATTTTGAAAATCCGGAAGCTCTGCCGCCTATTGAAGTGGATGAGCCGACAATGAGCATGCTTTTCTGCATCAACAATTCACCGTTCTTTGGAAAGGAAGGCAAGTTTGTTACTTCCCGACATTTGAAGGAAAGGCTTGAAAAGGAACTTGAAAAGAATCTTGCATTAAGGGTCAAGCCAGGTCCGAATGCAGACTCGTTCATTGTTTATGGACGTGGCGTGCTGCACCTGTCTGTGCTGATTGAGACTATGCGCCGGGAGGGTTTTGAGTTGCAGGTCGGGCAGCCAAAAGTACTTGACAAGGTTATCGGCGGACAGCGCTGCGAACCTATAGAGATGCTTACTATAGATGTGCCTGAAGAATTTGTAGGACGTGCAATCGAGATGGTTACACGCCGTAAAGGTGCCCTGATCCAGATGGAGGGCAGGGGAGACCGGACACATCTGGAATTCGATATTCCTTCACGTGGCCTTATGGGATTGAGAAGCAATCTTCTTACAGCTACTCAGGGTGAAGCGGTAGTTGCCCACAGGCTTAAGGGCTATGAACCTTATAAGGGAGATATAGAACGTCGCACAAACGGCTCTCTGGTATCATTGGAGACGGGATTGTCTGTCGCTTATTCAATGGATAAACTGCAGGACAGGGGACGTTTTTTCATAGAGCCGGGAGTAGAAATATATGAAGGACAGGTTGTCGGAGAACATACCAGAGACAGAGACCTTACCATTAATATCTGCAAGACCAAGAAACTTACCAATATGCGTGCATCGGGAAGTGACGATAAGGTGATGCTTCCACCTCCTGTCGTATTCTCCCTCGAAGAGGCATTGGAGTATATTCAGGAAGATGAGTTGGTGGAAGTTACTCCTAAATCGATGAGATTAAGGAAGATAATTTTGAACGAACTGGAACGTAAAAGAAAAAGTTCGGATATAAATTGCTAATAATAAAAGTTTTTGTTACCTTTGCGGGCTCAATTCTATTTACGGGTCAAAATGAACAATGGATTTATCATACCTTTAAATGAATTGACTGCCGGAGAAAATGTGTTTATCTGGCAGATTGGAAAAGAGTTCTTCGATAGCTTTGATAACTCGGAAATCCTTGATGCACATCTGGCAGCAGATGTGAAAGTGGATAAATCAAGCCGTTGCATCAGAATAGATTGTGATGTGAGAGGGAATGTTGTTGTGGAGTGTGACAGATGCCTGGATGAACTTGATATGCCTGTAGGGGTTGGAATCAGATTAAGTGTCAAATATGGAAGCGGGGAGCAGGCGGATGATATGCAGGATGGTGAAAGGGAAGTTGTTCTTGTTCCCGAAGTCGATGCTGAGCTTGATCTGGGACAGATAATTTATGATTATGTATGTCTGTCTCTCCCGATGCAGAGGGTACATCCCGCCGGAGGATGTAATCCTGATGCGATGAAGTACTACAGTGCTCCTGAAGGATTCGATGTTTTCAATGAGGAAGGGGAGATGAATCCTTTCTCTGTGCTTAAGGATATGTTTAAATGACATGTCTGTGACGGGATTGAGGAGCCCTTTGGCTGATTATTAATAATTAAAAGATATAGAACAATGGCACATCCAAAACACAAGGTCTCTAAGCAGAGACGTGACAAGAGAAGAACGCATGACGTTGCTGTAGTCCCTACACTTGCAACATGTTCAAACTGCGGTGCAACAATCATGTATCACAGAGTTTGTCCTGAATGCGGTTATTACAGAGGTCGTCAGATCATAGAGAAGAAGGCTGAGTAATTCAAGGCCCTGTAGTTCAACGGATAGAATGGAAGTTTCCTAAACTTTAGATAGCAGTTCGATTCTGCTCGGGGCTACGAAGCGCGTGCATTCGCACGCGCTTTTGTTATGTATGCATATCGGTGCATGCATTGGATAATTGTCGGAATGTTTATATATTTGCATGATTGTACTCATAGGTAGAAAAGGCTGGAATACTATCTTTTTCAAAAAGTCAGTAAATCTATCCTTAAACATACCTCGAAATTTTATTGATGAAATTTAAACAACTTCTAAAACCAAAGAATATGAAGAAGGTTATTGCAACTCCGGATGCACCGAAAGCGGTGGGCCCTTATTCACAGGCCATTGAAGTGAATGGAACGCTTTACATCTCAGGCCAGATTCCGGTGAATCCGGCAGACGGCAAGGTGCAGGAGGATATTGTTGAAGCGGCTCATCAGTCTCTGAAGAATATCGGTGCGATCCTCAAGGAGGCAGGCATGGGTTATGACAATGTTGTGAAGACAACGGTACTGCTTGCTGATATAGCTGATTTCAAGGCTGTCAATGAAGTATATGCCGAGTATTTTACGGGTGACAAGCCGGCAAGGGCATGTTATCAGGCTGCTGCTCTTCCTATGGGTGTTAAGGTTGAAATCGAGGCTGTTGCTGTCAGATAGCAGATGGACCGCAGGACCCTCATATTGTGTCTTGGCCTGCTATCCCTTATGATCATCGGTACTGGGCTTGCTGTTGCTTTCCTTTATTCTGGTGAAAATGAAGCGGGTAGGCAGGAGTATGAACGCTCCGTTGATGCATTGGACTGCTGCCGTTTGTTCAATGCTGTCCCTTCGGATGCTGTAGCCGTGGGCTATCTGTCGGAATGCGATCAGCTGTTTCCTGACATGGCATCCTTTTTCGGGACGTCTCCGGTGGTATTTTCCCTGCATTATTCTGGAAAGATGATTCCTCTGCTTGTTTTTTCTTCTTCGCAGGAGGATGTTTCGTTGGAACGGATGCTTCTGGAGAAAGGATATAAGACACAATCCGTTGATGGGTTCCTGGTTGCATCAGAGTCAGATGCCTTGATAAAGTCTGCATGCCGACATGTCGGTCAGGGCATATCCATACTGGATGACAGAAGTTTTGCGGAAGCTGCTGCGTCCTGCTCTTCCGATGACGTCATCTTTGTCTCCAATTCGGCTATAAGGCATCTCCTCCCGTTTATTGTGAATAAGGATCTGTCGAGGAAAAGCTCTGATTTCCTTTCCGGAGTGTCTCAGTGGATGAAGTTTGATCTGCATTCTGAAACTGCGTCCATTCTCGTGGAGGGATACATGCATGCCGATGATGACAAATCTTATTTCATATCTGTATTGAAGGATTCTGAAGCTTCAGTAAGCAGGATTACGGAAATTCTTCCGTCTATGACTTTGGCTGCGGTTTCCATACCAATGAAGGATCTTGGGAAATATATGTCGGCCTACGGTTCATACATGGATTCAAAGCAGAAACTTCATAAGACATCGGTGATCCAAAAGGAACTTGGCAGCAGAATGGGCATACGCCCTGATGTATTCATGAAGACTCTTGATGTGCGTGAGGTCGCAGTTGCCACGTTTGCCTCCGGGGATACTGTCGAGACTGTCAATCTCCTGAATATAGCTTCTCCGGATCCATCCCTTATCTTCAAAGGGACGGATGTGACTTCCTTGAAGGATTGGACACCTGAAGTCCATGCTTGGCATTATGCCTCTTTTGCCGCAGCTTCGTTCGGAGAACTTTTTGAGCGCAGGGATGAATCCTGCTTCACCTATATTGACGGATGGCTTGTTACCGGATCGCTTGCAGCTGTCAATCTGTTTCTGAAGGGGCAGACATATACGTTGGAACAGTTCCTCTCTGATGCCGGATGTTCTGACATGCCTCCAGGAGATGCGTCATCGATGGTGGCTTATTTTTCTCTGACAGAGAACGATGTTCTGACAAGGAAGTTCTTAAGCAAAGAAGCATATGAACGGCTGTCTTTCCTATATGACGGCAAGGATTGCAGCCATCTGTTCCTGTGTGTAGGTAAGGATGGTACATCGCTGAAACTGGAGGCACGCGGATGTGAGATGGATAAGGTGCAGTCCGAAATCTTTGCAAGGGATACGCTTGTCCTGGTTCCTGAGGGGCCGTTCAAGGTGAAGAATTCACATACGGGCAAGACCAATCTGTTTTATCAGAACTCCAATAAGGCCATCTGCCTTCAGGATGAAAATGGAAAAGATCTATGGGGAGTTCCGTTTGGACAGCCTTTGTGCGGAAGAGTGCAGAATGTCGATTATTATGCCAACGGAAAGATACAGTTTCTGTTTGGTGCCGGCAGCAAGATATATCTGATAGACAGGCTGAGCAGATATGTCAAAGGCTTTCCGGTAGATCTTGGTAATGAGATACTTCTCGGACCGGACGTTTATGACTTTTCCGGAGCCGGAAAATACAATATCATGGTTCTTCATAAGGACGGGACTGTCCAGATGTATAATCTCAAAGGGAAGAAACCTGATTCGTGGAAAGGAATAAGGACCACAGGAGGCGTCATAAAGAATCTCCCAGAAAGGATTATAGTGGGAGGCAGCAGCTTCTGGGTGGTCAGGACATCGATACAGACTTTGATATTCCCGTTTTATGGCGGTGAGGCTATCACCAGAATGGATGGGAATCATATGATAAGGCCGGACAGTGTCATAAAGGTGCTTGATGCATCTTCTGTTGAAGTGACCTGTTATGACGGAAAGGTCAGAACGGTGAAATTGAAATAGAAATGTACTTTAACTTAGAACGAAATGGAATTCACATCAGTAAACAAGATTTTTGAGGCGGCTTTCAAGAAAAACTGGGATCGCCCCGCAATATCGAACTATCAGGGGGTAACCCTGAAGTTCGGTGATGTCGCACGACGTATGGCCAAGCTCCATATCATGTTTGAAGAATGCGGACTCGAAAAAGGTGACAAGGTTGCAATCTGTTCAAAAAATCAGGCTAATTGGGCTGTCTCTTTCCTTGCTACAATGACTTACGGTGCCGTACCTGTACCTCTTCTTCATGAATTCAAGTCGAGTAACATCCATCACCTGGTCAATCATTCCGAAGCAAAGATCCTTTTTGTGGATGATGTTATCTGGGAAGGCTTGTCAGAGAGCGAAATGCCAGCTTTGCATGCGATCATCCAGGTGAATACATTCAAGCTCCTGTATGCTGCAGATGAAACGATAGTTCAGGCTCGTGAGCATCTGAATGAATTGTTTGGAAAGAAATATCCGATGGCATTTGCTCCTGAGACCCTGGATTATTACGAGGATTCAGCTGATGAGCTTGCCATCATCAACTATACTTCAGGAACCTCCGGATTTTCAAAGGGTGTAATGGTCCCTTATCGTGCCGTCCTTTCAAACATGCAGTTCGCACGGAAGGCACTTCCTCAGCTCAACCACACTTCCAGAGTCGTATCGATGCTTCCTTGCGCACACATGTACGGGCTTATGTTCGAGGTGCTTTATGAACTTAGCGTAGGCTGTCATGTTCATTTCCTTTCACGTGTGCCAAGTCCTAAGATCATCATGCAGGCATTAGCAGAGGTTAAGCCGAGTGTAGTGATTGCAGTGCCGTTGATTATAGAAAAGATCTACAAGAGCAAAGTTAAGCCTGTGCTTGAGAAATCAGGTATAAGGTTTGCCATGAAGGTACCAGGTCTGGATCAGGTGATACTTAATAAAGTAAGGACAGAACTGGTAAATGCTTTCGGCGGAGAGTTCTATGAGGTGATAGTGGGTGGCGCTGCTTTCAACAAGGAAGTGGAGGCTTTCTTCAAGAGGATGAATTTCCCTATCACTGTAGGATATGGCATGACGGAATGCGCTCCTATCATAACTTATGACGATTGGAAGGAGGAAAAGCTATACTCATGCGGCAAGGTGGCTCCGAATCTTGAAATCAAGATTGATTCAGATGATCCGGTACACGTCTCAGGTGAAATACTTGTCAGAGGGGCAAATGTTTTTCTGGGATATTATAAGAATGAAGAGGCGACTAAGGAAGTGTTTACAGAAGACGGTTGGTTCCGTACAGGTGACATGGGAGTTATCGATGAAGACGGTTCCCTCTTTATAAGAGGACGTTCCAAGTGTATGATACTTGGTCCTAGCGGTCAGAATATCTATCCTGAGGAAGTTGAAACCGTGATAAATACTCGTCCATATGTGGTGGAGTCTTTGGTTGTAGAGGATAATGGAGGACTTACAGCCCTTATTTATCCAGATTTTGCCCAAGGTGCAAAGGACGGTATGGATCAGAGGCAGTTCATACAATATATGGAAGGTACTCTTGCTGATCTCAACAAGGAACTGCCTAATTATGCAAAGCTCAAGAAAATTGAGATCATGTCAGAGGATTTCGAGAGGACTCCTAAGAAAAGCATCAAACGTTATCTCTATCAGCGATAGAATATGGAGAAATTTGACAGCAGCTATATTGAAATGGCAGGCATATGGGCCCGCAATTCTTACTGCAAGCGTCGTCAGGTGGGCGCATTGATAGTTAAGGATAAGATGATTATTTCAGACGGGTATAATGGTACACCGTCAGGGTTTGAGAATATCTGTGAGGATGAAAACGGGGTGACTAAGCCGTATGTCCTTCATGCAGAGGCAAATGCTATTTCAAAGATAGCGCAGTCTGGAAACAGCAGCAAGGGGGCTACACTGTATGTTACTGCATCTCCTTGTATGGAATGTGCGAAACTTATCATACAGGCCGGTATCAGACGTGTAGTATATCGCGATTCTTATAGATTGACTGATGGTATCGACCTTTTGATCCGTGCTGGCATAGAAGTGGAGCAGGTGGATTAAGATGCTATCCCGTATGTACGGGATATGTTTAAACGAATGCTTAATGAAGAAGATAAACATCAATGTTCATGTGGCACTCCTGGGAATAGTCCTGGGAGTGCTTATTACCATGTTGGTCAATAAAGTAACGGATTCGGAAAAGAAGTTTGACGGGGATTACAACAGATGGCGAAAACTTAATCTTATCCTTCAGGAGGTTCAGAAGAATTATGTGGATACGATTGACATGGAGGGAATGACAGATGCCGCTGTTGTTGCAGCCCTTTCCGAACTTGATCCTCATTCCGTATATCTTCCCCCTGTTGAACTGACAGAGTCTGAAACCGAACTGGCTGGAAACTTTGAGGGAATTGGCATCACTTTCAATGTCCCGAATGATACGGCGATTGTACTCAGTCCTGTCCCTGGAGGACCTTCCGAAAAGGCCGGACTGGTTCAGGGGGACAGAATTGTTCGTGTAAACGATATAGACATAGCCGGCGTAAAGATGCCTCAGGACAGTATGATCAGGCTTATGAAAGGACCGTCAGGGACAAAAGTGAAGATTACGGTCTGCCGTGATGGGGAAATCATTCCATTCGATATTGTACGTGACAAGATTCCTATGCATAGCGTGGATGCTGCCTTCATGATTGATGATACCACAGGTTACATCAAGCTCTCTAAATTCACGAGATCCACCTACAAGGAATTCCGCGATGCATCTGCCAGACTCCTGGAGCAGGGAATGACAAGACTGATATTTGACCTGAGGAACAATACAGGAGGGTATTTTGATCAGGCCTGGCTGCTTGCAAATGAATTTCTCGAAAAAGGTGATGGTGTAGTATATATGGAAGGGCTTCATCGTCCTCGTCAGGATTATGATGCTGACGGCAGGGGAAAATTGAAGGATATAGAACTGTCTGTACTCATAGATGAAGGGTCGGCATCTTCAAGTGAGATATTTGCCGGTGCGATACAGGATAACGACAGAGGTGTGATTATAGGCCGTCGTTCGTTTGGAAAAGGACTTGTCCAGGAACCTATAAACTTTACAGACGGATCCGGACTGCGTCTGACGGTAGCAAGGTTCCATACGCCTTCAGGCAGATGCATACAGAAACCTTATGATAAAGATTATGCCTACGATATCATTGAGCGTTATGCCCATGGTGAAATGACATCGGCAGACAGCATGAAGGTTGATACCACATCGGTATATTACACCAGCAAGGGACGCAGAGTCTATGGAGGTGGCGGTATCATACCTGATATATTTGTTGCAATGGATACTACCAGGGCATCCTCTTTCTTTATAAAAGCTGGGAAAAAAGCGACTCAGCTGCGTTTCGCTTCCGCTATGTTCGACAGGTATAAGTCAACCCTTGCACCAATCAATGACTTTGATGAACTGGAAACTTATCTTGATGATATAGGACTGGAGAGTCTGTTTCTGGACTATGCGGAAAGAACTGACGGGATTAAGCCAGGCCCAGGGGAGTGGGAACAAAGCAAAGACTACATGATGCCCCAGATCAAAGGATTGGTCGGTAGGTATTCAAAGGTTGGTGAAGAGGCTTTCTACCGTTTCTATCTTCCTATTGATGATGCGCTCCAGGCTGCACTGAAGAATTCCGGTGTGGTGGAATGAACGGATTTTACTGCTCAATGAAGCGGTAGACTATCTGGCCGGTCTGGTTGTGCGGGGCTGTGCTGGATGCTGAGAAGCGTGACAGACGGGCTGCTCTGATTGCAAAGTTCCTCAGACACTGGTCTGTGGAGGATATCTGGTCCATGATCTTGGCTCCTACAACCATACCTGAGTTGTTGACTGTTATTATGACGGTCACATCGCCACCGGAAATGCATCTGTATGCCGGTATTGGCAGATGGCTTGCCTTTCGTCCATCGAGAGTATATGAAAGTACGGAAGGTCCTGTGTATTCTTTCTGCTGTCTGTCTTCTTTCTTCTGCTGATGCTGCATTTCCACTGTTTCCTCCCTTGCATCTTCCTGCAGGGCATCTCTACCTCCGTCCTTTAGTTCGGTTGCAAGTCTTTCCGCATCCTTGTAGAGTTGCTCCGCATCTGTGCCTCGGTCATCTCTGAGCTGCCCGGAAGCGTCAGTCGCTATATTTCTTATAGGTTTGCTTGAATTATGTGCTGCGGCAATCATCTCATCAAGCCTTCTGCTTATATCTTCCTTGAACTCTATCTCCTTTTCGCGTCTTTCCAGTTCTTCCTGCTTGGAGAAGTCAAGTACGAAACTTTCTTCTCTCCTTATTGTAGAATCTATCTGGTAGGCAAGCAGAATAATAATCACCGTGAGATGAAATATCACGGTGATGTATAGTCCTGCGCGGTCTTCCTTATTTTTGAAAAGATTCCTTGGCATATGCCTTTAAAAAGACAGATTCTTACTTTTGCTTGCAGTTTGAAAGAGATTTTTCGATTGTAGCGGAAATCACGTCTATGGCTACCTTGTTGTGCCCTCCTTGAGGAATGATAATGTCAGCATATCTCTTGCTCGGCTCAATGAATTGCAGATACATAGGCTTGACAGTCTTTGAATATCTTTCAATGACCCATTCTACAGTCTTACCTCTTTCCACTATATCTCTAGCCATGACCCTCATGAGCCTGTCATCATCGTCTGCATCTACGAAAATCTTGATGTCCATGAGTTTGCGCAGTTTTGGATCTGTGAATATGAGGATACCCTCCACTATGATGACATCAGCGGGAGTCACTGTCACGGTTTCATGCTTCGAGCGTCCGCATGTTATGTATGAATACACCGGCTGCTCGACGACCTTTCCGTCTCTAAGTTCCTTCAGTTGCGCTCTCAGAAGGTCAAAGTCAATGGAATCAGGGTGATCGAAGTTATGGACACGTTTCTGTTCCTCAGTATAGTGACTGAGATCCTTATAGTATGAGTCTTGAGGAATGACTACAACATTTTCCTTCAACTGTTCAGTAATGGCTTTGACTACTGTTGTCTTGCCTGATCCGGAACCTCCGGCGATACCGATAATCAACATAGAAATATGTGTTGAGATCCCCGGCCTGGCCGGGGATGACGATTAATATTCAGCGTTCTTTGGTGTACGTGGGAATGGAATTACGTCACGGATATTGCTCATGCCTGTGACGAACAGAAGAAGACGCTCGAATCCCAGGCCGAATCCGCTATGAGGTGCAGAACCGAAGCGACGTGTGTCCAGATACCATTCGAGACCCTTGCGGCTCATTCCTGTCTCTTCGATGCGGGCTTCAAGTTTCTGAAGCGAGGCCTCTCTCTCGGAACCACCGATGATTTCACCGATCTTAGGGAAGAGAACGTCCATCGCACGTACTGTCTTTCCATCATCATTCTGCTTCATG
Organism: Bacteroidales bacterium; assembly: GCA_017442315.1. GTDB lineage: Bacteria > Bacteroidota > Bacteroidia > Bacteroidales > UBA932 > Cryptobacteroides. Next base: position 11,142 of record JAFRZX010000004.1, read on the forward strand.
TAGAATGCCTTGATGTCCTTAGGATAATCGGTAAGGATTACTGGCTTCTTGAAGTGTTTCTCGACAAGATATCTCTCGTGCTCGCTCTGCAGGTCCGTACCCCAGCTTACAGGATATTCCCACTCTACACCGGCAGCTTCAAGAATCTTGACTCCTTCAGTATAAGTAAGACGCACAAACTCAGTGTCTGCAACGCCTTTGAGGCGTTCAATGAGTTCGTTGTCATATCTGTCGTTGAGGAACTTTATGTCATCATAACAGTTGTCAAGGGCATATTTCACCAGATATTTGATGAACTCTTCCGCAAGATTCATGTTATCCTTGATGTCATAGAATGCCATCTCAGGTTCTATCATCCAGAATTCAGCCAGGTGACGTGGAGTGTTTGAATTTTCGGCGCGGAATGTCGGACCGAAAGTATATATGTCGCCCAGGGCCATTGCTCCGAGTTCACCCTCAAGCTGACCGCTTACTGTCAGGCTGGTCTCTTTTCCGAAGAAATCCTTTGTGTAGTCAATGCCTCCCTTCTTATTGCGTGGCAGGTTCTCCATATCAAGAGTAGTCACGCGGAACATCTGTCCTGCGCCCTCGCAGTCGGATGCTGTGATGAGTGGAGTATGGATGTATACGAATCCCTTTTCATTGAAGAACTGATGGATTGCATATGCCATTTTGCTCCGGATGCGGTAGATTGCTCCAAATGTGTTGGTTCTTGGACGGAGGTGAGCAACAGTTCTGAGGAATTCAAAAGATGTGTCCTTCTTCTGAAGAGGGTAGCGGACAGGGTCACACTCGCCATATACCTCTATGGATGAAGCCTGGATCTCCGTAGCCTGACCGCCTCCTACAGACTCAACAAGTCTTCCCCATACAGCGATGCATGCGCCGGTTGTGATCTTTGCAAGAACAGCCTCATTTTCAGGGGTCTTGTCTACGACAATCTGTATATTATTTATTGTAGAACCGTCATTAAGGGCAATGAATGCCACATTTTTGTTACCTCTCTTGGTTCTTACCCATCCTTTGGCAAGAACCTCTTTGCCAGCCTCGCTCCTGAGCAGGTCTTTAACTTTGGTTCTGATTATTGTTTCCATTATTTTTAGTAAATTTACAAACTCTGCAAAGATAATCGTTTTGTGATTAATCACCTAAGATTTTGCTCTTAATATCAGTGTTGTCCATTCTGCCGGCAAATCTTTCGGAGCCCTTACCTACGGCATAGACCGGCACGGATCCTCCAGTATGGTCATGTGTGGTCCAACCTATATTGGCCTTATCATTCAGCTCTGCATTTTCTTTAAGTGTAAGTGTGTTGGAACGTCCTGCCTGTTCCCATGCTTCTTCCAGATGCTTCCAGTATACTTTGTAGTCGCAGCTTCTATCTCCAATTGAAATTCCTCCGGTTTCGTGGTCAGCCGTCACCACTATCAGTGTCTCGTTCGGATGCTTCAGGTAGAATTCATATGCTTTTGAGATGGCCTTGTCAAATTCAATTATATGGTGAATCATCGGCATTGTCTTGTTGGCATGAGCCGCCCAGTCGATTTCTCCACCTTCGCACATTATAAAGAATGGCTTATCCTCTCCAAGGAACTCAAGACAATATTCCAGCATATCTGTAAGACTGGTCTCCGTATCAGGCTTGCTCCCGCTTGATTCATAATTTGAAGCCTCTTTTCCTCTGTTGTATTCCTGGCAGAATACTATTCTTTCGGACTCCGTCATTGCTTTTTTCAGCTCATCCTTTCCGAAGCAGACATCCATGCCGTTTCTTTCCAGCCATTGTGCGGAATCCTCATCCTCTGACACACCGTTGTAATCTATGAAGCCGGCGGAAGCGAAAAACTCGAAGCCGCTTTCTGGAATCTCCCTGGTTATCAGACCATATTCGTCCCTCTTTTCCTGTGAAGCATAGAATGCTGCAGGTGTAGCATGATTGACTGGAACAGTCGAAATGATACCGATCTTATACCCATCATCTTTCAGCTCATAACTTATACTCTTGAGCCTGTTTCCATTGGTGTCTACCCCAATGCAGTTATTGTTGGTTTTGACTCCGGTTGATAGGGCTGTACCTGCAGCAGCAGAACAGGTACATTCATGTGATGCCGAATAGGTTGTTGCCGTTCCGTATACAGGAAATTGTGTCATCAGCAGTCTTTCGCCTCCCATTTTTCCTGCCTTATATGATAAGTATGACTCAGTCACATCAACATGCGGACTCCCCATGCCGTCTCCGATGAACAGAAAGATGTATTTAGCCTTAGGATCTTCAGCCATTTTCCTGCAACTGCAGAAGGAAAGACCGGCAAATGCTGTCAGTGCAATCAATAGAATATAACGTTTCATTGTCTCAAGTTTGAATCATACAAATTTATAAAAAAAACATGAATCGTATTGCATGGTAAAACAGTTTATCCTTATATGTACCGGTAATCTGTTTTAGATTAATGTTGATGTAGATTCAAGCTGCTTCTAAGACTGGTATTGATAAAAAGAAAAGCGGCTGATCTGCTTAATCAGTCGCTTCTCTAATGAATATCAAATGCTGAAATTATTCTTCAGCTGGCTTTCTAGCTGTGTACATGATCTTAAGAGCCGAGCACTTGCGGAGCTCCTGCTTGACATCTGTAACGATACCCATACGTGTGGTTTCGTCAGCCTTGATTGCTACGGTCATGAATGATCTGTCTGCCTCTGACATCGCATCACGTTCAGCCGCGATAAAGTCGCGGATTTCCGCTGTTGTCTTGAATGAATCGTTGAGCTGGATACGGGAATCGTTACCATACTGAGCCTGAAGACTGCGGATAGGTGTTCCGATGTTGATGTATGAAGTCAGGTCCTTTCTTTCAAGCTTTGCGATTTCTGATGCTTCAGGAAGTTTAACAACAACCTTGCTCTCTGTTTCGCGCATTGTCGTTGTCACCATGAAGAAGAAGAGCAGCATGAACACGATATCGGAGAGTGAGCCTGATGGCGGCTGTGGCACTGTCCTTTTCTCTTTCTGTTTAAATTTTGACATATCGCTATTCTCCTTTATTTTTTAGTGACATCCTTAGGCTCTGCCTCGGAAATGTTCTGAGGTACAGCCTTTCTTACGATACCCTGCTGATCTTCATCGAGTTTCATGTACAGTTTACCATAGTTGGCAATCGAGAACTCATCACGGAGTTCGTTGACAGCCTTTACTAGTTCATTCTGTACAGCTATGTATGCCTGGTAACTGGTACCACGGTCATTCTGAAGTGAAATCACTCCTTTTGAGACCATACATGGGCCGAATCCTTCGATTTCAATCTCTTCCTTTTCAGGAAGGTTCGGGTCGTTTGCAGGGTTTGACAGGAATTCCTTGATCTTATCCTTAAGTTGGCTGACGTGCATAGGCTCTGTACCAGCGAGAAGTCTGTCGGCTGAGTTAATCTTCACAACGATGATGTTACGACGATTAACCTTCTGGTCCTCCACTTTCTGATTAGGGTCAGGCATAGGAGGCAGACGACGCTGCAGACCTTTGTCCTGATCCATGGTGGTAGTCATCATGAAGAAGCAGAGCAGGAGGAATGCCATATCCGCCGTTGAACTTGAATTGATTTCTGGTGTTTTCTTTGCCATGGCGTCAATTATTTACGTGTTGCACCGACAATCCATCCTACAACAAGTGAAAGGATTGCTGCTCCAAAAAGGAGGTAGGTAAGATTCAGAATGGTGTCTGTCAGTTTGAGTGTGCCGTCTGACACAGGTTCGCCGAGATATCCTACGGCTGGAGTTCCTGGGGCAAGGACATATGCAACTGCAACAATGGCAACGATGGCAACAAGTCCTGCAAGGAGTTTCAGAAGACTCTTAGGATTGTTGATGCCGCCTATCACAACCACGCCGAACAGAACGGCAAGGATTGCGATTCCTGCAAATGCATACGCGCAGTAAAGCATGTTGTCGACAGGTGCGTTACCGTTTGACTCAAATCCTACAGCAAATCCGTAGAAGCTGAAAACGATACCTACGACGAACAATACCGCCAGTACCCATTTGATTATTTTTTCGTATTTCATTGTAAAGAGTAGTCAATTATTTGTTGTCCTGATACTTAACGAGAATATCCATGAGTGAGATTGAAGCATCTTCCATCTCAATAGTAAGAGACTCAACCTGTGAAAGGATATAGTTGTAGAAGATCTGAAGGATAACGGCAACGATCAAACCACCGACAGTCGTGATCAAAGCGACCTTCATACCACCTGCTACGACTGCTGGAGACATGTCACCTGCAACCATGATGGCGTCGAATGCCTGGATCATACCGATAACTGTTCCCAAGAATCCGAGTGATGGTGCGATAGCGATGAAGAGGGAGATCCATGAAAGGTTCTGCTCCATCTTGCTTGACTCAACTCCACCGTAAGATACAACTGACTTTTCAACTTCCTCAAGAGTCTGGCCGTCAGCAAGACGAAGGAATGCCTGAGTGAAGATTGATGCTACAGGACCACGGGTATTGCGGCACACTTCAGTAGCAGCGGCTACACCTTCAGATGCAAGAGCAGTCTCGATCTTTGCAAGAAGCTTCTTGGTGTTGGTCTTGGAGAAAGACAGATAAAGGATACGCTCTATACAGAGTGCGAGACCGAGGATAAGGCAGGCGATAACGAGAGCCATGAAGCCGGCACCACCTTCGATGAACTTGGTCTTGAGGGCCTGGTGCATAGGAACTTCCTCCGGTCCGTCAAGAGTCTCAGCAGCTGGAGCTGCAACTTCAGTCGCTGTAGTGTCAGCAACAACCTCGTCCTGAGCTGCTGCATTCTGTGCAGAAAAGGCCATTACGCCCATTACTGCCAAAAACATGAAAAATTTTTTCATAATTGTTTTTGTGTGTTTAATTAATTAAAATTTATTGAATTGTTATTAGTTAATAATCGCTTCAATTCAAGGTACAATATGCACCCGTCTCAAAATGCGGTGCAATTTAGCAATTAATTTTCAATAGACAATAATTATTTTGATATTTCGCCCCTCAGGTCGGCCTCTAATCCGGCTGTCACTTCATGGTTGCTTTCATATCTTCCCATCAGGTAGAACAGTTTTGCCAATGCACTCTCTGTGGTGCTGTCGTATCCGCTGCATACACCTGCCTCTTTCAGGCTTTTTCCGGTGGCATAAATGTCCATATCGACACCTCCGGCCAGGCATTGTGTGACATTCAGCAGTATCTTGCCTTTTGATGATGCGCTCCTGATCAATGCAAGGAACCATTCCTTTGACGGAGCATTGCCGGCCCCGTATGTCTCGATTATTACAGCTCGGCTTTCTGTTCCGCCCAGTATGCTCTCCACAACCTGTGGCGTCATTCCCGGATGTATCTTCAGGATGGATACCCTTGTATCGAGGCGCTTGTGGAATGTCGGTCTGATGTTCCATGACTCAGGCTTGCGTATGAGCTTTGTCTCATATTTGATATGGATGCCGGCTTCTGCCAGAGGAGGAAAATTCTCAGAACGGAATGCTCTGAAATTATCTGAGTTGACTTTTCTTGTTCTGTTGCCTCTCATCAGCACATTGTCGAAATAAATGCAGACCTCTGGCACCAATGCATTACCTTCGCTATCTTTGGCTGCGGCAATTTCGACAGATGAAATCAGGTTTTCCTTTCCGTCGGTCCTCAGTGTTCCGATGGGGAGCTGGCTTCCGGTAAAAATCACTGGTTTGGTCAGGTCTTGTATCATGAAGCTCAATGCAGATGCCGAATATGCCATGGTGTCCGTACCGTGAAGTATGACGAAACCATCGTAGTCATCGTATTTTTCTTCGATGATGGCCGCCATGGATATCCATGATGCCGGTTCTATGTCAGAAGAGTCGATGAGAGGGTCAAAGGTATAGGTGTCGATCCTGTATGCAAACTTCTCCAGTTCAGGAACCTCGTCGAGTATCTGGCTGAAGTCGAAAGGAATAAGAGCCTTGATAACGGGATCTTCCTTCATTCCTATGGTACCTCCTGTATAGATTATAAGGATGGCGGCTTTGTCTTTAGAACATCCTGTCGTCATATGTTGAAAAGTTTTAATGCGTTTTCTGTCGTGACAGCTGCCGTTTCTTCTATGCTTATGCCTTTGAGTCCGGACAGTGTCGCTGCAATCAATGGTATGTAGCTGCTTTCGTTGCGTTTGCCACGGTATGGTACGGGAGGCAGGTAAGGGGAGTCTGTCTCAAGGAGAATCCTGTCGAGAGGTATATCCTTCACTGTTTCTGCAATCGAAGCCCTCTTGTAGGTAAGAACCCCTCCGATACCTATGTACCAGTCTCCGAGGTTCTGCAGTTCCCGGTATGTTTCGATGCTTCCGCTGAATGCATGGAATACTCCTTTTATGTCGAGATGCCTGCATTCTTTCAAAACGTTGATTATAAGGCCTGTGGATTCCCTTGAATGGATAATGACCGGAAGAGAGAGCCTGTCTGCAAGTTCAAGCTGTGTTCGCAGGGCGTCCTCCTGCTCTTTGATGAATTCTCTTGACCAGTAGCAGTCCATGCCGATTTCGCCGATTGCGTAAATCTTGTGCGACAAGTGTCTTTCCATGTCGGCCACGTCTTTTTCCCAGTCTTTTCCTACTGAGGTCGGATGAAGGCCGAGGCAGGGGAACAGGTGGTCGGGATGCCTTTCTGATAGTGAAAACATTGCCTCTCGGTAAAGGGAGTCGATATCAGGCAGAATCATTCTGGTGACTCCTGCCTGGACAGCCCTTTCTATTGCAAGGTCTTCTTCTTCTTTGAATGCCTCGTCATATAGATGGGCATGCGTATCAACGAATGTCATTGGCTTCGGATTTATACACATTCTGCAAATTTAGTATTTTTATTGAGAAGCTGTATGCCGATTCGTGTTCTTTTTGACTTACCTATATCCTTTCGGTGAGTATGGAGCATCTCTGCATTATGTCTATTGAAATGAATCCGTCGGTCTCCAGCATTACTGCGAGTTCGGATGTGACGCTATAGCTGAATCCGCAGACAGCGGCAAGTTCTTCGACTGAAATTCCGCGGTTGTTTCTTATCGTAAGCAGAATTGTCGACATCATGCCTATCCGATCCTTCATTCCGTCGTTTCCGTATGTCTTTTGCAATGCGTCATGCAACGTAGGCTTTGAACTGCATGTGGCTTTTCCTAGTCCTATGCTTTCCAGCAGATCGCCGACGGAGATGATTGGCTCGGCAATTTTAGATTTTATCAGCTTGTTGCATCCTTGAGAACAAGGATCGTCAATCCTTCCGGGCAGTGCGTAGACTTCTCTGTTGTAGGAAAATGCAAGTCTTGAAGTCATCATTCCTCCGCCTTTTATTTTGGATTCTATCAGAATCGTGGCTTTACTCAAGCCTGCAATTATCCGGTTCCGTCTCAAGAAATGTATGGGAAGGGCCTTTGTGCCTGGAGGGTAGTCTGTAATTAGAGCGCATCCCGGCGACCCGGCTATTGCTTCGGCATCTTTCCTGTGCCGCATGGGATATATCTCGTCCGTTCCTGTTGCCATGACAGCTATTGTCGGAAGCCCGTTTCTGAGCGCATTCCTGTGGGCGCAGATGTCCGTCCCCAATGCAAGCCCGCTGATAACCAATGGTTTTGCAGGGACGGATGCCATACCTTCAACTATTCTTGCACACCATTCCTGGCCATATGGGGAAATGTCTCTGGTGCCTATGACGGCAATGTTACGGGAACATTCTCCGAAGAGGTCTTGAACAGGGGTGCTGCTTCTAATGTACAGGCCGACGGGGGCATCTTCGCACTCTTTCAGCAGTTGAGGGTAGGCCTGTTCGCTCCATCCGACGAAACGGACTCCAGTCTTGTCCAGTCTTTCCAGCTCCCTCATCGTTTCATCCAGAATGCGTGCAGATATCAGCGATGCTTCTTTCGGATAGTTGCCTATCATTGTTTCCTTATCTTTTGCACTCATGCGGAAAAGTTCTCCGGCTGACCCGATATGTGACAGGAGTGCCAAGGCGATTGCAGGCTTGAACCCGAATGCCTTGTTCAGTGTGCATAGACATGCTTTTTCATAAAAATCTTCCATGCCTCAAAGTAAAACCAAAATCAGCTTCCCGGAAATACCGGAAAGCTGATTTTAGGTTTTTTATATGAAGAAATTTCTTTTTCTTTAAGAAATTCATTTTTTTTTATATTTCTCAGACAATCAGAAGGGCGTCACCATAAGGACCGAACCTGTAATCTGATTCCAGAGCAGTCTTGTAAGCCTTCATCACATTCTCATATCCTCCGAATGCTGCCACAGACATAAGCATTGTCGAACCGGGACGGTGGAAGTTGGAAACTATGGCATCAGGCACGGCAAACCTGTATGGCGGGAAGATGAACTTGTTTGTCCATCCGTCATAGGCGTTTACTTCATCGTTTGTGGTGGTGTAGGTTTCAAGACCTCTGATGGTGGTGATACCCACGGCAAGAACCTTATGTCCGTTTCTTCTTGTGGAGTTGATCACTTCTGCTGCCTCAGGTGTGATGATCAGCCTTTCGGAATCCATCTTGTGTTTTGAAAGGTCTTCTACGTCCACTTCCCTGAAGTGTCCTATACCCATGTGAAGGGTGATGAATGCCTTGTTGATGTCCTTGAGGATCATTCTGTTGAACAATTCACGGCTGAAGTGCAGACCTGCAGCTGGAGCAGATACCGCACCTTCGTGCTTAGCGAAAATTGTCTGGAAGTTTTCGGCATCTTCTTCTGTTACCTCCTTCTTTACCCAATCAGGAACAGGTGTCTGTCCAAGTCCGAACAATGTCTCCTTGAAGTCTTCGTAACTGCCGTCATACAGAAAACGCAGGGTCCGTCCTCTTGAAGTGGTGTTGTCTATTACTTCCGCTACAAGGCTTTCGTCTTCGCCGAAGTATAGCTTGTTCCCGATCCTTATCTTCCTTGCCGGATCTACTATGACATCCCAGAGCCTCTGCTCGCGGTTAAGTTCCCTGAGGAGGAAAACCTCGATGTCTGCACCTGTCTTTTCTTTGTTGCCATAGAGTCTTGCAGGGAAAACCTTGGTGTCATTCAATACGAATGTGTCTCCTTTTTCAAAGTAGTCGAGGATATCTTTGAAAAGCTTGTGCTCTATTTCCCCTGTCTTCTTGTGCAGAACCATGAGTTTGCATTCGTCACGCCATCTTGTGGGTTCGACTGCTATCTTTTCTGCAGGAAGATTGAATTGGAATTGTGAAAGTTTCATATATGTGTTATCGTTTATACTGCAAAATACATTACATTATACGATATTTCGGATATTTTGTTTCATTTGTATGCTGATTTTTTTAAAATCATATTTTTGCTTCCCGAAATACCTCGACTATGGATGGATATGTATTGAGCAGGAAAGGGGGGAGGCTTGATTTTGCAACCCATGCAGCCTTGGATATGTCCTCTTCCTTTTGCGGGATCAGCTCTGTAGGCGCGGTGTATAGCATGTCGTACCACCATGTGTGCTTGAGATGCCATGCGCCGTTGCGCATGTAGCAGTGGTCGGTGACGCAGATCAGTTTCCGCAGGACTATATCGTTTATACCGGTTTCTTCACGTACCTCTCTGAGTGCTGTGACACTTATGTCTTCTCCTGGATCCTGATGGCCTTTAGGCAGATCCCAGAGCCCGTTCCTGTTTATGAGCAGCACGTCTCCTCTTCTGTTGGATACAAGTCCTCCACCTGCGTTGACTTCGATGAATCCGCTGCATATCTTCTTGTATGTGCCATCTGTATCTGATGTGGGAATGAAAATGCGGTGAAGTGAAGACGAAGATTCAAACATTTCTATCAGAGAAAGTATTCCAAAGGTTTCTCCCGGCCTGAAAATGATGGCATTAGGGTCTGACAGGCAGCTTTCCTCCTCAGGACATATCACTATACTTCTGTTTTCAAAATATATCTTGTGCATTTTTTGCGGTTTTATTATCTTTGCAGGATATGCGCTTATGTGGCGTATGGTATGTGACTGCAAATATAGGCAGAAGAACTGAAAAACAATCAAAATGCATGATATGGAATCTGTAGAGAAATCTGTGGCCAAGTCTCTTTTGGATATAAAGGCCGTTCTATTGAGACCGGAACAGCCGTTTACATGGGCTTCTGGCTGGCGTTCGCCGATTTATTGTGATAACCGAAGGATATTGTCATATCCTGAAATAAGAGAAAATGTGTGCGGATGGATGGCAGACATCATAAGGAACAGATATCCGGAGGTAGAGGTCATTGCCGGTGTCGCTACCGGAGCCATCGCGCATGGGTATCTGGTAGCTCATATGCTTGGCAAGCCTTTCTGTTATGTGAGACCGAAGCCAAAGGATCATGGTACGGGCTCTCAGATAGAGGGTATTGTTGAACCGGGCTCCAAGGTGGTAATTGTTGAGGATCTCATTTCCACCGGAATGAGCAGTCTTGCAGCCAGAAACGCTCTTGTAAGCGCAGGGGCAGATGTGATGGGAATGGTAGCCATATTCTCATATAACTTCAACCAGGCGAGGAAGGCATTTGAAGATGCCAATGTGGAACTGACAACATTGTCCAATTACGACACTCTTGTTGAGGTTGCATGTGAGACCGGGTATGTCAGGGAGTCTGACCTGGAGGTGCTTAAGGAGTGGAGGTTCTCTCCTTCTACATGGGGTAAGATCGAGTAGCTATGGCAGTTGAGATAAAAAGTAAGAGAGCTGTTGTGTCGAAGCCACCTTATCAGCTTTACATGGCGTTTACGGATATGCGTAATTTTGTCCAGTTTCTTCCTGAGGATAAGAAGGAGGGGGTCACGGCTGACTATGATTCGATTCAGGCTGTCGTGCAAGGTTTCAACATAGGTGTGAAAGTGACTGAAAGAGTTCCTTATTCACGTATAGGGTTTGCTGATGACGGAGCTCCTTTCAGGTTCTCTCTTACTCTCCATTTTGATCCTGCGGCAGATCCGGACAAGACTGATTTCCAGATAATGCTTGATGCCGACCTCAATTTCATGATGAAGACACTTCTAGGCTCCAGGCTAAAGGAAGCATTGGACAAGGTTGTGGATACTTTGGTCGATATGTCAGAAGGCCGGATGCCTGAGGGCTTTGATTCATATGCAGGTAAGTGAGTCATTCAGAATCCTTTTGGAGAAAGCGATAGGACATGATAATATGCTTGTCGCTTTATCTGCATTAGATACACCGGCTTCGGTGTCAGTGCGGCTGAATCCTTTCAAGAAAGGGTTTGCTCCGGAAGGTAGAATGATACCATGGAGCAGATATGGAAGGATTCTGGAACATCGTCCTTTGTTTACTTTGGATCCGATATTCCATGCCGGTGGATACTATGTGCAGGATTCGTCATCTATGTTTGTCGGACATGTGTTCCGTTCGCTGATGAAGGACAGGAGGTTGCCGGAAGGCAGACCTTTGAGGGTACTGGATCTATGTGCTGCTCCAGGAGGGAAGACGACGGATCTTGCCGCATCCTTGAGGGAAATATGTGGAGACAGGTTCCTGTTGGTTGCCAATGAGGTCATGAAGTCCCGTGTAGGTGTCCTTGCGGACAATGTTGCTGTTTGGGGCGATCCTAATGTTATGGTCACATCAGATGATCCGGCTGCGTTTGCTTCGCTGGAAGGATTCTTTGATGTCATAGTTGCTGATGTTCCATGCTCAGGGGAAGGAATGTTCCGTAAGGACGAGCAGGCCCGGATGCAGTGGTCGGAAGATAATGTGGCATTATGTCAGGCCCGTCAGAGGAGGATCATAGCGGATGTATGGCCTGCCTTGGCGACAGATGGGGTACTGATATATTCTACATGTACATTCAATCGTAATGAAAATGATTCCAATGTAGAGTGGATAGCGGAGAACCTTAATGGAAAATATCTCCTTCCGTCCGAAGGACTTGAAGATTATGACGGGGTGATCAGGACAGATCGCGGATATAGCCTCGTTCCCGGTCTGGTTGAGGGGGAAGGACAATATTGTTCGGCCCTTGTCAAAGCTCAGTCAGATGGTCAGAATGTAGGTTTTGCACGTAGGGAACGGACAGCTGGCAAGGGAAAGGAATCTTGTGTACCTTGCGGAGTCAGGGAAATGCTGTCAACCGATGTTGAATTAAGGTGGAAAGGCGAGGTCCTGACGGCGGTTCCGAAGGGGATTTATCCGCATGTCGCACTGGCAGAATCGGTTCTTCATGTGGTGGCGGCAGGGTGTGCCTTAGGTACGGTCAAAGGAAAGGATTTCATACCCGATGCTGACCTGGCTTTGTCACTGATTCTTGAAGCGGATGCATTTGTTGCTGTCGATGTCGATCTTGATACGGCTCTGGCTTTTCTCCATCGGGATGCTATTGTACTTGCAGATGCACAGAAAGGTTTTCTGCTTGTGCGTTATGAAGGACTCCCATTGGGATTTGTGAAGAACCTTGGTAACAGATGCAATAATCTGCATCCTCAGGGAAGGCGCATTAGAATGGATGTAAAAAGAAGGGAAACATGAAATATATTGCAATGATGCTGTTGTCTCTGCTGACTTTTTCTGCAGCGGCTCAGTCGGAGAGATATGAACAGAAATACAATCTTCTGGTCTCGCAGCTTGGTCCTGCAGGAGTGGGAGTCGAGACTGTCCTGGACAATTGGGCCAGGGTTGACTCAACTGATGTGAAGATGCTTGTGGGACGCTTCAGCTATTTCTTCAATAAGGCTCAGTCTGACAGGGTGGTGGAGAAGCAGAAGAATAAATATCTGGGGATGGATCCTATTTTGGCTCTGAAAGACAGTACCGGAACGGATATATACTATTTTCAGGAGATTGTTTATGATGATAATCTATATGGACAGGCTCTGAAGGCAGCAGACAAAGCCATAAGGCTTTATCCGGATATGCTGGAACTTCGCTTCTTGAAAGCCAATGCCTATATAGCATATGAAAAGGAAAGTCCGGATATGGCCTCTGCATATCTTCTGGACCTTGTCAGACAGAACCGTACGCGCCGGACTTCATGGATATATGAGGGAGAGCCTGCTGGTCAGGAGTTCTTTTCAGATGCTATGATGGAGTATTGCTATACATTCTGGACTATTGGTTCTTCCGAGGCTATGGATGCTTTCCTGCATCTTTCGGAAGCGATGTATGAAGCATACCCCGATGATTATGCATTCCTGAACAATATAGGCTCATATGACCTGATGGTCAGAAACGACCCGAAGGCTGCTCTCAAGGCTTATGGGAAAGTGCTCAAGGCAAAGCCTGACGATTACACTGCCATCAGAAATTCCGTAACAGCTTCTCGCAAGCTTGGCAATATGAAAGCCGAAAAGAAGTATCTTCACATGCTTGTCAAGTATGGTCCTGAAAAGGACAGGAATACTGCAAAAGCCAGTTTAGATGTCATTGATGCGATGTAGAGTATGGATATATCTTTGTTCATAGCACGTAGATTGCACTTTAAAGGGAACCTTTCGACTGCTGCTGTCGCTATCAGTTTTCTGGTGATGATAATCGCTATTGCTGTATCATCAGGTTTCAGACATGAGATACGCAGTGGTCTTTCCTCAATATCCGGTGACATACAGATAACACCTCCTGATCTGAATGTCTTCGATCACAATGCTCCCATAGAACGATATCCTTCCTATCTGAGCAGTCTGGAAAGCATTGAGGCTGTGGATGAAATCGTTCCTGTTGTCTATCGCGCAGGAATTGTAAAGCATGGCGGTGAAATTCATGGTGTCATATTCAAAGGTGTCCCTTCATCAGATACGGTTGCATTGGGAGTTTCAATACCGGTACGTCTTTCCGAAATCACCGGTATCATGCCCGGAGACAAAATGCTGACATATTTTGTCTCCGACAAGGTCAAGGTCCGTCAGTTCAATGTAATTGGTGTGCATGATGCGCTTGTTCAGACGGATGATCGTCTTGTGGTATACGCCGACATAGCAGATCTTCAGCGTCTGGACGGATGGACTGACGGTCAGGTTTCGGCCTTTGAAATATTGCTTGGCAGAAATTCAAAATCAGAGTCCGACATAATTGCGGCTTCGGAAGAAGCAGGGGCATATATCAATGCATTTTCATCTGAAGATGAGGCCGATGTTATCGCCATGTCTTCGGTAATGCGTTATCCTCAGCTGTTTGACTGGTTGAAGCTGATAGATTTCAATGTCATCTTCATCCTTGCTCTGATGATTATTGTGGCAGGCTTCAATATGATTTCAGGACTCCTTATAATGTTGTTTGAGAACATTTCCACCATTGGTATCCTTAAGGCTATGGGAATGCGTAATCTTGCCATTTCCAAGGTGTTCCTGGCCAGTTCGTCTGTCATAGTCATGCGAGGTATGTTCATTGGAAACCTGCTTGCCCTGCTGTTCTGTCTTATTCAAGGTACAACGCACATCCTCAAGCTGAATCCTGAGAATTATTTCGTGTCATATGTTCCTGTGCATGTGGATATTGAACTGATCCTTGCCATTGATGTCATCGCTTTTGCCGTCATACTGCTCCTTATGTTCATTCCTTGCATGTTCATTACGAGAGTGGATCCGGCTCAGACTGTGAGAGTCAGATGACAGGGCATATCGAGCATATTGCCTGATAGTGTGACATCACGTTTTCTACATATGCGATGGTTTCGTGCCCTTGAAACTTGCCCAATCTTACAGATTCTTCTTCAAGTATGGCATCTTCCCTCATTAATGGGATTATTTTGGTAATCTCATCCCAATTTGTATTGTCCACGCCTATTGCACTGGCAAAATTGCGGCAGTCAGCGACTCTCCCTTCTCCGGCATTATAGGCTGCAAGCGTAAATTTTATCAGTTCATCTTTTTGCAGATCATATTTTGCAAAGATCTTCTGAAGTCTGAGAAGGTGGGAAGTTCCTGCCTTCAAGTTCTTTTCCGGGTCAAGCAGATCGTCAATCCCGTAGTATAGGCCGGTCTGAGGCATAACCTGCATAAGACCTTGTGCACCTCTGGACGACCTTGAGTTTATTGAGAATCGGGATTCCTGATAGAGTACTGCTGCGAGCATTCTCCAATCCCAACCAAGGTCGGCGGCATATTTCCTGATCAATTGGTCATAAGGACTTGCCATGTCAGTCCGTATCCCTTTTTCTGCCATCCTGTGAGGGTTGTATGATTTGCTATATCTGTTATGCATTTCCTTGAAATCATCAGAATTGAGCATGTAGGAAATCCAGTTGTCAAGCTGTCTTGTTTTATTCTGCCCGGCGTCTTTTATGGCCCAGACAGAACAGCCCATCATCTTTTTCAGGATGTTTATGCCGTCTTGATCAAGTGAGTCTACTTCGTGTGTGATGACAATGTCAACCTTTCCGTTGAGGAGAGAGTCTATGTAATCTTCGTTTTTCCCTGCGGCAATTATTCTGACATTGCAGTGATTGTCCTTGGAAAATCTGCCCAGAAGTTCATAATTGAATCCTGTCTCAAGGCCATGTGAACCATACATGTCGTCTCCCAGGTCTATGGCACATGTGATGTCTTTTCCTGCAAACACATTGCTTGAATGTGCTCCGTTCAGCATTCTGCCCTTTTCACAAAGAGGAGTAATGCATATAATCATAACCGATACGGTAAGGTATCTCAATCTTGTTTTTGTCTTTTCCGCTAATAATCTCATCATCAATAATTTGAAGCACCATTCCTGCCTCCGGACAGACCGGAAGGCATTCCAGCAGTATTGCCCCTGCCGCCTCCCGCGGCTTTACTGCTGCTTGTGCTTGTTGCATTCTTCTTACCCGGCAATACCCAGAATGGCCACGAAATACCGAACTTAATGGCTCTCTGCGGTGCTATGTATCCTGCAGCTGAGAAGTAATCCGCAGACTTGTTTGGCCAGCCCATGTTCAGGTTGACACCTTTTACGAATATACTTGCCCTTTTCCATTGGATGTTCACGAAAACATCAATATATGGGCAGTTTCCGTATTCTTCTGCGTTCTGGTTATGGAACACTCCCAGTACCGGGTTGTATGCGGGCGCATACCATTTTGTTGTGAATGTTCCATTGGCACCTATCTGCATCTGCATGACGTTCTTTACGACATCGAATTCGATATAGTACCTGAAGTTGAGTGCCAGCATAGGCAGTGGCATCACATCGGTATTGGATGAAAGCTGGAACAAAGCCTTGTGGTCCAGATGGAACTTCCATAGCTTGAAGTCCTTGCGCAGTGATGCCGTCATGACACTCATCGGCTCTGTGTTCTGTCTGACGATACCGTAAGTGTCGTAATATATATTGTTGCCCAGCAAGGCATAACCGAATGATGCATCAAGTTTCAGGCGAGGAACGTGAAGTGATGCCTTGAGTTTTGTGGTAGATATCTTGCTGAAGTCATTGTCCCATTTGAAATGGTTTGTATATAGATGCTGTTCGTAGTAGTCCGGCTCTTTGAGGCTAGTCTCGAAATGGACGTTCAATGTGAGGGGACTGTTGCGGTCCTTTCGGAATGGGTATGCACTGAACGACATGTTCGCGTCAATACCGAAATCATTGATTTCATGACCCAGGAAAGTGTAGCTTCCTTGTGCATTCCATGTCAGGTACTTCTTGTACTGTCCGTTGGCTCCGGCATATATGTATACGGAGTTCTGCACGACGTTGCTGCTTCCTTCCAGATAATCGGTAGGCTTGAAACTGTAGTGGTTGACGAGTTTGTCTCCGATACCTACATCGAGCTTGGATACGATACCGTCGCTTTTCCATGGCTGAAGCCTGATGAATGCCCTGTTCTCTATCCTCATCACCCGAAGGGAGTCCTTGCTCTTGGTCGGATTCAGATAGAACCTGTCATCATAGAACTGCCTTCCAGCACTGTCTGATTTGGCAATGTTGTCCTGATAGGTCTTGCGGAATACGGAATATTCGCTGCTGTGACCAATGAATGCTGTGGTTATGTCGGTGTTGATGGAAGTTGTGTCAGTTTCGGTAAGGGCAGGAAGTTCCATCATGCCGTTGTTCTGTCTTCTGGCATCCCTTCGTTCTTTCAGTCTGTCAAGAAACGTGAAAGGAATCCTATATGTCTGGTCAAGGAATACCGTGTTTTTCTTGATTAGATTGCTGGCATCCTTCAGGTATACCTCTACCTCGCGGGCATCCACCGTCGTGTCCCTGATCCAGAATGGATCGATGACTCCTCCGTTTTCGCTTCTCTCGATCTTGTTGTATATGAAGCCGGCATGCATCATGTATTTCTTGCCAAGATAGTTGGTGGCTGCAACGAACGTTCTGTTGTCGGTGTCTTCCCTTTTCAGCATACCGTTACTTCCGAAACGATGATATTCAAGCATTATGTTCAGTTCCGGAGTTATGTTCTGTGTTGTCAGGATCTTGATGTTCGACTCCTCCTTCTCCTGATTTGCAAACAAGGTACCCCAGTATGCAAGCTCCGTGTATGCTGTCTTTGTGTTGTATTGAGGAAGGTTCTCAGGTGTGTAGCCGTATATCTGATAAGGGGTATAGAAGATGACATTGTCCTCTTCCTGTCTCTTGAAATAATCATACAGCTGTGTCGGAGAACCTATTACTCCCAGCCAGTTTGCGTTCAGGTCCTGCTGGAAGAACGGGTATTCATGAAAATGCGTGTTGTATGAAGTGTCGGGAATCTCTATTGAGAGATTGTGGAAATGTCTTTCATGCTTCCACATTATTATCCGCTTGTAGTGAAGGGAGTCCTCTATTGCAAAGGTCTCAAGGATGCGGGGTGTAGCTTGGATTATACTGTCTTTGTGGGCTCTGATGCTGTCCTTGATCTCCATCTTTCTGTTTGCGGCGGCGATAAGGGCCGGAAGTGCCTGTTCTGCATCATATTTTTTGCGCTCTCGTCTGGTCAGAGACGAATACCATGCGTTGAATCTGGCTGTAGCCACCTCAGTCGAATCCTTTATATAAAGGGAATCCAGCTTCATCAGTTCGAGAGTGTCACCGGCTTGAATCAGGGAATCGCGGACTTCTTGTCTGGTGGTTGAATCCTTGACTGCAAGGTAATATTTGTAGAAGAAAGGATCTGTGAACCGGAGTGAATCGGGGATTCGGATCGTATCTCTTGCTGCTGTTGCCAATGTATCTGCAATCAAAGAGTCCAAGGCCAGGGTGTCCTGTACCAATGAATCCATGATGGCGGAACCTGTCGTAACACTGTCGGACAGAACCTGCAGTACGAGTGAATCGGCCTGTTTCCTCAAGCCTGTCATTCTGCCTGCGTCAATGCCGAATGACTGCAGTGCAGCCACTGTCACGATGAGGAACGGGACCCATATTTTCGCCAAAAGATTCTTCATAACAAGAGGGCAAAGGTACGAATAATCACTGATATACGCAAATAGTCCCCTTTACTCAATACTTATGCCCATATGCTTCATCTCTGAAATTGCCTTGTCATGTCCATCCTTATCCACATAGGCAACGCACTTTTGGAGAAGATGGACATTTAATCCGGCCTTCATAAGATCCAAGCATGTGTTCATGACGCAGAATTCCGTAGCTATTCCGCATACATATACATCTGTGCAGTCCAGCAGTTCCAGTATCTCTCCCAAGGACTGGCCTGCTCCGTTGCGTCCGTCATAACCGGAATACTGTTCTGTATCTGAGGCGCATCCTTTGTCGAATGTAAGTTCTTCTTTGACATAAGGCTTCAATAGGTCATGTATCTCGCCTCCCCGCGTGCCTCTTACACAGTGGACTGGCCATGTTCCGCCATTTTCGATAAATGATGAATGGTCGGCAGGATGGCAGTCACGTATGAAAAGGATAGGATATGTGTCAAGAATCTCGTGATCTTCTCCGTTTTGTCCTTTAGTCTGTACGTCAATATAATCCAATGTTTCCTTGACTGCATTTTCAGCATTATGGCATGCAAGACTTCCGTCTATGAAGTCATATAGCATGTCAACTATGACAAGTGCACTGTTGTTCATATCAATCTTCTTTTGAATCTTTGAGAAAATTTTAAACAGCTTCTATAAGTTGAAGTCTTTGATTTCTTCCACAAGCCTGTTGATTATGCTCATCTTCAGATTATAAAGGTCGTCTGAAATGTCTACCTTATAATAATGAGGATTGATCAGGCGTCTTTCACTTGGACTGAAGTGCATGAGAGTGTTGTCATAATATGCTTTCTTCTGGGCAAGTGTATGGAACGGAACGCATCGTTTTCCGTTTTCCATTACCTTGTGCTGCAGAGCGATGGCTGTATATTCGCCGGCTTCAAAGGTCTTGTATTTATAGCGGTCATATTCGTCACATACGGTGAAGCCTTCTCCAGCCTCTATCTTCCTGCTGAGTTCATCTCCTCTCAGACAGGTAACATCCACTTTATATATTTCCCCTTTCTGAGGATCGTTCTTCATTATCCTGTATGTTATCTGGAATCCTGGGTTGATAAGCTTTATCTTGTCTTCAGAGCGTTTTAGTACGGCCTCTCCGTCTATTTCGACCAACTTGTATACATTGCCGAAGCAAGGATTTGCCTTGCTGGTCGCTATGGCATCGCCGACTCCATATGAATCTATGCATGCTCCCTGACGTTCAAGGTCGGTGATGAGGTACTCGTCAAGTGAATTGGTGGCGAATATCCTGCATTTCTTCAATCCGTTTTCATCTAAGATCGTGCGGCATTCTGACGACAGGTATGCGAGGTCTCCGCTGTCCAGCCTGATTCCGTATCCTGCACCATAGCTGTCATCTATGCCATTGTCCCTGAATGCTCTGACTGCATTCCTGATACCGCATCTCAGAGTGTCGTATGTGTCGATCAACAGAATCAGAGGCTCGTTCCTATGTGTCTTTATATATGTGTCGAATGCATGGTATTCTCCTTTTACGGAGCATCCGAAAGAGGTTACGTAGCTGTGTGCCATGGTTCCGGTTGAACCATAGTCGAAGATGGCTCCGGTCAGGATGTTTGATGTTGCGCTGCATCCTGCTATGATGGCTGCTTTGGCACCATATGTCGCTGCCCATGGACCATGGGCTCTCCGTGATCCGAATTCGCTTACAGGACGGTTGGTGGCCCTGCATACCCTTGATGCCTTTGTTGCTACAGCCATCTGGTGGTTCATTATGCATAACATCGGAGTCTCCAGTACCTGGGCTTCGATAAGAGGTCCTTCGATAATGATGATCGGCTGGTTTGGAAAGGCGATTTCACCTTCTCTCATTGCATAGACATTGCCGGTAAACTTCATTGCAGAAAGATATCCTCTGAACTCGGCATATTCCTCTCCAGGGAGGAATTTCTCAAAGAATGAGGGATCCATGTTGCCGAGGTTGCCGATCATTTCGATGACTTCTTCGACGCCGCTGACCACTGCCCAGTTGTTATTCTCAGGAGCTTTTCTGTAGAATAGATTGAAGACGGCGTGGCAGTCTTTCATCCCGCTGTCATAAAAGGATTTTCCCATTGTGTACTGGTACTTGTCCGAGCAATAAGCGTAGTTGTGCATGACTTTATCAGTTAAATCCAACAAATTTACTCTTTTTTGTTTAAGTATTAGGAATCTGTTTGAGTTTTTGAGAAAATTTTAAACAGATTCTTAGTAAATTAGCGGAAAATTTCAGGGTTGCTTGAATTTTCAAAATGCTACTGATATCTGGAAATCTATTATGGAACGATTGGAAAGTCTGTATATTTCGTTATTCGGTTCTGCTCCGCTGAGCATTATTCCTTTGAACGGGTCTGCCAGCAACAGGCAATATTTCCGCATGACTTCTGCAGGTGGGACCTGCATCGGTGTTGTCGGCACAGATCAGAAAGAGAACAATGCATTCATAACCATTGCGCGTCATTTCAGATCAAAAGGAATAAATGTTCCGGAAGTGTATGCCTGTAGCGATGATTTCATGTGCTATCTTCAAGAGGATCTTGGAGAAGAATCCCTCTTTGATCTTGTGGAGGCAGCATGTCATTCAGGGACCATGGCTGAAGATGCCAAGCTGAAGGAACTTTTATGCAGGACGATTGCAATGCTTCCCAAGATGCAGTTTGAAGGAGCAGATGGCCTGGATTTCAGCATATGCTATCCTCAGAGTTCTTTCGACCACAGGATGATAATGTTCGATCTGAACTATTTCAAGTATTGTTTCCTTAAACCTTCAGGAGTCGGTTTTGATGAAATGAAGCTTCAGCAGGATATGGAGGATTTTGCGGATAAACTTCTGGCATGTTCATCTTCCGGAGTTCTGTCTGGCAGAGCAGTCTTCATGCACAGAGATTTCCAGGCCCGTAATGTGATGCTCCGTGATGGTGTTCCGTATTTTATCGATTTCCAGGGAGGTCGGCGTGGGCCGGTCCATTATGATGTAGCTTCGTTCATATGGCATGCCAGGTCAGGCTATCCTGATGTCTTCCGGGAGGCTATGCTTGACAGTTATCTGGATGCGTTGTCTGAATACGTCGGAACAGATCGGGCAGGATTTGTGCGGGAACTGGAGCTTTTCGTACTATTCAGGACACTCCAGGTTCTCGGTGCTTACGGCTTTCGTGGACTGGTGGAGCAGAAATCGCGTTTCGTGATAAGTATTCCTGCCGTACTTGGCGATCTTTCAAGCCGTCTTTCTCCGGAAATAAGAAAATCATTTCCATATCTGTGCAGTGTTCTGGATGAACTGACCATGTCTCCTTATGCCGGATACGGCATGTCTCAGGATGGAGTCCTTACTGTGGCAGTGAACAGTTTTTCATATAAGAAAGGTATTCCGCGTGATCTCTCAGGTAATGGTGGAGGATATGTGTTTGACTGCCGTTCCATACATAATCCGGGACGCTATGAACCCTACCGCAATCTTACCGGAAAGGATGAGCCTGTAATCAGGTTCCTTGAGGATGATGGGGAGATCCAAGGCTTTCTTGAGCACGTGTATGGAGTTGTGGACCCGCATGTTGATACTTTCCGTCATCGTGGGTTCAGGCATATGATGGTAAGTTTCGGATGTACGGGAGGTCAGCACCGTTCTGTTTATTGTGCAGAGCATCTTGCATCTCATCTGAAGGAAAGGTTCCCGGATGTGCGTGTATGTCTTACTCATCGTGAACAGCAGGGATTATGAAGGCAATGATATTCGCAGCCGGTCTGGGTACCCGGCTCAAACCTTTGACGGATAATATGCCCAAAGCTCTTGTGCCGGTTGGTGGAATCCCTCTCTTGGAACATGTGGGAAAGAAACTCCTTTCTTCCGGTATAGATGAAGCGGTTATCAATGTTCATCATTTTGCCGGTCAGATTGAAGAATGGTGTGCCCTTCAGGACTGGATGTCTGTATTCCCGCATGTGAAGCACCCTGGGAAGCTTGCGGTTCGTTTCAGTGATGAAAGGGAGATGTTGTTGGAGACAGGTGGCGCGGTACTTCATGCACGGCCTTTACTTGAGGGCTGCGGCAGTTTTCTGGTCCATAATGTGGATATCTTGTCCAATCTTGACATCTGTTGGCTTGAAGCCAGGGTCAGGCCTGATGCCATGGCAACCCTTCTTGTCAGTGATAGGAAGACTTCGCGCTATCTGCTGTTTGAACCTGATACGATGAGACTGGCCGGATGGACAAACTTAAATACAGGAGAAATACGATCTCCTTATCCGGGTCTTGACCCGCAGAAATGTGTCAGAAAGGCATTCTCCGGTATACATATCATGTCAGATAAAATATTCGGAGTATTGGAAGATTATGCACGCTCCGAAGGATTGTACCATCTGTCCGATACCCCGAAATTCTCTATAATCGACTTCTATCTTTCTGTCTGCGCCACATCTGGAATCTATGGCGTTCCGGCAGATTCCCTTCAGTTGATAGATGTCGGCAAGTCAGACATATTGTCGACTCTGTCACATCCGCCAAGGTTTCCCTCTTTCTGAGGAATAGCCTGTATGATTATGATGGCACAGGCCAGTATCAGCACGAATGCGATATAAGTGCATGCATATGCCCAAGGACTCATTACATCCATGAGTGTGTCCGCCTCCTTCAGGAATGGAATCTGAGCAAGCACCACTGCCATGGTGTTGTTGACGCAATGCATAAGCATAGTGAGTTTGAGCGAACCTGTCTTGTAATAAACGTAGCCGAAGAGCAGACCTAATCCGAATGCCGGGACAGCTTGCCATGGGTTCATATGAAGGATGGCAAAGAAAACAGCTGAGATGCAGATTGCTGCGGCAGGACTTGTCTTGCTCAGAAGACCTCTCAATACAATACCTCGGCAAAGCCATTCCTCGAAGAAAGGTGCAAAAACTGATACGGAAATCAATGTGGCCCACAGCGGACTGCCTTCCATCAGCTGGTTCATGATTTTCTCAAACCATTCCGGCATCTGCGGAAGCAGTGTTGTAACAGGTTCCATCAAGCATGCAGCTGCTATAGTGGCTAAGGAAACGGTTATGGCTGCTACAAGGCCGCCACGCTCTCCGAAGTTGGAACTGTCCAGAGCATAGGCTTTGTCGAAAATATTGCTCATCCGGCTCTTTACTGAAGCGTAAAGCATAGGAGGAATGAACATGACTGGATATGATATAAGTGTTCCGTATTCCAGCACAAAATCCTGACCAAGAACAAGTTGCAGTCCGGCAGTGACAATGCTGCCCAAAAGCGAACCTATAAGGAAAAGGCCGAACAGCATGAACATGCCTCCTATTCCCGGAAGATATCGGTTATAATTAGAGAAGAGGTCGTATGAACCTCTTCCCTGATGTCTTTTGAAAAAATGTTTTCCCATTTCAGAATAATTATTTCTTGTAGAGAGGAGTAGGGTAGATGCCCTTGTCGGCAAATTCCTGGAATTTTGCGACTACTCCCGGACGGTCTTCCTTGAATGTGACACCGAACCACCGTGAAGGAGTTGACAGCATTTCGCATTTGCCGATTCCCTCCTTGATTATGCAGTCGATTGCATAAGGAATATAGAATTCTGCCTTCAGAGCGTTGATGTTCTTTTCGAGGAATTTTACGAAAATCTCTTCGCTCTTGTCGAAATAGTCAGGTGTGAAGCCCCACATGTTCATTGAACAGAGTGCCTTAGGTGCAAGTTCTACAGTCTCGCCTGTATTATTGTTCTCTCCATAGATCTTACCGTCTTCAGCCCTTGCTATCTTATGATGTTCTACTACTTCGGTGAGAAAACCTGTCTGGTCTGCTGTTCCGATGCCCCTTGATACCGCCCCTGATTCGGAAAGGGTGTTGTCCAGTTCAAATCCTACCAGTGCATATTCTCCTGTCTTGCCTTCTTTTTTCCTGAGCCAGTCTCCTATTATCTTGAAGGATTCCTTTCCATAATAGTCGTCACCGTTGATAACAGCAAAAGGTTCCTTTATGGCGTCCTTGCCCATTAATACCGCATGAGCCGTACCCCAAGGCTTCTCGCGTTCAGGATTGAGAGTGAACTGAGACGGAATCTTGTCGAGCTCCTGTGTTACGAACTGGAATTCCAGTGGCTCTCCGTCTACACACTTGACGCCGCTGTATTTTTCCTTGACCACCTGCTCCATTTGCTCGCGGAAATATTCCCGCACTATATATACTACCTTGCCGAACCCTGCTTCTACGGCATCATATATGGAATAGTCAATGATGGTTTCTCCATTAGGACCTAGCCCATCCATTTGCTTCAGTCCACCATAACGGCTGCCCATTCCGGCAGCAAGTACCAAAAGTGTAGGTTTCATAATGAAAAAATATTTTGCTGTTGTTTTATGAAAAATTTTTCAAAAATAACTATTTTTGTCGATAGTAAGAACATATTCTGTCTAAACTTATTTAAATCTATTCTGGCTTGGGAAAAATAAGAGATATATTTCATGGCCCTCATCGCAGGTTTGCGTGGTATGTAGTTGTAAGTACCTTGGTATTTGTCGTTCTGTGGATGATAGGACCTGGCAACACTTTCATCAATTGGGCTAAGGCCGGAATTGAGATATCACGTCAGGAACGTTTGATTCTGGAATACGAAGAGAAGAATGCTGAGCTTGACCGCAGGATAAGGCAGATCAGGACAGATAGGGATACATTGGAAAAATTCGCCAGAGAACAGTTCCGTTTTGCTGCCCCTGGCGAAGATGTATATGTGCTGGAATAAAAGCTCTTCAACGTTTAGAATCCCGTGTACGTCCAAGGGCTGATTGCTCTGAGTTCTTCTTTTACGGATTCGCTTACATCCAGTGTTTCTATGAATTCAGCTATGACTTCATGGTTGATGCCTGCTCCTGTGCGCGTCAGGGCTTTCAGTGTCTCATATGGGTTAGGGTAGTTTTCCCTTCTGAGGATAGTCTGGATGGCTTCGGCTACAACTGCCCAGTTCCTTTCGAGGTCTGCGCGTATGGCGTCTTCGTTCAGTATGAGTTTACCGAGACCTTTTTTCAGGGAATTCAACGATATGACGGAGTGGGCAAGAGGCATTCCGATGTTGCGCAGAACTGTAGAGTCTGTGAGGTCACGCTGCAGTCGGGACACAGGCAGCTTCATTGACAAGTGAGTATAGATCGCATCTGCAACTCCGAAATTGCCTTCGGCATTCTCGAAATCTATAGGATTGACTTTATGTGGCATTGCTGACGACCCCACCTCCCCGGCCTTTACCTTCTGACGGAAGTATTCCATTGAAATATAAGTCCAGATATCCCGTGAGAAATCTATCAGTATGGTATTGATCCGTCGCAGGCAGTCGAATAGAGATGCCAGATTGTCATAGTGCTCTATCTGCGTGGTCGGGAACGATCTCTTCAGTCCAAGGGATGAGACGAAATCGTTGCCGAATCCGATCCAGTCTATCTGCGGATATGCTACCTTGTGGGCGTTCATGTTGCCAGTAGCTCCACCGAATTTCGCAGGATAAGCCAGCTGCGTGAACTGCCTGATCTGCTCATCAAGTCTAACTGCAAAGACATTGAATTCCTTTCCCACACGGGTAGGGGATGCCGGCTGGCCGTGTGTCTTTGCAAGCATGGGTATGTCTTTCCAATCCTCTGCCATGCCTTTTATCAGGTTCACCACCTCTTTCAGCAACGGCATGAATACATCCTCTACAGCCTCCTTGAAAGACAAAGGTACAGATGTGTTGTTTATATCCTGGGATGTGAGCCCGAAATGTACGAATTCGCCCCACTTCATTATTCCCAATTCCTTGAAACGGTCCTTTATGTAATATTCAACCGCTTTGACATCGTGGTTTGTTACCTTCTCGATTTCCTTGACCTTGGCAGCATCTTCCGGGGTCATCTTCCGATAGATGTCCCTGAGTGCCTCGAATGAGGAGTGATCGAAATCTGCCAGCTGCGGAAGAGGTATCCTGCACAGGGCAATGAAGTATTCAATTTCTACGCGAACACGATATCTGATCAATGCGTATTCGCTGAAATATTCCCTTAATGTTTCAGTCTGACGTGAATAACGTCCGTCGACAGGCGAAACTGCCAGAAGTGAGTAAGTGTCCATATATTTCAAGTGATGCTAACCGGCTGCAAAGATACAAAAATATGCCGTTCTCCAAGCTATGAGCGTTTCTTATAGAACACATAATTGGAGATTTTAAAAAAAAGTTTAACTTTGCCGTGATATGCTTATGTACAAGTAATTATTAATCAGTGATACAAGTAAATGAAAAGTAAAATCTTAAACATGATCTGGCTCCTGGCCGTTCTGTCCGTTGTTTTCGGATGCAAGCAGCCTGAGGAGGAAACTCCGGCAGGAAAGGAGCCTGCCCTTGAAGTTACATTGGAAAACATTACTCCGTCTTCAGCAGATCTTCTGATCAGGACGCAGAACATCATGGAGGTTGCCTATGTAATCAATGACCATGAAATGGATAATATGACTCCTATGGTAGTTTTCAAGAGTGGTATTACCCAGAAGGCTTCCGGAACGGACCGTATAACTGTTTCAGACTTGGAATCCGAATCGGATTATGTTGTCTATGTAGCAGCGAAAGTTGACGAAAGTACGCAATATGACGATGTTGTAATGCTGGAATTCTCCACTGCAGCATATGAATTCACGGACCTGGTCACTGTCATAGAAAAAGATATGGATTCCTTCAAGGTTCATATCAAGACAGGAGACAATATCGGTCCGGGACAGGATCAGAATGCCATCCGTTATGGTGTCATCACATTGCCGTTCTATCTTGATCTGCTTTCAACCGGACGTACCGATGCGGAAGCTCTTACGGATAACGGAAGGATGAAGGTTACTGCATCCCGCGAACTTTATTACGGACCGGACAATGTGTATGTGGACGAGAATCTCAACCCGGTTCCGGAAGATGAAGCGGATCCCCTTGAACATTATTATTTACATGATTATTTTTCTCCTGGCGAACCTCTTGTCTTTCTGGCAGGAGAATTTGAGTGGGGTGAAGATGAATTCGGGCGTGGATGGGACCATTTCATTCCATTGTTCGATTATGAGGCTTGGTTCGCTCAGTACATACCTCCGACAACGCCTCTTCTTGAGGTTGCTGAAATGCAGGACCAGTATTGGTCAGGCGAGTTCCAGAGGACTTTTATAACCCTGGATACTCCGGCTCTGCTTGATGGAGGCGTGACAATCGAACCGGTATCTTCAAGTGCAATCGATGCCTCATTCAATGTGATTCCTGATGATAATGTGTATTCTTATCATGTCGGAATCATGGATCAGGGAATTTATGAAGATGTGCTTAAATTCTTGGGAGGCAACGAAGATTATCTCCAGTGGTTCCTGACAAGTTATTATGCATGGCGTTTCGGTCTCGCTCAGACTTATATGGGAGGTCAGAAGATAAATCTTACCAATCAGATATATGCGCAGCCTAATACGACTTATCATGTCATGGTGACATGTTTCGGAGATCAGGGTGGTACTGTGCAGAGCTTCCAGAGGACAACGATTTCAACCACAGGATATACTCTGCCACTGCCGGATGTGGATGTTACGGCTGTTGAGGACGGAAAGTATTCCGATAGAGTGAAGTTCAACATCAAGGCTCCTGCTGGGGATCTTGTCAAAGGATTTTGGGCATGTAATTATGTCAGGGAGTTTGAACTTCTGAGAAATGTGGAATATACTTATCCTGATATAATCAGCGGAGGTGTTGCGTTGACACCGGCAGAAATTGCAGCGATAAACTCTCCTGAGGGATATGACATATGGTTTACATCTCCTCCAGCTGAGACATGGAGACTCGGTGTTCTCGGATATAATGCGGAAGACAGGACAAATACTTTTGAGCGCGGTGATAACTCTTTTGCTGACTGCAGCACAAGGCAGCTTGACCCAGCTGTATATGTAAAGACAGATCTGTATGACAAGCTTGTCGGAGACTGGACGGCTAAGGCGAGGATTCTTTCCGTATATGATGAGAATGGAAATACTGAATCCACTGAAACAGGTTATAAGAGTTTCGAGAGGGAGATAGAGTCCAAGGTGACGATATCACGTGGTGTAGATTATGTCTCTCCTATGCCTGAGAGTCTGTTTGATATATATAAGCCTCGTGTTGATGAAAACGGGAACCAGATCGAGTCTGATGAGGATTTCAGACGTAGGGTTACTGATGTCTATAATGGATTCTGCACTATGGCAGATGATTTCACCAAGTATAACGTAGATTGGCAGAACCGTCTGCTTTGCACTGGATTCGCTCTGGATAAGTACGCTTATGGACTTAACGTGGCTTCTCCATGGGATCTGTTCACATCTTCTACATATGGAAGCTATGATAATGGACAGATATTCTACGATTTCGGCCCTAAATGGTATCTTGAGTTCTATAAGGAAGATGGAGTGGTTAAGGCGAGGGTGCCGATGAATACGGAACTCATGTATCCGTTCTCCAACTGGGACGGGTATAACTATCATCTTCTACCATATTCTTCAGAGAAGAATGAAACTTTGGGCTCGTTCGGTTACGATGATGGGGATATGCCTTTGTATGGATATTCGCCGGTAGAGATTTCTGCTGATGCCCAGACAATAACCTTGAAGGCATTGATTGCTGATGGAGCAGAGTATTATCTTACTCCTCAGTATTTTACATATGGCAGTCCTAGCATGGCATATGCGGTGGTTTCCGAAATTGTCCTTACAAAGGGTTGGAACGGAGACGGACAGCAGCAGGATGCCGTTCCTGGTGTTGCAAGCCTTGCAAGGCCTCGTATGGTTGATCCTGACAATAATTTGATGACAGGAATCAAGATGATGACGGCTCCTAAGGCAATCACTCCTCTCAAAGCCCCTGTGAAGCTGAATGTTGCATATCAGGCCCCTGCAACCAGAGAGACTTTCAACAGGGCACGTGAAGAATATTATTCGGAAAAAATAAGATAAAAATGAAAATATATAAAATGATATTGCTTTTTGCGGCAGCCGTTTTAATGGCTGCCTGCGAAAAGTCAGGCGATGAAAGCAACAGTAAGACTCCGGCTGCCGATTCAGAACTGGTTCTGAAGGTGGATAAGATCTATATCCAGAGCAAGGTTGATGCTGCAAACTTTACACTTACCCTCGCAGGTGAGCCTGTTACAGAGGGCGTTACCTTTTATGATGGATCGACAAATGCAGTTGTCGATATCAAGGATATGAAGTTCACTGCAGATGCAGATGGTACATATTCTTTCTGGGCATCTTATATGACATTCACTTCCAATACGGTTGTGGTCAAGGCTATCCCGATGGCAGTACCGTCAAATCCGGTGGACGAAGATAAATCCAATACTTCATTCAGGCGTCGTGTTCTTATGACTCAGTTCACAGGAACCGGATGTCCGAATTGTCCTTATATGATATCTGCTCTTCATAAGGTGTATGAGAAGGAGGCTTATTCTTCAAAAGTCGTCCATGTTTCATCACATACATCTTGGGCATCGACTTTTTATCTTGAAAAGGATGTTCATGGGTTCATGGGGGTAAGCGGTGCGCCTTGGCTTGTTGCGGATTTTGACAAGTCTTCAAAAATCGGTGCTTACAGTGACACAGACAGGACAGCCATGGATATTGAATATGTTATAGACGAGTGGTATGATGCTCAGGAACCGATGGCCGGAATAGCTGTCAACTCAGTGCTTTCCGGAAAGACACTTGCTGTAAAGGCTCTTGTCAAGGCAGCCGAAACTGCTGAATATCGTGTAGGAGCGTGGCTTCTGGAGGATGATCTGATATCAGAGCAGGCCGGTGCATCCCAGGAGTGGATGAATAAACATAATAATGTGCTGCGTATAGCTGACAGTGAGATATCCCAGTCCAATTTTTCCGGTCATAAGCTAGGCCAGATAAAGGCTGGTGAATACAGCGAATACGTTTTTGTGATGGAGCTTGACCCTTCATGGCAGGAGGAAAATCTGCATCTGGCAGTCTTTATCACCAACGGCGGTCTTGTCAACAATGTGGTAGATTGCAAGGTAGGAGAAAGCATAGGATTCGATTATGCCGAGTAAAGTAAAGGCATAGGTCATATACAGAATCAGCCACCGGAAGAATCGCGGATTCCCGGTGGCTGATTCTGTAATGATGACGTTTTACAGAAGAAGCATGACTGCAAATACATATAGGAGAAAACTCTGGAATATGAGACTGCTCTGACTGCTGTGACCAATTATGGTTTCTGTGGCGTCTCCTTCATAAAGTTCTTTCAGCTCTTTTCTGTCAGGCAGAGATCTTGCCGACCATTTCCGGATGAGGAATCCGTCATTGAAAAAAGTTGCCCCACCGTTGGCTCTGTTCAGAGATAGCAATGTCTTTCTGTCTGCATGGAAGGCAGTTCTTCTCAATTCTTCAGGAATATCCTCCATTTTACCGGAAAACAGAGTGACAGGCGTGAATCCTTGCTCTTCAGATGCATTTATAAGTGCTGCAGTCCTTGCCCATTGGGAAGCTTTTATGTCAGTATCATATAGTGATATGACCATTACCTTGCCTATTGTTGCAAGAGAGTCCTGATATCGTCCCATACTGTCGTGGAAAGACAGGTTGACCAAGGAATTGTCGTATCCCTCCTTGAGTCTGGTCTCTGTGCTGACGAATGTCCATGTTGTGTCAGGGAGGTGGCCGAGTGTGAAGGCCTGCTGCTGTCCATCCTTTTCATATAAGAACACCGCTTCATACATATCTTCCTGCGGAGTTCCGAAGGCGTTGCCGGCCTGTAGCGCTGCGGCAGGCTTGAAATCTGTGAAATCGGTCAATGGAATATGCATCCATGAATAGATTGTGAACAGGAATACTGATGTCAGCACTATAGAGAATGATACATATTTGCGTCTTCGTGTTTTGCCCAGATGTTTTGCGGGGATGTAGTATGTAAGGAGCAGTACAAGCATCAGGATGTTCTTTACAAACGTTTCCATGTGTGTGAGATGAATGACCTCTCCGAAGCATCCGCAATCCATCTGGGGGTTGAAAATGACCAGCAGTAGTGTCACAAGGGTGAAGAAACCTTGAATAGCGATGGCTGCAGGTGCAATGATCCTGCGCCATACTCCGGTTATCAGCCCGGCACCCAGAACTGTTTCGGTCAAAGCCAGCAATGTGCCTGTTATTTTTGCTGCAGGAGCCATGAAATCCACATGAAGGAAATTGAAATACTCCTCCATTACAAGTCCGGCTCCCACCGGATCCAGTAGCTTGAATATACCCGAAAGGAAGAAAATGAAACCTGTGATGAACCCGCAGAAACGTTTTAGTCTTAAAAGAAGATACCTCATTGCAACATTTGTTTGATTGCTGTGTCTACAACTGCCTGGATCTTGGCAAAAATCGATCCCGGAGGAAGCATCTGGCCATATTCGTCAGAGCAGTCGATCCTTATGAATCTGGGGTCCAGTTCGCATTGCTTCCTGTAGATGTCGCGTACGCGCCTTTGAAAATCGATATCCGCTTCGTGTATATCCTGTCCGCCTTCAAGGTATTCCCGGTCTGCACCTCTCCTCTGACTTTGCAGTCTGGACTCCACAAATCCGATAGGAACGTCAAGAAATATGTTCAGGTCCGGTTTCGGAAGCTCGAAATCACCATATTCCGTGCATATGATCCACTCTCTCAATCTTTCGGCCTCTTCTATGTTGCCGAGCTTGGCGCATTGGTATGCAATATTGGAATATACGTACCGGTCCAGAAGGACATTGCATCCCTCTGCCAGTTTTTTCTTGATGACAGGTGCAGCACCATGCCTGTCTTCGGCAAACAGCAATGCCACCAGCTGCGGGTGGACCGTTTCATTTGATCCGAAATCTCCTCTAAGAAAACGGCTTATGAGATCTCCGTAGACGGGAGCATCATATCGCGGGAAATGAATGTATTCGAGTTTGCCGGAGGCCTCTTCAAGATATTTTTTAAGCTTCTTTACCTGTGTGGATTTGCCGGCTCCATCCAGACCTTCTAAAACAACAAGCATAGGGTTACAATTTGAAAGTCACAAAGATAATAAAATACTTTTTCACAGAAAAAATATTGATTTAAAAAATATTATTACGTACTTTTGCCGGTTCGTACCATTAATTTAGAAATGTAATGAAAATGAGAACATTCCTATTGAGTATCGCACTCTTTATCACTGTAGCGGCAGCTGCTCAGATCCCTTCTGTAACTGTTGAGAACGCAAAAGGAGAAACTTTCAATACGAAAGTGCTTCTTGAAGAAGGTACTCCTATGATCGTATCCTTCTGGTCAACATCATGCAAACCATGCATCCGCGAACTGGATGCGGTATATGATGCACTTCCTGATTGGCAGGAGGAGGCTTCTTTCCGCGTAGTTGCGGTGTCTACGGATGACAGCCGCCTGATGGCTAAAGCAAAGTCTTTTGCGGAAGGACGTGGCTGGGGCGAGGATTTTACGCTTCTGTTTGATAAGAATCAGGATTTCATGAGAGCAATGAACGTATCTGTGGTTCCTCACGTGTTTGTTGTTGATGGAAACGGTAAGATAGTCTATTCCCATACTTCTTATGTACCGGGAAATGAACTTGAACTGTTTGAGGCGGTAAAGAAATGTTCAAAATAATGGATGACGACTTATGAAAAAAGTTATTCTTCTTTTGGGATTGGTCGTCTTTGGTCATGTATTGGCAGCTCAGACGGATAAAGGTTATCTTACAGGAAGCCTGGAGTCTAACAGCTATTATTATATGGATGACAAGAAGACGGGTGCATTCATCGGTGATACGGACCCGTTTGCAACAGCCAATTATCTGAAGCTGGACTATTATAAGGGACGTTTTTCAGCCGGCATGCAGCTGGAAGGTCATCTGCCTGCAGTGCTGGACCTGCGTCCGTATCTTCATGGATTCAACCTGGGAAACATCTATGCCACATGGCAGGATGATGATTTCTCCGTAACAGCAGGAACATTCTATGAGCAGTTTGGAAGCGGACTTCTTTTCCGCAGCTGGGAGGATCGTGCCCTTGGACTGAATAATGCCGTAATCGGAGCTCGTTTTACCTATAATTACAAGGATATCGTTTCTTTCAAGGCCCTGTGGGGACTTCCTCGCCTTGGCATGGGAATCTTTACAAGTAACGTCCAGAGAGAACTTTATCCGACCAATAAGGATACTCAGGTGCGCGGAGCAGATGTCAGTTTTGCCATTTCCAATCTTGTCGGCTGGACAGATCTTTATCTTGCAATCGAAGCATCCGGGCTCAACAGGTATGAACCGGACCTGTCTCCTGATTATGTGGAACTTGGAGGAAAATCCAGCACATTCGGATGGTCAGGACGTCTGAACTTCGAGTGCAGCGGATTCTTTGCCAAGGCCGAATATGTGGATGCGGGCAACAAATACCATTCTGATGGAGCTGGTGAATATTTCATCAAGAAGGGTAATGCTCAGCTCATAGATTTCGGGTATAACGGCAAGGGATTGGGTGTCACAGTCACAGGACGCCGTCTTGAGTGGATGAGGTCGGAGATCCTTACCGGAAACAATTCGCCTTTGAATATGATGAATTATGTGCCGGCTCTCTGTACCCAGTATACCTACATGCTTACCAATCTTCATCCATACAGTTCCCAGGTGGGAGAATATCTGGGTGGTTTCATGAACAGCGGTGAAATCGGAGGACAGATTGATGCTTTCTACAATTTCAGACGCGGTACAGCCTTAGGAGGTAAGCGCGGTATGAAGATACATGCGAATTTCTCTACTTATTACACTATTGATGAAGAAGGTACGTACAAGGCTGGTGCGCTTGTGTTCCGTGATTTCAGCTTTGATATAGAAAAGCAGTGGAACAAGAAATTCAAGACAATGCTCCTCTATTCTCATCAGGAGTATAACAGTTCCAAGCCTGCAGGATCTCTCAATGAGATGATTAATCAGGATATATTCGTTCTGGACATGCTTTACAAGTATACAGATCGTTTTTCTACTCGTCTGGAACTCCAGTATCTCCTTACCAAGGATGATGACAAAGACTGGATGGCAGCCCTTCTTGAGGTTAATTTCGCACCACGTTGGAGCCTTTTCGTAAGCGATATGTTCAATCATGGAAGTACCAAGGTGCATTATTATAATGCGGGTGTAAGCTATACCAAGTCGCGCACGCGTCTGGCTTTGGGATATGGACGGTTTAAAGGTGGATTCATCTGCTCCGGAGGTGTTTGCCGTGAGATCTCTCCATATACAGGAGCCAATCTTACCCTTACCACTTCATTCTGATGAATATGATGAGACAGCGGTTTTATATGATTGCATTCATGATGACCATTATGGTATCATGTGAATCTCCCGTTTCTGATAGCCTAGCGGAGGATGGTTACACTATCAGTGCCGACAAGACGGTCATACAGGCCGACGGTAAGGATATGGCTCTTTTCACTATAAAGGATCCGTCCGGAAAGATTGTTTCTACAGATTCGGAAACCGGTGTCATATATTTTGAGAATGTAAAGACGGGCAAAAGATTGCCTCGACGTTCAAAAGGCTTTGTGTCTATGGATAACGGCGAGTATGAATTTGTCGGAATATACAGAGGAACTTATACTTCCAATACTGTCAGGATAAGTGCGGTAAACAGAGGAAAATACGAGAAATTTCACCGAAATGTAGCTATTTTCAAGCTTACAGGAGCCTGGTGTCCTGCATGTCCGGGAATGACGGAAGCCCTGCATGATCTGGAAGATGATGTGCGGAAACATGTTGTGGTTCTGGCATGCCATTATAACGATATCTATTCGGCTCCAGGATTGGGGGAGGCCTTGAGTGTTGATTTCGATAATAACTCTTTTCCGGCAAATGTCTATGATCTGTATATGCTTGACCGTTCTGTCACAGATATCGCATCCATTGTTAATGAGCGTCGTGCAGACAGTCCGGCTACATGCGGGATCCGGATTTCCGGATTCGGATGCATCGATGGTAATCTCAGGGTAGATGCGGCCCTGACATCATCGGAAGGAGGCAGCTATGATCTTGCATGTGCAATACTGAAGGATAATAACTACCTTGCCTATGACGGCAGGACTTCATATGCCCCGGACGGATATTATCACGATATTGTGTGGGCTGCTAGTGAGAATGTAAGGGCTTTCAAGGGGAGTACGTCAGTGACTTTGGAAAAGGACGGACAGATGGAAAGGACATTTACTTTTGCCTATGGCGGTAATGATGCCATGCTTGATGATCTGAAGGCTGTTGTCTTTGCCCATAGAAAGGATGCTGATGGAGGGACATCAGTCGACAATGCCGTCCTATGCTGTTTTGGGGAAACAAAGGATTATATATACAATGAATAGATTGTTGTTGCATATAGCGTCTTTGCTGACCTTGATTTTTCTTGTCTCATGCAGCGGCAAGGAAGATGCGAAGTCTGCTGAAGATGTGCAGCAGGGACAGACAGCACCGGTAGGGCAGAAGAATTATGTGCAGAAGGTTTTAGGCTTGCAGTTCACCTCAGCTTATTGTCAGGCTTGTCCGGGTCTTGCATCTTCATTGAAAGAGGCAGAAGAACTGATGCCGGGAGTCTTGGTTCCGATATCTTTTCATCTGGACTACAATGATATGTCGGATCCGATGGCAGTTTCGGCATCTTCAACATTGATGAGAAAGTACGGATTCAATGTACTTCCTTATTTTGTAATCAACTTCAGGGATGGAGAGATCGGTGTCGGTACGGATGTCGATTCGGTGCTGGAGGCTGTCCGGTATGAACTGGAACAATGGCCGGTAGAATGTGGAGTTGCCGTGAAGTCTGAATATGATGCTCAGAACGGCAAGGTGACCGTGACTGTCAGAGTGGCTTCCAATGTAGAAGGCCGTTATCGTTGCAATGCATTCCTCGTTGAAGACGGCATAGATTACCTTCAGGTCGGGGCAGCGGACGGAGAGGCATATCTCCATGATAACGTTGTAAGGAAGATGATGTCTGTCAGCATCGAAGGCAGCAATCTGGGCTCCGGTCTTGCTCTTGAAGCAGGAACCGAATACCCGTTGACTTTCTCGTCCCAGCTGGACCCGTCCTGGAATCCCGATGCGATGAGAGTCGTAGCTGTTGCAATGGCAACAGAAGACCAAGGACGTACATATTATTGTGCAAATGTCAACTCCTGTGCGTTGCAGGATGGGGAATCAGATTATTTGACGGAATAAGTGATGATGAAAAGAATTGTATCCATATTGATTGTCTCAGCATTGACGGTTTATGCATGTTCGGATGATGTTGCTCTGGAGACCTTGCAAGATCCTTCTGGGACTCAGGAGATTGTGATTGCTGATGTACCTGAGGATTTTGAATCGGCATACCAGAAGCAGGTAGCTGTATGGGATTTTACAGGTGCTTCCTGTGTATATTGTCCTGACGGATATTCCAAGATAAACTCCTATCTGACCATTATGGGGTATAAGGAAATAATCCATCCTATGGCTTTCCACTCGAAGGCTCAGGGAAGTGGTGACCTGGCATTGGAAGAGACCGACCAGATTCATCAGGCATTCAGACTGACTTCATATCCGGCTTTTGTGACAGATATGCTCTATTCAGGCGGACTTGGAAACGACAGCAATGAATTCGCCGAAAGCATAGAGGATAATTTCATAGATAATATATGTCATTGCGGTGTGGCTGTTTCTTCAAGAGTAGATGGCACAACTGCTTCGGTGACAGTAAAGGTCCTGTCTGAGTGGACTTCAGAGTATAGGGTGGCTCTGTATGTGGTGGAAGATGCTGTCAGATATCCTCAGCTTACAGCTGCTGGAGTGGATGAGAATTATATCCATCGTCATGTAGTCAGACGCATAGTGTCATCCTCATACAAGGGAGATTCAATGAGTGAAAACGGTGCTGTCATCAATGCCGGAGAGGAAAAGACCAAGGTCTATGAAATAAGTCTCGACAGCAGGTGGAACCTTACAAACACATCCGTATATGCTCTTGTCATAGGTAAGGACGGATATGTCAATAATATGAATATATGCTCTGTTTCAGACGGAGATTCTGGATATAAAATGAAATAAAATGAAAAAGCTTTGCTTATATCTGTCAGTTTTGTCCGCTGCTTTTGTGTTTTTTGCATGTAGCAGACCGGAAGTACCGGAAAACGGAGGTGAAGAAGTTGCCGGTCCGGTTGTCGACTATCCTGATACGATCCTTGTTGAAGGAGATTATCCTGTACCGCATCCCAGAATACCGATGCTTGTTCATGACGGAAAATACAATGCATCTGCTGACGGAGTGTCAGTGGAGGTTACGGAAGTGGAGGACAAGAACATCACGTTCGTATGTCGGCCAGGATCCAATATTGAATCTTATGCTGTCAATGTCTATCCTCTGAGTCTGCTGTATAACATGCTTATGGACAACGGTGCATTGGATACGGACGTCGCCACTGTTGAGGATCTTATCCTTCAGATAATGTTCGGAAGCTCTTTGTCCGGGTATGCGTTCAATAAGGAATCCCTGGATGCATCATGGGACGAGATGGAGTTTGATTGGATGAATACCGAATATTCTGCATACCTTGGTATTGTTCCGGATGCGCAGTATATAATTGCTGTGGCTGCCTCATATGATGATGTCCCAGGCATGACGAATGTGGGTGAATTGACATTGGTGTATGTTGAATCCGGTTCTCAGGAACTTGTCGGTGATCCTAAAGTGGATATTCAGGTTCTTACAGGCTATACGGCCTTCCGTGTCAATCATTTCCCTAATTCCGATTGTGCCGGATTCTATTACTTCGGTACAGATACCTATCAGGTTGAAGAATATGTAGAGATATTCGGTGACAGAATGTTCCGTGACTTCATCCGTCATTGCAGCTCTCCAAATATCCCTGTTGATGCAGCGGCAACAGACCGGCACTCATATAAATATGAGTTTCCAGGACTTCCGGATCCTGATCATTCATTCATCACAGTCGCTGTGGCTGTGGACGTGAACGGTACTCCGGAAAAAGGTTATGGCAAGGAGATATTTACCGTCAAGGCTACACCAGGTGATGCAGATCCTGCCGAACTGTCTTATGGCATAAAGGAGGTTGGAGCCAGCTATGCCATATATGAGATGAATCTTGAGGCTTCGTGTGAAGTGGGCTTCCACCGTGTAATGACCAGACACCAGGCCGATTCTATAAAGAATGACTGCTCGCCAGAGCAGCAGGAAGCATTTGCAAAAGCTCTTTCCAAAGGAGGATGGGCAACCGTCAATGAGAATTATGGAATGGATCCGGATGCCGGACTGCTGACGGGATCATCTTTCGTGTCGACCATGACGGATATATCTCTTGAGCCTGAAACAGAGTATGTCATCGTATATGTCGGGCGCAACTATTATATGAGTATCAGTGACCTGCACTTCAGCGAGCCTTTTACCACCAAGGCCAGAGTTCTGGATGCTCCGCAGTCATGTCTGGCTGACTTCAAGTTCTCATTTTCGGATGCGACCCGTACTTCGGTCACCTTTGATTTCCAGTATGATCCGTTCAATACAGCCAAATTCTATTTCATTGCCAATGAATATATAGAGTTTGCATATGATCCTTGGCTTCCGGCAAAGGATGCTTCGCGTGAGGAATGGATGCATTTCTTCTTCGGAAAATGGCCTGATGATTTTGATGTCAGCGGGGTTTCAGCTGAAAATCTTGAAAAAGGGGATCCTCGTCTGATAATGGTATGGGAGGCAGATGATCCATCCGGTCATGAAGTCTATAATCTCCCTGGTTTCGGCCCTGGGGAATATGTGGAGTATGCGTTGGTTGCCGAGGATAAGAATGGAGTCGTAAGCGAAGTCCTGTTTGCAGACGTAACCACAACAGAAGTCATTCCGGGACCGGATCCGCAAGTACATCTCGATTACGTGTTTGATAGTGTCCTGAGTGTCTGGACTGTCACGATCAAGGCCGGTAAGGATACGGGTAAGATGAGATATGTGGTGAGTGATGACAGTGCCTTTGCGCTTAATTATTTCCTGAGTGAGACCAATTACAATTACTACCGCGATAAGGAATATTACCAGAAATGGTATACATATGTCTCACAGCAGGGATTGCCGACAGATAGTGAATCCATTGTCATTCATACTGAGCCTGGCCAGAACTGCGTGGCTGGAGTTGTCGGATTCGGAATGGATGGAATAGATGAAGTCATTACTCCTCTCAACTATATAGTGCTTACAGCAGATGGAAGAGCATTGAAGATCAGTGATATATTTCCGAATTACGTAGAACAATTATAATTTCTATAACTTATTTATTAACCCTTTAAATTATTAGTGTTATGAAAATCGGACAAATTTTCAAGAAGATGGTCGGAGGATCCATGATCCTTGCGGCTCTCGCATGTCCTATGTTCACATCGTGCTATGATGATGAAGGTCTGAAACAGGATCTGGATGAGATCAAGGAAAGCCTTGAGTCACTTGAGGACAGGGTCGCTGCCCTTGAGACCAGGTTGGAAACAGAGGTTTCTGCCCTTCAGAAGATGATCGGTGGCCTTGTGACAGTAAAGTCAGCTGAGAAGGACGGAGCTAACTGGAACATCGAGCTTTCAGACGGTACCAAGTTTACTGTTTACCCTGAAACCGTGATTCCGGATGCACCGACTTATCACGAAGGAACAGTTACGATTACAGAAGTTGACGGCGTAAAGGTTTGGGCTGTCTACAATGCTGATGGAGAAGCAGTTCCTGTAACAGATGCTGCTGGTAACAATGTACCTGTGGTTCCAGAGGCGGAGGAAGTTGAAGTTGTTGCTCCTCAGGTGCGTTTCAACGATGAAACCAAGGCTTATGAGATTTCTTTCGATGGTGGTCAGACATGGACAGTGACAGGTTATGAACCATCAACAGGTGAGACGGAAGGATGTACTTGCGAGAGCATCTTTGAAGATGTCGAGCTTGTCTATGACGAGGGACAGTATGATTATACTTCAGTAATCTTCACCCTCGTTGACGGCTACACGTTCTCTGTCACTCTCAGCTCTGAATGGTCGACATTTGCATTCTTCAGTCATTACGCGGGAGCTATTGACAGATGCTACTTTGCACCGGGATCAAAGAGAAATGAAGTTCCAGTACAGTGCCTGGGATATACTATCGAGGATTGGATGGTTGATCTACCTCAGGGATGGAAGTTTGAATTCGAGTATGATGATATGATGCAGCTCTGGCAGGCTTATGTTACCGCACCTTCTGCTGCTGATATCGAAAGCGGTAAGGCTGCTGCAGCCGGTGACCTGAAGCTCCTTGGCGTAATGAAGGGAGGAAGCACAAAGGTCGCATCGATGTATGTGACTACGTCTGCGTTCAAGACTGTAAAATATGATGCAAAGACGAATATATGTACTGTAGCCCTTGAGACTGGTTATGAAGGAATGTACATGTTCGGTATCGTGCCTGCTTCCGGGTTCAGTGCTGAATCAGTAGCTGAAAAGTGCCAGAATGATATACTTTCCGGAATGGGTATGCCTTATTATTATGACATGGAAGTTGATGCCGATGATCTTTATATGCAGGAGATAGAGGCAGGAGTGCCTATGGTTCTCTGGGCTGTACCTGTAGTTCAGGGTGAATGGAATGATGCTCTTTGGTCCTATGAATACGAGGTTTCTGCTGATGCATTGGTAGCTGTAGAATTTTCTAAGGTTATGCTTTCCATTGAGGCGACATCTGTATCTGCTGTGGATATCCAGATCAGGGCTGAGCTCAAGGGAGTGGATAAATTCTATGCAGGACTTCAGACTGTCCAGGATTTTGCGGATTTCGAGTCGTATGATCTGCCATATACAAAATATTGGGACGTATATGAGAATGACGGACAGGTATATACAGGTTCCATCCTTAATTTCCCGACAGCTCTCGAAGCTTCGGTTGAGCCGGGAAATGATTATATATATTGGTTGATCATTTATGACGAGACCAAGCAGACATATACGATGGATGATGTCTATACATTTGAATTTTCATCTGAAATGCCTATTCCTGGCGGTACTGCGGAGCCTGTATTCAGCAATGCCAAGATTGACTATTCTTCGATAAGGGTGACTCTT
The DNA here is from genome assembly GCA_017442315.1 of Bacteroidales bacterium. Lineage (GTDB taxonomy): Bacteria > Bacteroidota > Bacteroidia > Bacteroidales > UBA932 > Cryptobacteroides. The sequence goes on from JAFRZX010000004.1 coordinate 52,596, forward strand.
GGCTGCGATGCTGCTGACTGGAGCATCATCTATTGCGCATATATGGAGGAAGCTGAACTTCTGAGATATCCGGATGATGAGATGAAAGCTGAGTATCTGCTGGAAAATGGAACCATGTTCACTCCGGACAGCTGGTTTACAAATCTTACCGCTTCTCCTCTTGGTCAGGGAGAAACCCGTGTCCTTGTTGCAATGGTTCTTGATTCAAATGGTATGTATGGCCCTGTGAAGACAGAAAAATATACAACTTTGAAGGCAAAATATAACGAAGATATCAAGGTCAGCATTACTCTGGATCCTGAATTCCCTTCAAATAAGGGTGGTGCCAAGTTGACAGCTACCGGTGGAACTCCTGTAAGCTATTGGTACTGGTATGGTCCTACAAATGAATATATGTGGACTTCAAGCATGGGTGGTACAGAAGAGAAGGTTGAATCGTATGCTTCTACCAATACATATGCTCAGTACTATTTCAAGACTGCGGCAGCTGCTGATGGTGTTGCAGAAATTGAAATGACCAACCTTTCTATAGGTGTTGAATATGCTCTCGTTGTGCTTGCGAAGGATGTTGACGGCGTATATTCCCGTGCTTCATTCAAGTACTTCACACCTGCATTTGACCTTGGAACAATCGTTTATGCTGATGAAGCCGCATATGGCAACTACAAGCCGACAGTGGAATTCATCAGTGCAGAGGATTTTGAGTTCTATGAGTATAAATTCAGTGTGACAGCGCCAGCTGGATGTGCTGCGGCATATGTGGTTGCAGAGCACCCGGATTATAATCCTGATAAAAAGGTAGCTACACGTGACCTTATCAACTACATAATTGCAACAGCGGATGTAGAGGAAACTGCATACCATTATGTGGAAAACGAGGATGGCGGATATGATACAATTGAGGTATATTATCCACATGGCAACTATACCCGTGGTTATGGTGTGGTATTCGAGGGTGAGACTGTTACATTCACACAGCCTTACGGTAACTCGACAGACCTTGTCTACATCACCTGGAAGGATGCTGCGGGCAATTTCCATGAGCCTCTCCAGCTCTCGCTCCAGTACTAGTCTATGAGACCACCTTCGGGTGGTCTTCATAAAAAAAGCTGTATTCCTTGGAAAAGTCTTGGAATACAGCTTCTTTTTTGTTGGTGTCCGGACTTAAAGCGTCCTCTTGATCTCTTCGATTGTGTAGGCTTCTATGATGTCGCCGATCTTAATGTCGTTATAGCCTTGAATATTCAGACCGCAGTCCATTCCGTTGAGCACTTCCTTGACATCATCCTTGAATCTCTTGAGGGATCCGAGTTCTCCGGTGTAGACTACAATACCATCGCGTATTACGCGCACTTTTGCTGTCCTTTGGAGCTTGCCCTCGCGTACGATACATCCGGCAATTGTTCCCACCTTGGATATCTTGAAGGTCTCCTGAACTTCTGCAGTTGCGGTAACGACTTCTTTCTGCTCAGGTTCAAGCATGCCTTCGATACCACTCTTGAGTTCGTTGATACAGTCGTAGATGACAGAGTAGAGACGGATTTCGATCTCTTCCTTTTCGGCAAGTTTTCTTGCAGAAGGCATTGGACGAACCTGGAAGCCGATGATGATGGCATCTGAAGCGGCTGCAAGCAGGATGTCTGACTCGGAAATCGCTCCGACTGCCTTGTGGATCACATTTACGCGCACCTCTTCTGTAGAAAGCTTGATGATGGAATCTGAAAGAGCCTCCACCGAGCCGTCCACGTCTCCTTTGACGATGACGTTAAGTTCCTTGAAGTTGCCGATGGCTATGCGGCGTCCGATCTCTTCAAGGGTCATGTGCTTCTGAGTCTTGATTCCCTGGATGCGTATCAGCTGTTCGCGTTTGTTGGCAATATCCTTGGCCTCCTTCTCGTCGGCCATCACCACAAATGTCTCTCCTGCGGTAGGCGCTCCATTCAGACCGAGGACAGATACCGGTGTCGACGGCCCTGCTTCATCTACTTTCTGACCTCTTTCGTTGAACATTGCCTTTACCTTACCGGTGTAGCATCCTGACAGCATGACATCACCCACTCTGAGTGTTCCGTTCTGTACGAGGATAGTTGCCAGGTAGCCCCTGCCCTTGTCGAGTGATGACTCGATGATTGCTCCGGATGCTCTCTTGTTCGGATTGGCCTTGAGTTCAAGCATCTCGGCTTCAAGAAGTACCTTGTCGAGGAGCATGTCTACATTGATGCCTTTCTTGGCGGACACTTCCTGACACTGGTATTTTCCTCCCCAGTCCTCCACAAGGATATTCATCTGTGAAAGCTGTTCACGGATCTTGTCAGGGTTGGCTCCCGGCTTGTCTATCTTGTTGATGGCAAATATCATCGGTACTCCTGCAGCCTGAGCATGGTTTATAGCTTCGACAGTCTGAGGCATGATGCAGTCGTCTGCCGCAACGATGATGATGGCAACGTCTGTCATCTTGGCACCTCGCGCACGCATGGCTGTGAAGGCTTCGTGGCCTGGGGTATCAAGGAATGTGATTCTCTGTCCGTCCGGCAGTTCCACGTTGTAGGCACCTATGTGCTGTGTGATACCACCTGCTTCACCAGCAATTACGTTTGCCTGACGGATATGGTCGAGCAGGGATGTCTTGCCATGGTCAACGTGACCCATGACAGTAATCACCGGTGGACGTGGAAGGAGATCTTCATCAGTGTCTTCTGCCTCTCCCTGAGCAATGGCGTCAGTAAGGTTTGCTGTAACGAATTCCACCTCATATCCGAACTCTTCTGCAACGAGCACGAGTGTCTCTGCATCAAGGCGCTGGTTGATGGATACCATCATACCCAAGCTCATGCAGGCTCCGATGACCTTGGTCACAGGAGTATTGTTCATCAGAGTCGCAAGGTCGTTTACAGTAACGAATTCTGTGACTTTGAGGACCTTCTGCTCAAGTTGCTGCATTTCCATCTCCTCCTGCATCCTCTGTGATGCAGCTTCTCTCTTCTCTTTCCTATGCTTTGCACCGAAGTTACTTTTCTTTCCTTCATTCATGCGGGCATATGTCTCCTTGATCTGCTTCTGGATTTCCTTCTGCATCTCTTCCTGCTCGGCTTCAGTCATTGCCGGCTTGAACTTGTCGCCTCCGCGGTCACGGCGGTTCTTCTTGTTCTTGCCACCCTGGTTCTGCTGCGCCTGCTGGTTGCCTCCCTTATTCTTTTCTTTCTTTGGTCCATTGGATGCCTCTACCTTAGTGACATCCACTTTCTGACTTGCTTCCTTGCCGATTCTCTCCCTCTTTTTCTTTTTCTTCTTGTCGAACTGGGAAAGGTCTATCTTGTCAACTACCTTAGGGCCACTGAGCTTTTCCACCTCAATCTTTACCTGACGTGGTTCCTTAGGCTTCTCCGGCTCTGCAACAACTTCAGGCTCTGCAGCTGCTTCCGGTTCCGCAACCACTTCCGGTTCCATGACAACAGGCTTCGGCGCTTCCGCTGGGGTTGGAACGGTAGCAGGCTTTTCTTCAGCCTTGGCCTCAGCCGGTTCTGCTGCTTCTGTCTTTGCAGGTTTCTTTTCAAATTGAGACAGGTCTATCTTATCTACAATCTTGATCCCGTTCTCCGGTTTTGGAGCTTCAACAGGTGCCGGTTGTTCTTCAATAGGTTCTTCCTTAGGCTGAACCATAGGGGCCTTTGTGTTCAGAGTGTTGGTCTTGATGACAACCTCCTTTTCAATCTGCTCATCTTCCTGAGGTGCCTTTTTCTTGGAACCCATTTCAATGATCTCTTTGAGTTTGATGGTCACCTTTTCTGAGTCTTTCTTCAGTTTCAGGTCTTCACCGAACTTTGCCTCTATTGCCGGAAGATATTCGTCCGAAACCTTTGCATTCGGATTCATCTCCACATTGGCTCCCTTCTCATTGAGAAAATCAACGAGTCTGGCAAGTCCGATGCTGAATTGCTTTGTAAGTTTGCTTAATCTTATTTCTGCCATATTCTTACCCCGGTTTTAAATTCTTATTCTTCGTCTTCAAATTCAGCACGGAGAATTTCCAGAATCTCCGCGACAGTCTCATCTTCAAGGTCTGCTCTCTTGGCTATGTCGGCAGCAGAAAGTGCCAGGACGCTCTTGGCTGTGTCGCATCCGATTGCCTGCAGCTTTTCTATGATCCAAGTGTCTATCTCGTTGCTGAATTCGCTAAGGAGTACGTCTTCTTCCTCCTCCTCGTCAACCTTAGGAAGTTCTCTCCATACTTCGATTTCCTTTCCTACGAGCATTCCGGCCAGGCGAATATTGCATCCACCCTTACCGATACCTTTCTTCACTTCGTCAGGAAGCATATATACCTTGATCTTTTCGTCTTCGCCTCCGATTATGATGGATGATATCTTTGCCGGGCTAAGAGCTCTCTGGATAAGAAGCTGGGTGTTGCTTGTCCACTGGAGGACATCTATGTTCTCATTACGAAGTTCGCGAACTATTCCGATTATACGTGAACCTTTTACACCGATACATGCTCCGATAGGATCGATTCTCTCGTCATATGACTCCACTGCAACCTTGGCACGTTCACCAGGTACGCGTACGACTTTCTTGATGGTGATAAGTCCATCGTAGATTTCAGGAACTTCCTGCTCGAAGAGCTTTTCGAGGAATTCCGGAGTCGTTCTGGAAAGAACTATGTATGGAGTCGTATTGTTCTTCATCTCCACACTTTTGATGATAGCCCTTACGGTATCGTTCTTCTTGAAGTGTTCTCCTGGAATCTGCTCTGACTTAGGCAGTCTGAGCTCGTTGCCGTCCTCGTCGAGGATAAGCACTTCCTTGGCCCATGTCTGATAGACTTCTCCTGTAAAGATCTCTCCTATCTTGCCGACATATTTATTATATAGGTTGGCTTTCTCTATGTCCATGATACGTCCCTGAAGATTCTGGCGGATATTGAGTATGCCGCGGCGTCCGAAATCCTTAAGTTCGATCTTCTTGGCGAAAGTTTCTCCTATTTCGTAATCATCGTCTTCCAGATCCTCAAGAGATATCTGTGTATTTGGGTCTTCAACCTCTTCCACAACTTCTCTGTTCCAGTAGATCTCGCAGTCTCCTTTGTCGATGTTGATGATGATGTCAAAGTTGTCTGCCGATCCGTAAGTCTTGGTGATCTGAGTTCTGAACACATCTTCCAGTACACCCATCATGGTCGGTCTGTCGATGTTCTTCTGGTTCTTGAACTCGGCAAAAGCGTCTTTAAGTTCGATCTTTTCCATTTTTATGATTATTACCGTTATTGTTTATTTATACTTATCCATATCTTCTCACATTGTCATGCTCCTGAGCTTGGCAGTGAGTTATTCTCTTTAGAATGCCAGATGCGGTCTGACCGTGTTTATCTGCTCCATTGTGAAGCGGTCCGTATGCTCTACCGTTTCCTTTTTCTTTTTGCCTTCTACCGTTTCTCGCTGCGAGTATTGCAATGTTATGCTGTCTTCATCTGCATCGGTGAGCAGAGCTATCATTTTTTTTCCACCTTTGAACTGCACTTCTACTTTGGAACCTATCGCTTTCTGATACTGCTTCAATATCTTGAACGGCTGATCCAGACCGGCGGAAGATACGGTCAGAGCATAATCTTCCTTCTCCCTGTCGAAACATGATTCAAAGAAACGGCTTATGGCCACACAGTCGTCAAGCTCCACTTTCCCTTCTTCCGACTCGATGGTGACTTCGATTTCATTGTCTTTGCTGATAAAAATGTCAACAATATAGCATCCGCGTGCAACGATTTCGCTGCTTATTGCATCTTTGATTTCTGAAACGTTCATTTGTATCCTGTAAATGCATAAAATAAGGGGGCTTGCTGCCCCCTGAATCATTCTCACGATGCAAATGTACGAATGTTTTCAGAATAAACAAAAAAAATGAACCTGAACCTGTAAAATCATGGAATTCAAAGCAAAAGAGATTGCTGAGATTCTAGGTGGCACCGTTGATGGAAACCCTGAAGCGGTTGTTACTGCATTTGCGAGAATCGAGAGCGGTAAGCCGGGAACAATCTGTTTCTTCGCCAATCCCAAATATGAGCACTATGTGTACAAGTGCAAGGCGGATATAATCATTGTCAATAAGACGTTTGAACCAAAGGAACCTGTAAGCGCGACCCTTGTACGCGTGGATGATGCCTATGCTGCGGTAGCTGCATTGCTGGATTATGTCACCTCAAGGAAACGTTCATATAAACGTTATCGCGGATGCCGGAGCAAGGTGGCGTGGAGTTCGAGGATTGGCAGGAAAGTCTATGTCGGAGATTTTGCATATGTAGGACGCAGGGCTGTCATCGGAGATTATACCAGGATTTCTGAGCATGTATATATAGGCGATGATGTCAAGATCGGTTCTCACTGTGTGATATATCCGGGTGTGAGGATCTATCCTGGAATGGAGATAGGAAACAATGTCATAATTCATGCAAATGCCGTTATCGGTGCTGATGGCTTTGGATTCGCTCCTCTTGAGGACGGTACATGGAAGAAGATAGAGCATACGGGCAATGTTGTTATAGAAGATGATGTCGAGATAGGAGCCAATACCTGTATCGACAAATCCCAGATGGGGTCGACTGTAATCCGCAAAGGAGTGAAGATAGACAATCTCTGCCAGATAGCGCATAATGTGGAAGTAGGCCCGAATACTGTCATGGCTGCACATACGGGGATCGCAGGTTCTACGAAGGTGGGCACACATTGTATAATCGCCGGCCAGGTAGGAATCGCCGGCCATATTACAATAGCAGACAATACAACTATTGGCGCTCAGGCAGGTGTGCTAGGGGCTATCAAGGAAGAAGGAAAGGTGTGGCTGGGAACTCCTGCTATTCCTTATAAGGATTACCTCAGAAGTTATGCCGCTTTTAAGAAAGCCGGTAAACAATAGGGATATAAGAAAAAATAACTATCTTTGCAGGCTGATTTGTAGACTGCTTGTCAGGAAAATGCCTGACTGTGAATTAGAAAAGAAAAAGTGATGCAATTGCAACAGACTGTTAGAAAAAACTATTCATTTGAAGGGAAAGGCCTCCATACCGGAAAGGTAGCCAGGATGACCATATGTCCGGCACCGGTTGATACGGGTATCAGGTTCAGAAGGATTGATCTTGGAGAGGATGCCTATGTGGATGCCTTGGCCGAAAATGTGTCAAATACTGCCAGAAGTACAACCATATCATCAGGTCAGGCTTCAGTTTCGACAATAGAACATGTGATGTCTGCTCTTACAGGTATGGGAGTGGATAATGCTCTTATCGATATAGACAATGTAGAAGTGCCTATACTTGACGGAAGTGCCAAGCCTTATATTGATGCTATCTGGGCAGATGGCTTTCAGCAGCAGGATGCTCCTCGCAGATATGTTGAAGTCAAGGAAGTCATTGAGGTCATTAACGAGGAGAAGGGATCGGTAGTGCGCATAGAGCCAGCCGATGAGTTCTCTTATGAGATAAAGGTTGATTTCAATTCACGCGTGCTTGGGGTGCAGACTGCAAGATGGGATGATTCCGTAGTATATGCGGAGGAAATCGGAGTGTGCCGTACGTTTGTTTTCTTCCATGAGCTGGAGTTCCTGTTCAATAACGGCCTTGTAAGAGGCGGTGATGTTGACAATGCCATCGTTATTGTCGAGCATCCTGTGACTAAGGAACAGGTGGACAAGATGTCAAAGCTTTTTGATGTGCCGGCTCTTACTGTCATGGAAAACGGCTACCTGAGCAATCTTCAGCTTCGTTTTCCTAACGAATGCTCAAGACATAAGCTTCTTGATCTGATTGGCGACCTGAGACTTGTCGGTGGTTTCCTTAAGGCAAAGGTCACTGCAGAAAAGGCCGGACATGGAATCAATACCAAAGCAGCGGCAAAAGTAAGATTATCGAAATAAATTAAAACCAGATATTATGGCAAACATTCATCCTCTTGCAACAGTTCATCCGAATGCAAAACTTGGTGAGAACGTCGAAGTCGGACCATATGCTTACATTGAAGAACATGTGGAGATCGGCGACGGGTCGAAGATCCTTCCTCATGCGACAATCTTCAACTATGTGAAGATGGGAAAGAATTGCTGTGTGTTTCCTGGAGCCGTGATCGGTGCTGTGCCTCAGGATCTGAAGTTTGATGGTGAAGTCACTTACGTCGAAATTGGTGACAATGTAAACATACGCGAGTGTGCTACCATCAACCGAGGTACCAAGGCAAGCGGAAGAGGAGTGACCAAGATCGGAAACAACGTTCTCCTTATGTCATATACTCATGTGGCTCACGATTGCTGTGTAGGCAACAACTGTATACTTGTCAGTTATGTGGGCATTGCAGGTGAGACGGATGTGGATGATTGGGCAACAATAGGAGGCAGCACAGTGGCTCACCAGTTCTCACGAATCGGCAAGCATGCGTTTGTGGGCGGTGGCTCTAAGATCAATAAGGATGTCCCTCCATATATCCTTTGTGGACGTGACCCGCTTTCATATGCAGGCGTAAATATAGTGGGACTTCGCAGAAGGGGATTTACCTCAGATCAGATCCGCAACATCAAGGATATGTATGATATAATCTACAATAACGGAACCAACTTTTCTGATGCTCTTGCAAAGATTGAATCCGGTTTCCCTCAGTCGGAAGAAAGAGACACTATCGTGACTTTCATCAGGAATTCAAAGCGAGGCATTATCAGAGGTGCGGGTTCCGATGTGAAAGGCAATATAGACTAAGGTGCCTAAGCTTTTATCCACAGCATATTTCCCGCCGGTCTCCTATTTTGCGGCAATGGCTCAGGAGATGGCGGGATTGTCATATGTCAGAGGGGAGGGCGGTTCTTTGGAACTGTCTCCCTCTGTCGTTTATATAGAGGCTTTTGAGAATTATCAGAAGCAGTCCTATCGCAACAGATGCCGTTTCTATGCGGCAGATGGTGTCCAGTCATTGATGTTTCCGATTGTCCATGAGGGCGGAACTCATAAGCACCTGATATCTGATGTCAAGGTGGATTATTCAAAACCTTGGATCCTTCAGCATGAAAGGGCTATTGTCTCGGCTTATAGAACATCTGCCTATTTTGAATATTATCAGGACGAACTGTTTGAAATTCTGGAGAGCCGTTTAGAGAAACTTCTAGACCTTAATATGGCTCTTCTGAGATTCTTTATCGAGAAGACCGGCATAGCGGTGGACCTGAGACTGACCGACTGCTATAGTACCGACGGCGTACTGGTTTCGGAAGATGGAAAGAAGATTGTCTGTGAGGACCTTCGTGAAGTCATCCATCCAAAGAGGCCGGATCGGATTCTGGCCGGATTAGGCCTGGAAAAGCCGTATTTCCAGGTTTTTGCCTCGAAATACGGCTTTTATGGCAATCTGTCAATCATGGACCTGCTGTTCAATGAAGGCCCGGACAGTATACTTTATCTAAAATCTCCATCCGACAGTAAGCAGGACTTTCCAGAGTGATTTTCTTATGTTTACAAGTGGTGCTGGTGTGATGACCTTGCCATCTTCCCCAACTATATAGTCCTGATATGGCATTATGTCCTGACTTGCTAAAAAGGTTTTCTTGAGGGCAAGGTCCGCGAAGAATGACCCTTTGCTGCTGAATCCTACGCCTGCTGAAACATTGTGGGTGAATGTCACGGGCAGTTTGAGACCATATCCGTCTATGACTTCAGGCGCACTTGTCATGTTGTATCCTGCTCTGATGGCCAGACACTGAATCGGTTTTCCTTCAACTCCGAATCTGAACATATGGGATGTAGTGAAACGAGCCTTCATATCTGCGTTTTCGCCTTCAAAATAATCCCTGTAACTGTTGTTGACGCCATATTTCATCTGACTGTAGTCGCATATTTCGTAGTCGGCACTGATTAAGGCATATTTGCCGAATGTATATGCGGCTCCGAAATTTGCCCTAAATGGTGAAGTGAATGTATAGGAACTTTCACCGTAATCGCTTGTAGCAGATGCGTTGAATTCCGAGTCGGAGAATATTGTCTGACCGGAATATCTCCATGTCTCATTCACATTGTTCAGTATAGGTGTCTGGATGGCAGCCCCTAATCTGAGTCCGGCTACAGGTGTTGCAATTACACCTAGTTTGACGAAGAATCCTACAGCGGACATCTCGTAGTTGTACTGGTACTTCATGTCCTGGAAATATGTCAGGTAGGTGTTGCCATCCTGATCCGCGAACTCGTTAGGGAAGTCTTCCGGGTTCTGCGCTCTTTCCTTGAAGTATTCACTGTATGTGTAGTTGGTGGAACTTATCCCTATGTTTGCTCCTATGTATATGAAATCCGAGAAGTTTGCTCCGACATTAAAGATGTATTCCTGTCGGCTTCCGTTCTTCCTGTAGCCCATAATCTGGTCTATCGGGCCACCTAAGGCTATGTCATAGGTTCCGTCGCTCCTTTCATATATCTGTTCGCTGGCTCCTACGAATGAGCTTCCGAAAGGAGATATCATGCCGCTTTCGTATGCTGTAGTATAAAGCCAGGATGATTCCAGCCCTTCTTTCTCGGCTCCGACTGCAAGAGCTCCCATGAATGAGGTCGTGTGATTCTCTCCTGTAGCATATACATCCTCGTTCCAGCTGTTGGTCGTGCTGGCTACGAAGCCGAATGTCATGTTCTTCAGACCGTTCTTGCGGTTGGTGTCCCAGTTGAATACAAGGCCGAAGTTGGGAATGGAGAACCTTGTCATGTTGCTTCTCATCCTGTTCTGAAAGTAAGGAATATTCCCGTCAGAATAGGGTGATACTCCGTGAGATGTTGTTGATGAAATTGTCAATGAGGGAGTTATGGAAAATTGTGAATATTTGGCTACAGCACTTCCTGCTGGGTTGATTGTGACAGCACCAAGATCTCCTCCCAAGGCGGTGAAGGCGTTGCCCATGGCCACCGTTCGTGCTGTCCCCTCATAATTGTTTTCACTGAGCAGCATTGCTTCATATGCGGATTGAGCATTTGCACATAAAGCAGATGTCAATGTCAGTAAAATAATGATTGCCGTCTGTCGTTTCATATCTTGTATAAGGTTATTGTTAACGTCTTGGACCTGCGGAACCTCCGCTTCTGCTGAAACTTCCTCCTGAAGATGATCCGCCTCTGCTGAAACCGGAACTGCTTCCGCTTCTGTTGTAGCTTGGTGAACTGCTCCTGTTGTAGCTTGGCGAACTGCTCCTGTTGTAGCTGGATGAACTGTTTCTGTTGTAGCTGTCGGACGGGGTTCTGTTGTAGCTCTGTCCTGATTCCTTCTTGTCGGTTGCCGCACCTGTCCTTCCAGAGTAAGGGTTTCTGCTGTAGCTTTGTCCTGCAGAATTTCCAGTTGCCGGACCTGAGTGTGTACCTGATGTATGTGTGGTTACAGTCGGCTTTCGGTGATTGACCGGTCTGGAAACTGTTGTTGCCGAAGCCTTTCCGGTCATCTGTCTGCCTGCAGTAAATGTCCCTTTGTTCAGATTGTCTGTTGAAGGCCTGCTTGTTGCGGTCTGTCTTTCGCGTATGCCGGATGTGACTTTGCTTATGGCCCTTTTCTGTATATTGGCTGTTCCTGCTGTCCCGGTATTCCTTGATACAGATGGTACTCTGTTCGCGCCTGCAGTCCTGCTTGCTGAGATTGTGCGTGTAGAGGATTCATTGCTTTCAGTTACCGTTCTTGTAAGTGAGCTTCTGCTGAAGCCGCCTCTTGTGGTGGTGCTTGTGCTGGTGAAAACCCTGTCTGAACCGGTCTGGGCTCTCAGACCGTGCCATTTTCCAGGTCCCTCGTGCCCTCCATGTCCATGGTGATGTCCATGGTGATGGCAGTATGGATCCCATCCTCCGTACCAGCCGCAGTAGTGGTGATGATAGCCGTACCATGGATTATGTCCCCATCCATAATACCAAGGGTCATACCATCCTCCATAATACCAAGGGTCGTACCAGCCATATGTGTACATAGGGTCGTACCATCCGTAAAATCTCCAAGGAGTGTATGACCATGAGTTCCAGTACCAACGGTTGTAGTATCTGTTCCAGTACCATGAACTGCCTATGCTGTATGGGCCGTAATAATATCCGTAGTTGTTTTCCAGGTCGTATCTCCAGTCATAAGGATTTTCTCCCACTGTCACGGTTGTGCCTCCGAGCTTCTGGTCATATTTTATCACCGCTGACATGTTCTCTGGAATCATGACAGTGTCTTTCCTGTCTCCAAAAAGGTATATCTGTGAGTTCCTGGTTTCTTCCACCAGAGCTTCGGTTTCAACTTTTCTGACTTCCTTTTCCTCTTTAGTGATGAAGTCAGGGACATTGCTGTAGATTCCATCCTGGAACCGTTGTACGCTGTCGGAAGATGCCTGATGAGCTGCAGTTCCGCATGATGAGAGTATCACTGCTGCTGCAATCATCAGTACTGAGTTCATTTTCATTGTATAGTCCTCCTTAATTTGTAATAATTTTAGTATCTTCGCAACCAGTTTGGTTATGCAATAACCATACCGCGTCATATGCTGTTTGATATCTGAGGATGTCTAAGGTTTAAGCAACACGCAATAATAGGTATAAAAACAATAAAAACCAAGAATACAATGGCAAAAGAAGTTACCCGAAGAGCAGACAACTATTCGCAGTGGTATGATAATCTTGTAGTTAAGGCTGACCTGGCAGAGCGTTCTGCCGTCAGGGGATGTATGGTGATAAAGCCTTACGGCTATGCAATATGGGAGAAGATGCAGGATGTACTTGACAAGATGTTCAAGGATACCGGTCATCAGAATGCGTACTTCCCGCTTTTTATTCCAAAGTCTTTCCTGAGCCGTGAGGCGGAGCATGTTGAGGGCTTTGCTAAGGAATGTGCTGTGGTGACGCATCATAGACTCATGGCAGACCCCGAAGGTAATGGGGTGGTTGTGGATCCGTCGGCGAAGCTTGAGGAGGAACTTATTGTAAGACCGACCTCTGAGACTATCATCTGGAATACGTACAAGAACTGGGTGACTTCATGGAGGGATCTTCCTATCCTGTGCAACCAATGGGCGAATGTCGTGCGTTGGGAAATGCGTACGCGCCTTTTTCTGCGTACTGCCGAATTCCTTTGGCAGGAGGGACATACGGCTCATGCAACGCGTCAGGAGGCAGAGGAAGAGACGATGAAGATGGTGAATGTATATGCCGATTTCGCGAGGAATTATATGGGCGTCCCTGTGGTTGTCGGTCACAAGAGTCCTAACGAGCGTTTTGCAGGTGCTCTGGATACCATGACAATCGAGGCTCTGATGCAGGATGGAAAGGCACTTCAGGCTGGCACCTCGCATTTCCTGGGTCAGAATTTTGCCAAGGCATTCGATGTCATGTTTACCAATAAGGAGGGCAAGCAGGAATATGTGTGGGCTACTTCGTGGGGTGTGTCCACCCGTCTGATGGGTGCGCTGATCATGGCACATGGTGACGATAACGGTCTTGTACTCCCACCGAAACTTGCCCCTATACAGGTCGTGATGGTTCCTATTACAGGCAAGGATGAGGGTGTGAACAATGCGATCCTCGACAAGATGGATGCGTTCAGAAAAGAGCTTGAGGCTAAAGGCATAAGTGTGAAGATTGACAGTCGCGATACACTTCGTCCCGGATTCAAGTTCGCAGAATGGGAACTTAAAGGAGTACCGGTGCGTCTGGCAATGGGAGGCCGAGACCTTGAGAACGGAACAGTTGAACTGGCGCGTCGTGACACATGCGAGAAGTCTTCGTACCAGCAGGAAGGTATCGCGGATGTGATAGCGGCACTTCTTGATGATATTCAGAATAATATTTATGCCAAGGCTCTTAAATTCCGTGACGAGAGCATCCGTAAAGTCGACACATGGGAGGAGTTCAAGGAAGAGATTACAAAGGGAGGCTTCCTGCTCTGTCACTGGGACGGAACTCCTGAGACAGAAGAAAAGATCAAGGAAGAGACCAAGGCAACTATCCGATGCATCCCTGTGGACAGCGCAGTGTGCGTTGAGGAAGGCAAGTGTATCTACACAGGCAAGCCATCAAGCCAGAGGGTGCTTTTCGCAATTTCTTATTAATTCCTCATCCATCATAGAAATAAACATAATCCCCGGCCTGACCGGGAATCTTAATAATCATGAAGAAAGTATTTATAGTATTATCAGCAGCCATCCTGTCTTTTTCAGCCTATTCACAGGATGTGCAACAGGTAGCAGCTGAAGCTGCCAGGACTATTTCAGAAGCACCTGAAGCGGAACCTAAAAAAGAGAAGCCGAAATATTGGACCAATTCCTTAAAGACCAACCTTACTGTGGGTCAGACTGCTCTTACCAATTGGGCTGCCGGAGGAGATAACACTGCTTCAGTGCAGGCGTTTATCGATGGGAATGCTAATTGGGCTAAAAATAAGATGTTCTGGAATAACCGTCTCCAGTTGGATTATGGCTTCATCTATACATCTTCAAAGCCGATTCTTCAGAAAAGTGCAGACAGGATCTATCTTGAAAGCAAATGGGGGTATAAGGCAGTGGAGAATCTCTATTTCTCAGCCAACTATGACTTCAAGTCTCAGTTTACCAACACTTTCGATTATCCTACGCCAAGCGTAAAGGCAGATGGTTCGGCTTTTGAAGAAGGCTATAAGCCTGTGAAGGCAGACTGGAAGGAAGCCAAGACCCTGAAGTCAGGATTTCTGGCTCCTGCATATACCAATCTTGCACTCGGTATCGATTACAAGCCGACCAAGTGGCTTTCCATCAACTTTGCGCCTGTCACAGGAGGATTCGTTATTGTGAAGGATGCTGCATTGAGAAAGAATTATGGAATGGATCTGGTCGTTAAGGAGGAGAATATGACCGAGGCACAGCTGGCCGACTATAACAAGGCTTTGGCAGATGCCGGAGAAAATCCGGATATTCTCGGTGGTTTCTATAAGAGTGCAAGATTTGAGTTCGGTGCTCAGCTCAAGGTCGATGTCGCAGTTAATGTGAATGACAATTTCAAGTACACCTCTCAGGTTGTCCTGTTCTCTAACTATCTGAAGGATCCTCAGAACCTGCGTGTCAACTGGGATAACAGGATTGATTGGAAGATTGCCAAGTATTTCTCTCTTACTCTCGCAACCAACCTCATATATGATGATACTGTCATCATTCAGACAGAGGAAGAAATCGAGCAAGGTATTCCTGGCAAGCAGAGAATCCAGTTCAAGGAATCTCTTGCATTTGGGTTTACATATACAATCGCAAGCAGGAAGTAATGCTTAACCGCTTCAGGCATATTGTAGAAGATATGAGAGGGCTGATCGAAGATTCACGGTCAGCCTCTCCTTTCATATCGGATGACCGGATGACTTCGGAAAATCTCTATCTTCTGGCAGTCAGCGGAGGTGTCGATTCAATGTGCCTGGCCGATATGTGGCTCCGTTGTTTTGGTGCAGGAAGTTTTGCAATCGCTCATTGCAATTTCCATCTTCGCGGAGAAGAAAGCGACTCTGATGAGTCGTTGGTGACTGAATGGGCAGAAAAATATGGCGTGCTTTTGCATAAGGTGGATTTTGATACCGCCGGATATGCTTCGGAGAATGGTGTCAGCATAGAAATGGCGGCACGTGAACTGCGTTACCGATGGTTTGGCAACCTATGCCTGGAGTATGGGTATCCAGCCGTTGTTGTCGCTCATCATGCAGATGACAATGCTGAAACACTTGTCCTGAATATGGTGCGTGGGGCAGGACTCAAGGGATTTACAGGCATGAAACCCATTGCACCTCTGCCTTCCGGTCTGTCATTCCGGGAGCCTTCCGGTCATTGTGACTCCAATGAGCGTCATTGCGGGCAAGGGGTGGCAATCCATATTCTACGTCCTCTTCTGACATTTACCCGCAAGCAGATTGAAGGCCATGTCTTTGCCTGGAAAGTACCATATCACGAAGACAGTACCAACTCATCTGTCGAGTACAGACGCAACAGTATCCGTCACGAAGTCTTCCCTCTTTTTGAAAAGATGAATCCTTCTTATGTGAGGACATTGAACAGGGAGATGACATATATGTCTGATGCGTCTTCAATAGTGGAAGAGTGGTGTCGTGACCGGGCAAGGGAAGTGATCATCCCAAGTGCAGGCTTCAGTTATTCTCAAGATGACATGTCAATCTCAATCCCGGCACTCATGGCTGTTCCCCAATGGCGTTACCTTTTATATTATATGATGGAACCTTTTGGATTCAATGCTTCTGTCCTGGAGTCTCTGGAAAACCTGCTGGTCTCAGGCAGGACTGTCTCAGGAAAGCGTTTCGAGTCTGCCTCCCATACTATTCTGACAGGACATGATTCCATTGTCGTGACCCTGAAACCCAATGTTGCCAAGGGATTTCATGAAGATGATGTCATGGAGGTGAAGGGCCCAGGAACATATGGATTCGGTGGTCTGAAATTCTGTGTGGAGCAGATTGAATGGACAGCGGATATGCCGTTCAAGCAGCCTGATGGTGTTCTCATATTTGATTCTTCAGCCCTTGAATTCCCGTTTTTCTGCCGAAAGTGGCGGAGAGGAGACTGGATGATTCCTTTAGGCATGAGAGGGAGGAAAAAGATAAGCGATCTTTTTACAGATCTGAAGTATGATCTTTCGGATAAGCGTCATGCTGCAATGCTTGTTGCTGATCCGGATGGCGGATCCGGGCAGAGAGTAGCTGCTGTGCTTGGCGTTAGACAGGATGATTCCATGAAAGTGACGGACTCTACTGAAAAGGTAATAAGAATAAAAGTGATCAGATGATGATGGTTGACGACAGTCATCATCTGACAAAGTTTGATAAATGTAAGAATCTGTTTATAAATTTCGGATAGTATGAAAAGTATAATGACGAGACTTGTTTCCCTCCTGCTGATTCTGACAGGGTGCAGTACGCATTTCATTACAGATGGTGAATATCGTCTGAAGGTCGAGGATGACTTCAATAGCCGTGGTGATATCGTCAGGGCTGCAGGAGTCGACCTGGATGCAATGGGACTTGATGCCGCTGAAATGGAAGCTATGCAGTTCCTATATGCATATATGCCGTTGGGTGATATAGTCAATAAACCTGCAGACTATTATCTTGATCACTACAAGATGACTGTGAGGGCTTTGAAGGAAATGCCATGGGGTGGATCCGTTCCTGAACGCGAGGTCAGGCATTTTGTGCTTCCTGTTCGTGTCAATAATGAGAATCTTGACTCGTCACGATATGTGTTTTATGAAGAACTGGCTCCCCGCATAAAGGATATGGATATGCAGGAGGCTGTCCTTGAAGTGAATCACTGGTGTCACGAGAAGGCTGTCTACATGCCTTCGGACCGTCGTACAAGTTCTCCTCTGGCGACGGTGAAGACAGCTTACGGACGCTGTGGAGAGGAATCCACTCTTCTTGTGGCGGCCTTGCGTTCTGTCGGCATTCCTGCACGTCAGGTCTATACTCCTCGCTGGGCACATACGGACAGCA
This sequence comes from Bacteroidales bacterium, assembly GCA_017442315.1. GTDB lineage: Bacteria > Bacteroidota > Bacteroidia > Bacteroidales > UBA932 > Cryptobacteroides. The sequence continues at coordinate 70,061 of JAFRZX010000004.1, forward strand.
ATCATGCCTGGGTTGAGGCGTGGGTGGATGGAAGATGGCGTTTTCTTGGAGCCTGCGAACCTGAACCTGTACTGGATCTGGGATGGTTCAATGCACCTGCCAGCAGAGGCATGCTGATGCATACGAATGTGTTCGGAAGTTACGATGGCCCGGAAGAAATAGTCCGTCAGACACCTAACTATACTGAAATAAACGTCATTGAGCATTATGCCCCTGAATCAGCATCAGCAGGGGTAAAGGTGGTGGATGAATATGGAAATCCTGTTGAAGGAGCAAAGGTCGACTTCAAGATATACAATTATTCAGAATTCAGCAGTGTCGCTTATAAACTGACTGATGATGAAGGTATGACATCACTCACTGCAGGTCTGGGAGATATGATCATCTTTGCTTCTAAGGATGGAAAGTTTGGTTTTGCGAAGGTCTCTTACGGCAAGGATACAGAGACGGTGATTGCACTTGAATATACGAAAGGCTCGTATATAAAGCATCTTGAAATGGAGATAGTACCTCCTGCCGAGAATGCAGTACTGCCGGAAGTGAGTGCGCAGATGCGTCAGGAAAATACATGCCGTATGGAGTATGAAGATTCGTTGAGAAATGCTTATACTGCGACTTTTTATGATAAGGAAGCCTCTTTCGCTTTTGCTTGTGAGAATGGCCTTGATCCTCAGAGAACGGCAGAAGTTCTGGTGGCGTCAAGAGGCAATCATGATGAGATCTGTTCATTCCTGTCAAAAGCTGCATCTTTAGGCAAGGGCTCGCGCGCTCTGGATCTTCTTCAGGCCGTCTCAGAAAAGGACTTGAGGGATACACCGGCGTATGTGTTTGATGATCATCTTTATAATACTCCCGATTGCGAGGATGTGGATAAGGTGCTTTGTCCAAGGGTCTCTACTGAACTGCTGACTCCTTATAGGGCATATCTTCAGCATGCCGTTCCGGAATCATTGGCTGATTCTGTGCGTCGTGATCCTGCTTTGCTTGTGGGTTGGTGCAAGGATAATCTTGTCCAGCATGACAGCATCAGTCTCCGATATGTGCAGCTCGCGCCTAAGAGGGTTTGGGAGACCAGGCTTGCTGACAAAGGTTCGCGTGAAATCTTCTTTGTCGCAATGTGCCGCAGTTTCGGTGTAGAGGCTTGGCAGGATGGTGTAACAGGGGTTGTAAAATATGTGAAGGATGGAGTGACCTATGACGTTGATTTCGATGCCTGTCAGCAGACTGTTGCCCCGAAAGGGATGCTTCAGTTACGTTACAAGGAAATCCCGTTGCTGGATGATCCGAAATATAAGGTCCATTTCACAATATCCAAGTATGAAGACGGTGTGTTTCAGCTTCTGAACTATGGTAATGCCACATGGTCCGAACTGTTCAGCAGGCCTGCAGAGCTTGATTGCGGGTATTATATGCTGGTCAGCGGGTCCAGAATGTCAGGAGGAAATGTCTTTGCTGATGTGGAGTTCTTTACTGTGGAAGAAGGCAGGACTGTTGTGGCGGACCTTGTAATGAGGGATGTTGCCGACCAGCTGCGTGTCATTGGTAGCTTTGACTCCGAGAAGAAGTATTATGCAATTACAGGTGCAGCAGGGGACAGTGTAGAGAAGTCAGTTCTGGAGACTACTGGCCGCGGATACTTTGCAGTAGCTCTTGTAGATTACGGTACTGAACCGGTCAACCATGCATTCATGGATATCTCGGCAGCAGCTGCTGAACTTGAGCAGTGGGGAAGACCTTTGCTTGTGGTTTTTGCAACAGAAGAAGACTATAGAAAATTCAGGGCAGACCATTTTGCTCTTCCTTCTACAGTCCATTATGGAATCGATAAGGATGGAAGCATGAGAGCTATGATAGCCTCCGAGATGAAACTGGACAAAGGTGGCCGCCTCCCTCTGATTCTGGTGGCAGATACTTTCAATCGTGTGGTCTTCTTCTCGCAGGGATATTCTATAGGCCTCGGTGAAAGTCTGGTCAGGACTTCAAAGGCGCTATAGTGTCTGCAACTCTTTGCACAGTAGTCTGTACTGTTGCATAAGGGTCTTCTTCTGTACCCATAGTGACATCAGGGTTTCGGAATGACATACCGCTTTCTACAGGCTTTCTGGCTGAGAAATGAAATTCTTTTGCGCCGGAAAGCCTTGCTGTTTCTGCAATGTTGTCTTCGTTGATGCCGCATCCCGGCATTATGATGATCCTGTCATCGGCCTTTCTGACCAGTTCTGCAATCATTCCAACCCCTTCAGGTGCTGTCGGCCTGCATCCGGATGTCAGGATACGTACGCATCCGAGGCTTATGATGTCTTCGAGAGCTTTAAACGGATCGCAGCAGTGGTCAAAGGCTCTGTGGAATGTTACAGGAGTATTTCCTGCAGCATCCATAAGTATCTTCATTGCTTCCATATCTACATGTCCGTCAGAGCGCAGACATCCGAATACCAGACCGTCGGCTCCCAGGTCCTTTGCCATCCCGATGTCATATGTCATTTCCTTTATTTCATCCTCAGAATAAAGAAAATCTCCTCCTCTGGGTCTGATTATCACATTCAAGCCTATACTGATGCTTTCGCGTGCGCATTTGATCATTCCAAAAGAAGGGGTGGTGCCTCCTTCCGGAATACCGGCGCAAAGCTCCACCCTATCTGCTCCGCCTTTCTGTGCAGCTATGCAGCTGGCTACTGAATTGGCGCAAATTTCAAATCTGTATATCATTTTATATCAATTATATAAGGAAGTCTTGCGTAGGCTTTTCCAAAAGACTTGTTTATATTTTCGATATCGATGCCGGCTATTGACGCCTCAGCACCAAATGACTCCATAAAGAGTTCTATGCTGCTGAGTGGCTTCGGGTATTCGGCGATCTGGACATCATCGATGCTTTCAATACCTTCAATGCTCATTGCAGCATATTCTATCGCATCCTGAATGCCGCCTATTTCATCCACCAGACCTATGCCGAGAGCTTCCGTTCCTGTCCATACACGTCCCTGTGCTATTGCATCCACCTCTTGCACTGTCATGTCACGTCCCTGTGCAACCAGTTCCGTGAAGGTTTCGTATACTTTTTCCACACTTGCCTGCATATATGCTGTCTCCTTAGGATCCAGTGGACTCATAAGACTCATCATGTCGGCATGTCTGTTGGAATTGACCGGAGTGATGTTCACATGCAGCTTGTCCTTTATTGTGTGGCTGAAATCCGGAATCATGCTGAATACGCCTATAGATCCTGTAAGAGTTGTGGCATTGGCGTATATCTTGTCGCAACCAGCTGAAATCCAATATCCTCCTGATGCAGCATAATCGCCGTATGACGCGATGACCGGAACACTTTCCCTGAGCATGGCAAGTTCCTTCTGTATCAGTTCTGAAGCCATTACACTGCCTCCCGGTGAGTTGACTCTGAGAACAACCGCCTTCACTGTCGTGTCTTTCCTAACATCGCTGATGATGTCGGCAAATCTCTCTCCGGCAACATTCTGTTTGCCTTTTCCGTCTACGATGTCACCATTGGCGTAGATGACAGCGACTTTGTTGCCTGCGTTGAAATCTGTCTGGGATCTTACCTTTATATAGTCTGACAGCGAAATGCTCTTGACATCTTCGATATCTTCAGCAACGAAGAGGTCGCAGAGCTTCTGCTCCAGTTCGTTACGTGAAAGGAGCTCGTCCACCAGACCCTTTTCAAGAAAATCCTCAGGAAGAACGAGTTCCAGATTGTCCAGCATGCTGTTCAGCTGAGATACGGATATACCTCTGGCTTCTGCTATTTCGCCTGCAAGACTTTCCCACATGGAATCAATCATCGCCTCATTCTGCTCCATGTTTTCCTTGCTTGAGGAATTTCTTACAAACGTTTCTCCGGCTGATTTGTATTTTCCGTGTCTGATGAGCTGTATGTTGATTCCGAGTCTGTCCAAGGCATCCTTCAGGAAGAACATCTGGGATGAAAGTCCGAAGAACATGTTCATGCCGCCGATGTTGTCTGTCATGTATATCTTATCTGATACAGATGCTAGATAGTAGCCTGTTGTGGTAGGGTTTTCCATATATGATACAATAGCTTTTCCGCTTGTACGGAAATCCTTCAATGCAGACCGTAGCTCTTCAATGCCGGCAAATCCTCCGGTTACGGCATCAGGCTTCATGTAGATGAATTTCACTGATGGATCTTCTGCAGCTTTATTTATAGCCTTTATCGCGCTATAGATACCTACAGGCGCTGCTGATATGTCATCGCTTAAAAATGCGAAAGGTGTTTCCTCCTGACTTTGTTCTGCCAATACGATGGAAGACATGTCAAGCGTCAATACTCCTTTCTCCGGCATGACCGGAGAACTTTCGCCAAAGGATGATACGGCTCCTACCATTGCGATCATCATGAATAAGGCCACAAAGCCGAACAGGAAGAGTCCGGCTATTGTGGCAAGCGTCATTTTTATGAAATCTTTCATTATAAATGTTATATTTCAGTCAGTTTAAGAATCTTGATATCCTTGAATTTTTCCCCTTCATGGCAAAGAGTGAACCAGCTGTGATCTGTGCAGAATTTGTAATATGCATTCTTGCCGTTTCCTCTGTCATACTTGTTGATGAGGAGTGCAGTACCGTTGGATGAAATATTCAGGTCCCAATATCTCCGAGGCTGCATGCTGTCTGAATACCCATCTGCAGTATCTGTGGTTACAAACCAGGCCTTACCTTCTCCATCATGCTGGCTGAAGTCTCCGGAACCTCCTTGAGCAATCATTTCCAGACCTGTGTTTCCTTGCTTTACAAGATTTGGGAAGAAGACTTTATATCCTCCGTCATGTTTTGTTATGTTGCAGACATATGTCATAAGATCTTCTGTAAAGCTTATTCCATATTCGTCGTGAGATACACCTACTCCCATCAGCCAATAATAGTTGGATGTATCTGTAGGCTTGTTGTCTGTAATGTAGTACTCAGAGTCTCCCTTATCAGTTGCTATAAGGTATGTTCCGTCGTCCGTTATATCGCTGAGGTCTGTGACAACGGTAAAGTATTTCTTTGGAGTGTCCGGGACAGGAGATTTTGTAGAAAGATCGAGCTTGACTCTGTATAGTGAACGGTCTGGACTGGAGACATCCATAGCTCCGTCTGCAAATACGTAGGTTCCCAGGTCAGTGTCAACCTTTACGTCCACTCCGGTGTATGATGCTCTGTTTACGACAACATATGCTTCAGGCTCTTCTGTCAGCAGGATGCTTTCGCTGCTTCCAGTCACATTGACTACGGTTTCCTTTCCTGAACCATTGAACGCGAGATATCCGTCATGACTCATGGCAAAGGTTCCGACCATGCTTTCGTTTGCGCTGACAGTTATTTTCATTAGTGACTCTGCGGTATCTGTATTTGCCGGATAGACGGTGAATCTTATCACCGAAGCGAGGCAGTTGTACTCGACGTCAATATTGTCGCTGTCAGATGGTACAGAGGCGACAGCCATCATAGGGAGCAATGCGCCATCGAAATCTTCATCTATATTGCATGTGGTTTCTGATGCAAGTTCTGACGAAGCCTGGGCCAATGTCTTTCCTTCGTTATTTCCGGCAGGCCAGATCACTACGATATTCTGAGCTGAAGAAGGTATTTCAGCTTTAAATGCATTTGATGTAACCACTGCCTTTTTGAAGGTATCTGAATTCACTTCTGTGCAGTATGCTACTTCGTCTCCATCGCACCATACCAGATGAGAAACGTCAGAACCTTCATATTCTATCGTAGTTTTTGTCGCAGCAGCTGTCACAGTCACAGTTCTTGTTTGTGACTCTGATTCAGGCTTGAGATTCTTTTCTGCAGAGCAAGCAGCCATTGCTGACAATCCTAACAGTATGCCTATTCTGTATAATGTTGTTTTCATTGTGTGATTCTTTTGTTAATTGTTTTTCTTTATGCCCAAGGATTGAGATCCTCGTCTCCCCAGTTTCCACTTTCAACGTCATCATATGATGAAGGATCCTTATACCATACCACAACATGTTCGTCGCACGTAAGGGCACTGTAGGCCGCGTCCTTGAGTATATAGATGGTTTCCATCTGAGGGTTATTTTCCGCAAAAAGGAATGCCATTGCAGGGTTGTTGCTCAGATCGACAGACTTCATGTCTGTGTTGCGGCAGTCCAGCTGACGGAGGGATTCGCATGTGTACAGACTCAGATATGCAATAGGGTTATCCTGTACATATAGTTCGCTCAGGCCGGAACAGCCGCGGACATTGAGTCTTTCTAGATGATTGTTCTGCAGATAAACTACGTTTACAGGCAGACCTGCTATGGATATGTCCGTGAGTTCGTTGTTGTGGAGGTCGATTTCCTGAAGCTGTGTGTGGGCTGTAAGATCAATGGTGGCGATCTTGTTGTTGTCGGCCCATAAATTGGTCATCTGCAGGTTGCTGTCGATGTTCAGGACACTGATCTCATTGTAACAGCAGTTGAGGATGATCAGTTTAGGCGAGCCGTTCATATCCAGCGATGTCAGGTTGTTTTCACTTATGTCAAACTGTTCGAGGCTGCTGCAGTCAGCAAGGCTGATCTGTGAAAGATTGTTTCCGAAGATGGAAGCGGTTACAAGAGCAGAACATCCGGTCAGGTCAATTGATGTAAGTCCGTTATTGGCCGCCTCCAATGTTCTTAGCTTTGGATTTTGGGAAAGATCCAGTTCGGTGACGCGGTTGAGGCCCATCTGCAGTTCCTTCAGATTCGGACATCCTGTCACATCAACAGAGGTAAGATTGTTGAATTTCAACCAGATGCTTTCGAGAGCCGGGTTGTTGCTGAAGTCAATTGAAGTCAAACCTGTCGCATGGGCAAGCAGATTCTTCAAGGCAGGACATCCGTTCAGATCGATTGATGATATTTTGGAGTTTGCGATGTCCAGATCGGTAAGAGCCGGATGCTCGGTCAAGGTAAGGCCTGTAAGTTCAGTTTCCGAACATGCAACCTGCTGCAGTTTGCTGCAGTTGCTCAGGTCTATCGTGCCTGTGAGAGGATTTTTGCGGATGAGCAGCATCTCCAGGTCAGGGCAGGATGATACATCCAGAGTTTCGAGGCTGTTCCATGTGGCTCTGAGTGTCTTGAGCTTGCTGCAGTCGCTCAGATCAAGTTCTGTTAGGTTATTGTCTTCAATCTGAATGAATTCCAGAGCAACACAACCGTCCAGATTCAGTTCTTCAAGTGTAAATACGGTTTTGCTGTAATCGCTATGGTCGCAATTGTCGTTTGCATACAATGTCTTCAAGGCAGAACATCCGCTCAGATCTGCAGAAGAGTATAGGTTATGGTCTATGCGGCACTCTTCAAGCTTTTCTAGTCCGGAAAGATCTACATGTCCCTTTATTGTGTTATATGCGCAATTGAGGTATTCCAGTGAAGTCATGTGCTCGATGCCTTGAATTGAGGTGATGCCAAGGTCATTGCACTCGATGCGGGTGATTGCCGCAGCCTCTTCCTTGGAAATATGACCGTCATAGTCAGTGTCGAAATTTTCAGTAAGATATGAGGCGAATGTCTGGTCTTCTATCCTTATATATGGATTGGATGGGTCATTGTATGACGATTGTGTCACTTTTATCTGAACTTCCTGATCTCCGCTGACAATCTTGAAGCTGCTGCTGAGGTTTTCTTCCCCATCATAGTCGAATACGTTGACGGATACATGCAGGTTTTCCCCTGCTTCGCCGTATTCCGGGGATACTGTGAACCATTCGATGCTTTCATCTTCCAGCATTATCATCCAGTTGATGTCGGCAGAGAATCTTACTTGAGCCGATTCTGCGAAACTGCTGAATGCCAGTGTTGTGCTTTGTCCTTCCGTAAGTCTCAGACCTTTAGGGGGCTCCTGCACCGGATTGTTCTCCTTGCAACTGAAAATGATGAAGGCAAGTAATAGGAATGTTAATAATTTCTTCATAATTATTTTGTTAAAGTTTGTTTTGTTATTGCAAATATGTGTGTTTTTTTTAGAAAATCAAGTTTTTGTAGTAATTTTGTAGGTTGTTATGGGACAGATTTTACATAAGTTTCTTTCTCTGTGTATGGCTTTATGGTACCTTGCATGTATTGTAGGGTTTGACTTGCATGTATGCAGTTCTACGGGAGAAAACTATGTGGCAACTTTTGTTAATGGCATCACATGTACTGATATACATCCGGATGATATGACACAGCATCATACCTGTTGTTCCGGTTGCTGCGGATGTGTTCATGATCATGAGATGAATCACCATAATTCTGATTCCTTTACCAGGAAGCCTTGTTGTACAGATGATTATCAGTCACTTTTACTGACTGGGACAGATACCGGTCAAAGACATCAGCATAAGTATCTGTATTGTGCCTTCGGACTTCTGCCGAGGATTTCCCAGGTCTTCCGATCTATAGAAATGTCATGCAGGCCATGTGTGAATGTTTCCGATTTTTCACCGTCGTGTCCTGATGTCCAATCTTTGTTTTCTGTCTGGAGAATCTGACAGGTAGGCAGACTACCGATCAGACTATTTGGGCTATGCCCGGACTAAATTTCCTTATACAGACAGCAATAAGAATGAAAAGACATATAATATCAATTGCAGCACTGTTTGCTGCCATATCCGCTTTCTCACAGGTGTATGATGAGAAAGGAAATTTTGTAGACACGACAGCCATTTATGGAGAACGTACCGACAGTCTTGATGCGGCTGTTTTTGTGTCCAGACAATCAGGCAACTATCTTTCAAAGGTAAAGGAGATACGCACTGAAGTCATTTCTGCTGCCGGCCTTTGCAAGATGGCATGCTGTAATCTTGCTGAAAGCTTTGAAAATTCGGCAAGTGTCACAGTTGGATTTTCCGATGCTGTGACAGGGGCCCGTCAGATCCGTCTGCTAGGCCTGTCAGGAGTATATACGCAGATGCTGGATGAGACCCGTCCTGTCATGCGTGGTCTTTCGGCACCTTTCGGTCTTTCGTATGTTCCCGGCCAGTGGCTTGAAAGCATCCAGATAGCCAAGGGGTCTTCTTCTGTCATCAATGGTGTCGAATGCATGACCGGCCAGATCAATATGGAACATCGTAAGCCGACAGATGAAAAACCACTGTTTATAAATGGAGCTGTCATGAGTGATACGAAGATGGATCTGAATGTCGCTTCATCATTGCAGATGGGATATAAATGGAGTACAGTGATTCTTGCTCATGTTTCAGGAAACCTGATGTCTCATGATATGAATGGAGACGGTTTTATGGATGAGCCGGAAATGTTGCAGTTCAATCTTTCCAACAGGTGGCTTTATCAGGCGGATAACGGTGTGCAGGTCCGTTTCGGTGTACGTGCCCTGCAGGACAGCCGTCTTGGTGGCCAGATGCTCCAGGATGCCTCAGGCAGCAAGGTTCTTTATGATAAGGACAGGTATTCTGTTGTCAGAGAAAATGCCTCTGATGTTGATCCCTGGGGATCAGATATATTCAACCGTTCCATCAATGCCTATCTTAAGGTAGGGGTTCCGCTGAATGAGGACAATTCTCAGAATATAGCTCTTATTGCGGATTACAGCTATCAGGATATGGATTCTTACTTCGGTTCTACTGAATATCTGGCAGGCCAGCATTCAGCATATGCCAACCTTCTCTATCAGAACGTCATCAGCGATTCCCATAGATTTACAATAGGTCTGAACGGAACATTTGACCGTTATGACGAGGACTTCTCCAGACTGCTTTGGATTGGAATGCCTTCGGAGGTGTCGCATAAGGGCGTTACGGATCTTGCCAATGCCGGTGTGTTCGGAGAGTATACCTTCCATGCGGGAGAGACATTTTCGGCAATAGCAGGCCTGAGGGGAGACTGGTTCTATGGTCATGGATTCAAGGTCTCTCCACGTGTTACTCTTAAGTACATGCCTATTGATGAAATTGTCATAAGAGCTAACGGAGGACGGGGACTCAGATATTCCACACCTCTTGTAGATAATATAGGAGTATTTTCGACGGGCAAGAAATTCGTAGGCTCATATAATGAACATATACTCGAAGATGCCTGGACATTCGGAGGAAACATCACCTGCTATATGCCTTTCGGAGCATCATCAAACACATATCTGAGTTTTGATTACTTCAGGACCCAGTTTGGCAGTCAGATGGTGGTGGATTATGAGTTCGGACACAATGAGATTCATTTCTACCCTCTTGCAGGAAAGCGTTCTTATACAGATAATTATCAGCTCGATTTCTCAGTTGACCCTGTGGAGCGTTTCAATATTACCGCTACATTCCGATATACGGATGCAAGGATTGAACTTCATGGAAAAGGCTTGGTGGAAAAGCCTATGACGAGCCGTTTCAAAGGTGTGCTCAATCTTCAGTATGCGACAAATCTGAATAAGTGGATATTTGATTTCACTGCCTCTGTCAATGGTTCCTGCCGTGTCTATGATTTCATGAAGGACCTTAAGGACCAGGACGGGAACCTCCTTTACAAGAACGGCAGGACTCCTGTCTATCCTCTTCTATATGCTCAGGTTACACGAAGGTTCAAGGGATGGGATGTGTATGTTGGTGCTGAAAACCTTACCAACTTCACTCAGAAGAATGTGATTCTTGGAACGAAGGATGCGGGAGGACTTGTGAATCCTCGTGTATCTTCATTTGATGCAAGCTGCATCTGGGGACCTCTTATGGGCATAAAGGCACATGTGGGTTTCAGATTCACTCTTTGGAAAAAAGCCTGAGATCTTTATGATTCATGCTGATGAAAAATTCAAACAGATTCTAATATATGAAAAAGATTTTTACAATTGTTTTTGCGGCTGTTCTGACTCTTTGTATGTCTGATGAGATTGCTGCATCTTCTGCGGATGTGATGGAATCCGTTGTCGACAGGAAGCCGGCAAAGGTCAAGGGAGAAATAAAGGAGGTGACCTTCCATGTCCATCTTCATTGCAATAACTGTGTGAACAAGGTCAGGGAGAACATCTCGTTTGAGAGGGGAGTAAAAGATCTTCATGTGTGTCTGGAAGACCAGGTCGTGTCAATAAAGTATGACGCGTCCAAGACTTCGGAAGATACACTGAAGCAAGCAATAGAGAAACTTGGGTACAAAGTGGATGGCAAGGCCGTGAACGGTCATGTGCACACTCACTGATGTGTCCTGCTCTTCCTACCATATGTTGCGGCAGGAAGCAGTGCTATGATATAACCGGTCAGAGCCACTCCTGCTGCTGTCATGATAATGTCGGATAAGGATAGAATTACCGGATATGCCTGGACAGTAAAATGTCCGGGCATCTTTATGAATCCGAAGTGCTGCTGAAGGAGGGCGAAGACAATGCCGGCAACCAGACCGGCAGCAAGGCCTGAAAGAGAGGTGAACCATCCTTCGAGTATGAAGATCCATCTTATAAGACTGTCTTGTGCACCGAGGCAGCTGAGTGTCCTGATGTCATCCTGCTTTTCTATCATCAGCATTGACAGACTGCCGAAAATGTTGAATGCAATGATGATTATGACGAATATAAGTATCATGTATATGGCAGCCTTTTCATACTTCATCATCTTGTAGAGTGACTCGTTCTGCTGGAATCGGTCAAGAACCTTGAAATCCTCACCGAGTCTTGAGGATATTTCCTTTTGCAGACGCTCAAGCTCACTGTGAGGTGTGTCTTCGACGAGCCTGATTTCAACAGCCGATACTTCCTGCTCATATTCCAGCAGTTCTCTCATCTTTTCTATAGGAAGTATGATCAGCTCGCTGTCTATGTCGCTGTTGATTGCGAAAGTGCATGAAGGCCAGACTTTTATACTTTCTATTGAGGAAGCCGGGTTGGACAAGGATATCCTTCTTGTGCGTGAAGGAAAATAGATTTCTACCGGAGACAAGAACCGTGGATTTATCCCCATTTCATATGCAAGTCCGGCTCCTACGGCAGTCAGAGGCACATCTCCTCTATGGAGAAAGAATTCTCCATTTGTGATGTGGTCTCTTAGAGGAGATTCATCTTCATAGATCCAGTCTACTCCTTTAGCATTGGCTATTCCCTGCTTTCCTTCATAACTGATGAATACATTCTCTTGAAGCACGCAGCTCATGTTCTTGACAGATGTCTGGTCATATATCCAGTCGTAGGCTTCTCCTTCCGGGATGAAGACCTTGCCGGTTGCCGGTTTTATCATCAGATCGGGTTCGACATTGCTCATCATGGATCTGATGAGAGAGTCGAACCCGTTATATACAGACAATATTATAATGAGGGCAGCAGTGCCGATGGCCATGCCTATGGCACTTATCGCTGAAATTATGTTTATCACGTTATGTGACTTTCTGGCGATAAGATACCTGCCGGCTATGAATGGTGCAAGTTTCATATGATTCCAGTCGCGCATCTGCAGATGCACATCTCAAAATTACTGGACAGCTTCTTATTTCTTTAGTAATTCTTCGATATGTTCTACATAATCGAGGGAACTGTCCAGATAGAATACAAGCTCCGGAACAATTCGCAGCTGCTTGCCTACTTTTCCGCCCAACTCTCCACGAAGTGACCTTGTGTTCTCCTGAAGAGCTTCCATAACCGCATCGGCTTTGCCTGAAGGAAACACGCTCACATAGACCTTGGCTACAGACAGGTCAGGGCTGATCTTCACACCGCTGACTGATACAAGCGCACCACCGAAAGCTGCCATTCCCTTGCTGCGGATGATTTCAGCCATCTCTTTCTGTATCTCCTTTGCAACCTTCAGCTGTCTTGTGCTCTCAATATTCTTTTCCATAGCGTTTTATTTGCAGATTTTGATGATGAAGTAGTTCTTCTTGCCTTTCTGTGCCAGGATGTATTTGCCGTTGATGAATGACTCTTCTCCGATCTGGGCATTGATGTCTGCAACTTTCTCCTTGTCGATGCTTACGCCGTTTGCCTGGATCATCTTGCGGCACTCTCCCTTTGAAGGGAATATCTGTGTCTCGCCGGCAAGAAGGTCGATGATGCCGAGAGGGAACTTCTCTGCAGGAACCTCGAATGTAGGCACACCGTCGAACACTGCCAGGAACGTCTTCTCGTCAAGGCTTTTGAGAGCTTCCTTTGTCGCGTTTCCGAACAGCATCTGTGAAGCGGCTACCGCGTTCTCATATTCGGTTGCACCATGTACCATTGTAGTGACTTCCTTTGCAAGGAGCTTCTGGAGTTCCCGGCGCTCCGGAGCCTCTGCGTGCTGTGCGATTGCGGCATCGATCTCTTCCTTGCTGAGCATAGTGAAGATCTTGATGTACTTCTCTGCGTCAGAGTCAGATACATTGAGCCAGAACTGATAGAACTGGTATGGAGATGTGCGCTCAGGATCGAGCCAGATGTTGCCCTTTTCTGTCTTTCCGAACTTTCCTCCGTCAGCTTTTGTAATGAGAGGGCAGGTAAGTGCGAATGCCTCCTTGCCGAGAATGCGGCGGATCAGCTCCGAACCTGTTGTGATGTTGCCCCACTGGTCTGCGCCACCCATCTGAAGGGTACATCCCTTGTGCTCGTATAGATAAAGGAAGTCGTATCCCTGGAGAAGCTGGTATGTGAACTCTGTGAATGACATTCCGTCACGAGCCTCGCCAGAGAGTCTCTTCTTCACTGAATCCTTAGCCATCATGTAGTTCACAGTAATGTGCTTTCCGATATCACGGGTGAAGTCGAGGAATGAGAAATTCTTCATCCAGTCATAATTGTTCACGAGTTCCGCCTTATTGTCCAGATCGGATTCAAAATCCAGAAACCTGGATAGCTGAGCTTTGATGCAGGCTACATTATGGTTGAGGGTTTCCTCGTCAAGGAGATTGCGCTCCTGCGATTTCATGGAAGGGTCTCCTATCATTCCCGTTGCTCCTCCAACAAGGGCTATCGGCTTATGACCGCAGTTCTGGAAATGCTTCAGTATCATGATGCTTACCATGTGTCCGATATGGAGTGAATCAGCTGTAGGGTCGATTCCTACATATGCCGCAGTCGAACCCTCCATTAGCTTTTCCTCTGTACCTGGCATGATGTCCTGAATCATGCCTCTCCACCTGAGTTCCTCTACAAAATTCTTCATATTGTTCTTATTCTTTAGTCTTTTTTGCAACCAACAAAGATAAATAAAATTTCCGCACTCGCCAAACTGCAATGCATGCCGGGTTGCCGGAATTCACTCAGATGTCCTTGCAGGTAATCAAAAAAAGCCTACATTTGCCATGTTTATGATGAAACGACTACTAATTATAGGGATGGCAGTATTGCTGCCGACCTGTATGCTACAGGCGGAAAATATCCCGGAGGAGAATAAATCAATAAAGGATACCCTTGCTATTCAAGAGGTTACCATACGTGCTTCATTTTCAGATGTGCGTACCAGCCCGCTGCGTCTGACAACAATCGATGAGAATACATTGCAGTCACGTGCAGCAGCACGTACATATCCGGAACTGCTCCGTGGGATACCGGGGCTTTATGCAACATCGGAATCGGGCAGCTACGGGGATGCAAAATTGAATATACGGGGTTTCCGTCAGGAAAATGTAGCTGTATTGCTTAATGGAATCCCGATCAGCGGCCTTACATCAGGCAATATGTTCTGGAACAACTGGATGGGACTGGCTGATGCTACATATTCAATCCAGGTGCAGAAGGGAGCTGGCTCATCCATGCTTACTGACAGTTCGGTTGGAGGTGCGGTAAATATCATTACAACTGCTCCATCTGAGAATTTTACAATCGACGCAAGTACCTGCGGAGCACATTATGGCACGATCAAAGGATTTGTCGGCATCAGTTCCGGTCAGCTGCCTGACGGCTGGGCAGTAAATGCTATGGCCTCTTATGTCGGAGGAACCGGATATGTAGATGCTACCGATGTGAGCGCGTTTTCCTATATGCTGAACGTCAGTAAGCGTATAGGGCTTCGCCATACATTGCTTTTTACGGCTCTTGGCTCACCGGAAAGGCATGATCAGCGATCAGCAAGACTCAGTTGGGATGAAGTGCAGCAATATGGACGTACTTACAACAAGAACTGGGGTTGGCGTGACGGAGAAGTATATAATCTTAGCTGCAACAATTATTTCAAGCCTTATTTCACTCTGCAGCATATATGGAACGGCGACAGAATCTCGATGAAGAACTCGGTCTGGCTTGCAATTGGAGATGGTGGCGGAAGATGGTCTGAGACAAAGGGAAAGCCGCTTTCTGCATATCAGAAGGACGGTCAGGTGGACTGGAATGCCATCGTGGATGCGAACAGAAGGAATTCATCCGGTCCGGTGCCGGGAATATCGGCGGTGAATATCCTCAGCGACTACATGGCAGGACATACCCAGGCGGGAGCCATAACGACCCTGGAATATTCTCTGGCAAAGAGATGGAAGTTAGGAGCCGGACTCCATTATCAGTACTATTCCACATGGGAATGTGAAAGGATTACGGATCTTCTGGGTGCAGACTACTGGTATGAGGATTACGGACAGAAATCCATTTCAGGAACTGCCGGCAGAAATCCTATAAAAGGAGTCGGTGATTATGTGCGTACGGATAATGGAAAGATAACCCATCATGGAACAGCTTATCTTACAGCGTCTTTTGATTCGGAGAAAATCAATGCCACTCTTGGGGCCTCTTTGTTTGGCAGTGTGAACAGGAGATGGGACAGATACAACTACACTGGTGAAGACGTGTACAGCGGTCTGGCCTCTGGCGTGGGGGCAGGTGTGAAGGGAGGATTGCTTTGGAAACCATTCAGGGGACACAGCATATATGTAAACGGAGGATGGTATAGCCGTCTTCCGTATCCTGGTGTATGGTTCTCGTCAGGAAATAATGAAATTACAAGAGATGTCCGCAATGAACAGAACATCCTTTCCGAACTCGGATATCGTTATGTGTGGAACCGTGGAGGAATGGAACTTACCGGATATGCTACCTTATGGAAGAACAAGTCCATGATGTCCGATCCATACAAGCAGGAGGATTCTATAGGTGAGACAAGGTATATGGTGAACGGTCTTGATGCTTTTCATTGTGGACTCGAACTGGATGTGTTTCACAATTTTACTGATTGGCTGAAGTTGTCTGCCTATGCATCTGCAGGTGACTGGAGATGGATGAATGATGTTCATGCCATCATATATGATGATTACAGCGGCATGCAGGTCGGAAGTGTCAATGTCTACAGTGACGGTCTTCCCGTCGGTGATGCACCTCAGACCCAGATTGGGGCGTCGGCGGATGTCAGGATCCCCAAGGGATTCAGCATCAATGTGGACTGGCAGTTCAACGACAGGATGTATGCCGATTTTGACCCTGTGACAAGAACAGATCCTTCTGACAGGAGTTATGCATACCGCATACCTTCATATCATCTTCTTGGAGTTACTCTCCAATGGGCCCGCATGTTCAAGGTAAACCCAGGTCATGAGATTGGACTTACCATGTTTGCAACAGGAGTCAATCTGCTTGATTCCATGTATATCGAAAGAGGAAAGGATGGAGCCGGCCATGACCTTGAGACATTCAGAGGCTACTGGGGGTTCGGGCGCAGTTTCACCTTCGGTATCCGTCTGAATTTCAAAAAGCTTGCTATCTTTGCATATGGCAAAGAATAATCAGATGGAACAGATAGACATACACTCGGATAATTCCGTTGTCAGCCGTATTATGATTTCGGAGTCTGTTGATGCGCTAAAGGAGTGCATCGATTCTTATGCGCATGTCTTTGCCATTATGGATGCAGAACTTGCGCGCAGATGTCCGGCAGCGGCAGAGGTGGGGCATGTCCTGAATGAAAGGAAGATACCGGGAATGCTTTTGGAGGCTTCAGAGAAAAACAAGGTCATGGACACTGTTGTACAGGTCTGTACCTGGCTTATGGAGCAGGGTGCGGACAGAGATGCCTTTATCCTTGCGGTAGGCGGGGGTGTAACTACGGACATCGTAGGCTTTGCAGCGTCCATATATAAGAGGGGAGTGCGTTACGCATCGGTTCCGACTACTCTGCTTGCCCAGGTCGATGCATGTGTGGGAGGAAAGAACGGGGTCAATTTCATGGGATATAAGAATATGCTGGGGACCATTACCCAGCCGGAATTCACATTTGTGTGTCCTGAGTTTCTGGCATCCTTGCCAAAGCGTGATTTCCTTTCAGGTGCGGCAGAAATGGTAAAAGCTTTCATAATAGAGGATAAAGGCCATTATGAAAGAGCTGTTATGTTTCTTAAAGGATATTCTGCTTCGGAGGACACTGGGAGCTATCTTAAGGATAAGCGTGTGGAACTCCAATACCTTGTTTCTGCAGCTGTAAAAGTAAAGGCTGGAATTGTTTCGCGTGATTGCTATGAAAGGTGTGAGCGTCGTCTGCTGAATCTGGGACATACCTTTGCCCATGCTGTCGAGACTCTTGCCTTTCAGCAGGGATACGATATCTCTCATGGTGAAGCAGTGTCGATAGGTATGATCATGGCTGCGGAACTTGCAGAACAGAGAAGCATAACGGATCCTCTGGTTGGAGAAGCATTCGGAAAATGTCTGTCCCGGAAGCTGGAAGATGATTTTTTTGAGTGCGGATTTCGGATCTGCAGTCCATTCGGCATCAAATCTATGGCTGAAGTGATGACCAGGGATAAGAAGGCGTACGATGGAAAGATATGCTTCATACTCCCTTGCGATATAGGTAATGTCATGATGCTCTATCTATCGGTTGACGAAGTTGTTGAATTATTATCTTAATCATGATCTGTACGACAATACATGACAAGAATCTGGAGCAGATATCAGAGGCTTTGGATAGATGTGAAATGGCTGAAATACGTCTGGACAGCTGTGCTCTGACTATGGATGAGATACAGGAATGCTTTTCATCGGATGTCCCTTTGGTGGCAACCTGCAGAATTTCCGGATTGTTATCATCCGAACCATCTCTGCAGGATCCGGAAATGTCTGAGCAAAGCAGGCTGCTCAAGGCTTCCAGGATTGCGGAATGCCGTCTTGTGAAGGCAATAGAGGCTGGAGCCAGATATGTGGATGTGGAACTGGATGTTCCTAAGCAGATGTCTAAAAGAGTGCGCAGTGCTGCTCATGATAATGGAACGGTGTTCATACGTTCATACCATGATTTTGAGGGAACGGATTCTTTCGAGGCTTTGAAGGCGCTGGTGGAAAAATGCCGTTACCATGGTGCGGATATAGTGAAACTGGTGACGACAGCTCATTCTGAAGAAGATGTGGCTCATGTTATGTCTCTGTATGATTGGAATGACAGTGAGTTCGGTCAGGGCAGGCTTATCGCTTTCTGCATGGGGGAGGCAGGCAGGCAGTCACGTGTGGATTGTCTTTCTGCCGGAGCTCCTTTTACATATGCGGCTCTTTCTGAGGAAGATGCTATAGCTCCGGGACAATGGCGGCTGGAGGATATGATGGCGGCAGTATATGGCGGGTTCAGGATGAAGGAGTGTAGTGTGGCTCTGCGGATGCCGTGTTCCAAGAGTTTTGCCCAGCGTGCCATAATCGCTGCTGCTCTTGCAGAGGGAACTTCTCATCTGAGAGGATATACTTCATGTGGAGATAATGAGGCGGCTTTGCAGGTTGCCAGATCTCTTGGTGCTGATGTTGTGAGGGACGGAACTTTGCTGACCATAAAGGGAACAGGGGCTTCATCAGGCTGTCTTTCTCTGGATTACGGACCGCTTCACGTAGGTGAGTCCGGATTGCTTGCCAGGATGATGATTCCTCTGGTGGCTCAGCTCTGTCCGGCAACAGTGGAAATTACAGGAGAGAAGACTTTGCTGGAGCGTCCTCTTATGGGGGCAGAAGATGTGATGAAGACTTTTGGCGTCCGGCTTGAAACCTTGGAATGTCCGGAGTGCAAGAATGACGGTCAGGAAATGAAGATTCCTCTGAAGGTCGATGGTTCGCTTTCGGCGGGCAGAGCAGAAATATCCGGCAGACACGGTTCACAGCTCATATCCGGACTGCTTATGGCCTTGCCTTTTGCCACAAGGAATTCATCACTGGTTGTGAGTGAGCCCAAGAGCATTCCATATATGTTCATAACATTGGAGGTATTGAAGAAGTTCGGTATAAAGATAAGTAACGATATGCTGGGAGGTCGTGACTTCCTTGAGTCTGACGGGGACTGGAATCTGTGCACCGAAATGGTCTTCAAGATAAAGGGGGGCCAGAAATACAAGGCAGCAGACCTTGACCTGGAAGGGGATTGGAGTGCAGCTGCTGCTTTTCTCGTTGCAGGGGCGATATTCGGAAAGGTGCAGCTGGAAGGTCTGGACACGACTTCTTTGCAGGCGGATCTGTCGATAATGGATATTCTGATGGATGCCGGGGCAAGCCTTTCCCAGATGGATGGGGAAAAGGGAAATATTGCGGTACAGCGTGCCCCTTTGTGTGCCTTTGAGGTTGATGCATCCAATTGCCCAGACCTCTTCCCTGTAGCAGCGGTACTGGCTGCGTTCTGTCAGGGTACCAGCCGTATTTCCGGAGTCGGACGCCTCGCAAACAAGGAAAGCGACAGAGCCAAGGCGATAATCGGAATGCTCAAGCAGATGGGAGTAAATGCTGAAGTTGATGGTGATGTGATGGCTATTGAGGGCCATACATTGGCGCAGAGGATTCTGAACCATTATTCCGCCAATGCATCAGGACCAGGTCTGTTGAAAGGCGGAGCTTTCACTTCTTATCATGACCACAGGATGGTCATGGCTCTCAAGGTGGCTTCTCTTGGAGCAGAAAGTCCTGTTGTCATTGATGATGAGAAGTGTGTGACCAAATCCTTCCCAGATTTCAATACTGTTTTTGCAAAAATTATAAGTAATTGACCATGAATACTTTCGGGCGAAAATTCAGAGTGTCTGTATTCGGAGAATCCCATGGAGAATCCATTGGGGTCGTACTTGATGGGGTTCCGGCAGGACTGGAACTGTCTGCCGGGGATTTTACAGAGGATATCAACCGCCGCAGAAGCGGCATGCAGGGAACTACACCAAGGAAGGAGGAAGATCTTCCTCAGATTGTCTGTGGAGTGTATGACGGGCATACTACAGGAGCGCCTCTGACAATAATGTTCCGTAATCAGGAATTTCATTCTGACGATTATTCGCTCTTTACAGATATTCCGCGTCCTGGGCATGCTGATCTTGCAGCAGCAGCAAGATGGGATGAATGCAATGATCCTCGTGGCAGCGGCCACTTCTCCGGCAGGCTTACGCTTCCTGTTGTTGCGGCAGGGGTTGTAGCAAAGAAGATACTGTCAGATGCTACTTTTCTGGATGATATCCGTTTTTCTGGTGTTCATGCACGTATTGTTGAGTTAGGAGGGATTCCTGAGTGCAGCAGTGATTGCACCGACGGGCAGTTACCTCAGTTGTGGACGGAGGCTATTGATATCGCTATGGCTGAAGGTGATTCCTTGGGGGCTGTCATAGAGTGTGTTGTTCCAGATATTGCTCTTGGATATGGAGAACCTTTCTGGGATAGTGTTGAATCAATGATTTCTCATGCTGTCTTCTCTATCCCTGGAGTAAGGGGTATTGAATTCGGTGACGGATTTGCGGCTTCCGGGATGAAAGGGTCGCAGCATAACGATCCGATAGGACCAGATGGCATTCCTATTAAGAATGGAGCTGGCGGAGTTAACGGTGGTCTGACCAACGGGGCGCCGATTGTCTTCAGGGTGGCGTTCAAGCCTACTTCCAGCATACGTAAAGGGCAGACAACCTATAATTTCGCCAAGTCCTGTATGGATGTGCTTGAGGTATCTGGCCGGCATGACGTATGTTTTGCCCTGCGTACTCCGGTAGTGGTGGAGGCCATGACCGCAATTGCACTTGCAGATCTGGTTCTGTGCAGATAGCTTGCTTCAAGTCGGCAATTGATAGAGTTTCAGTCCGAATTCCGGAGCCATTGCAATCAGATGGTCGAAGATATCGGACTGAATTTTCTCGTATTCTTCCCATACCTTGTCTGTGATGAAGAAATAGACTTCTATAGGCAGTCCGAACTGGCCTGGCTCCCGTTGAGATATTATCATATCGAGATTCCGGGCCACTTTGTCATGACTCCTGAGATACTTTTCTATATAGATCCGGTAGAGTTGTGAGTTTGTAGGCATTCCTGCATCTGCTGCATAGCTGTAACCGGACATAAGAGGAATCTTTTGGCTTATGTCTTCAATCATGTCGCTGGTGCAGACCTTTAGACTTCTCAAATCCAGATATATATTCTTGTCTACCCGTCGTCCATCGCTTTCCTGCATCCCTCTCCAGTTTTTGAAAGGACTGCTGACAAGTGTATATGGAGGAATCATTGTAAGAGTATTGTCCCAATTCCTCACTTTTATGGTGTTGAGAGTTATTTCTTCTACATTGCCGTTGGCGCTTCCGTCAGGCATCTGTATCCAGTCACCTATCCTTATCATATTGTTCTGTGACAGCTGGACTCCTGCCACAAATCCCAGTATGCTGTCCTTGAACACGAGCATAAGCACAGCTGCCGATGCTCCTAGGCCAGTAAGCAGAGCTGTGGGGGATTTATCCATGATAAGCGCTATTATGATAATACCTCCTACAAAGATCAGCACAACCTGCAGTCCTTGTATCAATCCCTTAAGAGGGTGACTCCTGTTCCTGTCGCTTTTGCTGTAAATGTCCAGAAATGTGAGCAGCATGGCATTGCCTATGGTTATTGAAACGATTACCATGTAGATCATATCCATTCTGTGCAGAAAGTGGGTGATGCTGTCCTCCTTGTCAAAAAACAGGTATATCAGAAGATAGAAGGCAATGCCGGGAATGAGCAGCAGGATACGATGTCCGAGATTATGTTTTACCAGCAGTTGCTGCCATTTGGAGTGGATGAACTTCTTATTGCTGTGTGTTGATATTCTGTATATGCCTTGGCATATCCAGTTCACTCCTGTTGCAACTGCCAGCAGTCCGGCCACAATCAGTATCGTATCTAGAATCAGTGCGGCTTCAGGGTTCATGTGCATTTTATCAATGAGAAATCTGTTCAGATCTTGTTGAATGGCTGTCATAGCTTTTTTCTTTTGTGCAGTTATCTGCAATTTTCTGACAGAATATCAACATCCATGCAAAAAAAACAAGTCTGCCCTTGTGGACAGACTTGTTGAGGTATTAGCTGGATTCTTATCTTGCTTTCGCTGTAAGCGGATAGTACAGCTTGAATGAAGGCTGGAATCTTGTGTTGATTCTCTTGATTTCCTTTGATGTCTTTCCAGCAGAGAGTGACTGAGGCTCTGCAGTCTTGGTAAGGGTTGCAGGAAGAGTCGGAATCTCTACGTCGCTTATTCCATAGTATTTATCGTTGATGTCTGCAATGAATGTCATGAAGGAAATAGTTGCAGTAGAGCCGTCTTCAAATTCTAACACTCCAGCAGATGCTGAGGCATTTCCTTCTGATGTAAGACTGATCTCGGTCATGAGCACTTCTGCCATGTAGAAATAGCCCTCTGTATCGATAGGTAAGAAGTAGATGTCTCCTATTCCTTGAGAACCGAAATCTCCCTGTCCGATATACTGTCCGATGATGGACAGTTTATTGGTTGCCTTGTCATAGTCTACGAATACCGGAAGGTCGTTTAATCCTTCATATCCCAGCATTGCATAGGATTTGTTGTTCTTATTCTTTGCAAATGTAAGTGTGAAGCTTGCATTGTTTGCGCCTGTCATTGTCCATGTTCCAAGCCATGCGTTGTATTCAGCAGTCGCTTCCTGTTCCTTGACCTCGAATGCTTCTGAAACTGCATAGAGGCCGGTAGGGTTACCGGTTGTGTCCATGCCGAGTGCAAGGGCAATATAGTTACCTGGATCAAGATCGTATGGTTCAAGGCCAGGGCCTACATAAACTATATCCTCCCATGTGTACTGTGTGTAATATGCAAGGAAACTCTCCCAATATTCAATCTCATAATCAAGTATATCCTGAAGATATGCAGGATCCCAGTCAGTGGCATTTATGACTGTGAATATGTAAGGATTGTCTTCATCGGTAGTATCATTGTAGATGCAATGCTCATATACGGTACCATCGCTTAATTGCTGTTCTCCGACGTATGATACATTCCATGCAGGATTAACAGTGAATTCCTCTACATCAGCCTCGGTTGTAAATGCTTTGAACGCAGCAGTACCGTATACTGTTCCGTCTGCAAGACATCCTGTAACGATATATCTGTACTCTGTACCCTGTTTCAGACCGCTTACGCGTACTGAAAGCTCGTTCTGTCTT
Source organism: Bacteroidales bacterium (assembly GCA_017442315.1). Taxonomy (GTDB): domain Bacteria; phylum Bacteroidota; class Bacteroidia; order Bacteroidales; family UBA932; genus Cryptobacteroides. Next base: position 93,314 of record JAFRZX010000004.1, read on the forward strand.
TTCAGACCAGTTACATTGCCGTTGTACTCAGCAACCTTTTCCTTGATGATAGTGTTGACGTCAGTAGTGAGGTCTTCAGTAGCGAAACCGAGCCATGAAGCATTTGCTGTTCCGTTGTGGCTTACCTGGAATTTTGCTGATGTCTTGTCAACGCTTTCCAATGTAAGGGTGAACTCGATGTTCTCAGGCACCTGTGCGCCGCCACCTGTGTTTTCGTTTCCCTTGTCTTCAGGATTTTCCTTTGTACAGCCTGTCATTGCTGCAACTGCGATCATTGTCGCATAAATGAAATTTCTGATTTTCATTTCTATTTGATTTTAATGTTCGTAATTCATTTCAAAAATATGGATATTATTTTTCATATCCAATAGATGGTCGTATTAATTTTAAAAAGGACAGGCATCAAGACACCTGTCCTTTTTATGTATATGTATCCGGCTTATAGATCAGCCAGGTTCTTCTGCATGTCGGCAGCTGGTGCTACCAGAATCTCCTGGAACTGTTTCTGACCTGTACCAGCAGGTATCGAATGTCCGCAGATGACATTTTCCTTAAGACCTTCGAGAGTGTCGACACGTCCGCGGATGGCAGCTTCACTGAGAACTTTGGTTGTCTCCTGGAATGAAGCTGCAGACATGAAGCTGTTTGTCTTCAATGCAGCCCTGGTGATACCCTGGAGCACCTGACTTGCTGTCGCTGGCTTGGCTTCGCGCAGTACCATCATCTTCAGACCCTGACGCTCAAGTGACGAGTTCTCGCTTCTCATCTCACGTGCTGTGATGATGTCGCCTTCCTCGTATGTCTGGGAGTCACCTTTATCCATTACGTAGAACTTGCCGTAGATGGCATCGTTGGTGTCCATGAACAGCCACTTGTCCACAAGTTCCTCCGGCAGGAATTCTGTATCGCCCGGATCGTTGATCTGCACCTTTCTCATCATCTGACGTACGATGATCTCGAAATGCTTGTCATTGATCTTCACACCCTGGAGACGGTAAACTTCCTGAATCTCGTTCACGATGTATTCCTGTACCTTGATAGGACCGAGGATGTTGAGGATATCGGTAGGAGATACTGCACCGTCCGAAAGTCTTGTACCGGCCTTGACGTAGTCGTTCTCCTGAACAAGAATCTGCTTCGTGAGAGGAACAAGGTAGTGTTTCTCGATGCCGGAGCGATGCTTGATGATGATCTCGCGGTTACCTCTCTTGATCTTACCCATGATTACCTCACCGTTGATTTCTGAAACGATGGCAGGGTTTGATGGGTTACGTGCCTCAAAGAGCTCGGTAACTCGTGGGAGACCTCCTGTGATGTCGTTTGACTTACCGATTGCACGAGGAATCTTGATGATTATGTCTCCGACCTTCACATCCTGATTGTCTTCTACCATTACGTGGGCTCCTACAGGAAGGTTGTACTGCTTCTTGCTTTCGCCGTTCTCGTCAACGATATTGATGGTAGGGTTCTTTGACTTGTCACGGGATTCTATGATTACCTTGTCTCTGTTCAGAGAGTACTCGTCTGCCATCTCCTCGCGGAATGTAACACCGTCGATCATACTGTCGAAGCGGACCTTACCGGCAGCCTCAATGATAGTGATGGCGTTGTATGCATCCCATTCACAGATCAGGTCACCCTTCTTCACGGCAGCTCCATCCTTCTTATAGAGGATCGAACCATATGGTATGTCGTATTGAGAGTAGGTGATACCGGTATTCTCGTCTACAATACGTACTTCGGTAGTACGGCTGACTACGACATCCTGTACACCGTCTTCAGTGACTCTTTCGATGGTCCTGAGCTCCTCGAATTCAAGTTTACCATTGTATTTTGAGGTAATAGAGTTCTCGGATGCTGTGCTGGATGCTGTACCTCCCACGTGGAATGTACGGAGAGTAAGCTGAGTACCAGGCTCACCGATTGACTGTGCGGCAATGACACCGACCACTTCTCCTTTTTCCACCATTCGTCCTGATGCAAGGTTGCGTCCGTAGCATTTCGCGCAGACACCCTTGCGGGATTCGCAGGTGAGTACCGAACGGATTTCCACCTGTTCTATAGGCAGTGATTCGATGAGGTTTGCGATGTCTTCTGTAATCTCTTCACCGGCAGGAATGATAAGTTCTCCGGTAAGCGGATTGAACACATCGTGTACTGATGTACGTCCGAGTATGCGTTCGCCCAATGATTCTACAATTTCGTCCTTGCTCTTGATTGCAGTTGCAATAAGTCCGCGCAGAGTGCCGCAATCCTCCTCATTGATGATGACATCGTGTGATACATCGACCAGACGACGGGTCAGGTAACCGGCATCGGCTGTCTTGAGGGCGGTGTCGGCAAGACCTTTACGTGCACCGTGAGTTGAAATGAAGTACTCCAGCACTGACATTCCTTCCTTGAGGTTCGATATGATCGGATTCTCGATGATCTCCGCACCCTGACCACCGGCCTTCTGAGGCTTGGCCATAAGACCACGCATACCGCAAAGCTGCTTGATCTGGGCTGTTGAACCACGGGCACCTGAGTCGAGCATCATGTATACAGGATTGAATCCCTGCTGGTCGCTTGAAATCTGCTTCTCGACGATGCCTGTGATCTGGTTGTCGATTGAAGACCAGAGGTCGATTACCTTGTTGTAACGCTCGTTGTTGGTAATGAAACCCATCGAGAAGTTGGCCTTGATGGACTCGACTGTGTTGTAGCCGTTGTCGATGAGGGACTTCTTCTCCTCAGGAATGATGACATCTCCAAGGTTGAATGAGAGACCTCCCTTGAACGCCATGTTGTATCCAAGATCCTTGATGTCATCCAGGAAGAGAGCAGTGCGTGCCACACCTGTGTACTTGATGACGTTTGAGATGATTTTTCTGAGAGACTTCTTTCCAAGCACCTCGTTGATGTATGGAACTTCCTGAGGAACAAGCTGATTTACGATGATGCGGCCTGGAGTGGTCTTTACCATTTCCGTACCGAGTTCAGGGTTCTTCTTGTCCTTAGGCAGTCTTACATTGATGCTTGCATGTATGTCGATGGCCTTTTCGTTGAGGGCTATTATCACCTCTTCCGGGCCATAGAAGTTCATTCCTTCACCCTTTACACCCGGGCGTGCTTTTGTTATGTAGTACAGACCGAGAACCATGTCCTGTGAAGGCACGGTGATAGGTGTACCGTTTGCCGGGTTGAGGATGTTATGTGAACCGAGCATGAGCAGCTGTGCTTCCAGGATAGCTGCATTTCCGAGTGGAAGATGCACAGCCATCTGGTCACCGTCGAAGTCAGCGTTGAAAGCCGTACATGCAAGTGGATGAAGCTGGATTGCCTTACCCTCGATCATCTTAGGCTGGAATGCCTGGATACCGAGACGGTGAAGGGTAGGTGCACGGTTGAGAAGCACAGGGTGTCCCTTCATCACGTTTTCAAGGATATCCCATATCACTGCATCCTTTCTGTCGACGATCTTCTTTGCAGACTTCACTGTCTTTACAATGCCGCGCTCAATGAGCTTCCTGATGATGAACGGCTTGTACAGCTCTGCTGCCATGAATTTAGGAAGACCGCATTCATGCATCTTGAGTTCAGGACCTACAACGATAACCGAACGTGCCGAATAGTCTACACGCTTACCGAGGAGGTTCTGACGGAAACGTCCCTGTTTACCCTTGAGTGAGTCTGAAAGTGACTTGAGTGTGCGGTTTGCTTCGCTCTTGACAGCATTTGACTTCTTTGAGTTGTCAAAAAGTGAGTCAACAGCTTCCTGAAGCATACGCTTCTCGTTTCTGAGGATGACCTCAGGAGCCTTGATCTCTATCAGTCTCTTGAGACGGTTGTTACGGATGATGACCCTTCTGTAGAGGTCATTCAGATCCGATGTCGCAAAGCGGCCTCCATCAAGTGGAACGAGTGGACGCAGATCAGGCGGAATCACAGGGATGACCTTGAGGATCATCCACTCAGGACGGTTGATTCCCTTTGATTCGTGGAACCACTTTACGATGCTGAGTCTCTTAAGTGCCTCTGCCTTTCTCTGCTGCGAGGTCTCTTTTACCATCTTCTGACGGAGTTCCTTGGCAAGGGCATCGATGTCGATTTCCTTAAGGAGCTCATAGATAGCTTCTGCTCCCATTCCGGCAACGAACTTGTCCGGATCGTCAGCAGGCATGTTATACTGCTCCGGCATCTGGGCATAAAGGTCGAGATACTCGTCTTCAGAAAGGAGATCGAGTTTCTGATATCCTGAAGCACCAGGTCTGATTACGATATATTTTTCATAGTAGATCACTGATTCAAGTTTCTTGGCTGCGATACCAAGAAGTGCAGCAATCTTGTTTGGAGCAGACTTGAAGTACCAGATATGGGCAACGGGTACTGTGAGTTCGATGTGACCCATCCTTTCCCTGCGTACCTTCTTTTCTGTTACTTCAACACCGCATCGGTCACATACGATACCACGATAGCGGATCCTCTTGTATTTACCGCAGTGGCATTCATAATCCTTTGTAGGACCGAATATCTTTTCGCAGAAAAGTCCGTCTCTTTCAGGCTTGTATGTCCTGTAATTGACGGTTTCCGGCTTCAGTACCTCTCCGGAAGACCTTTCCTTGATGTCCTCCGGAGAAGCAAGAGCGATGCTGATTCTCTCGAAATTGCTTTTAACCTTGTTTTCTTTATTAAAAGTCGGCATATTTCTAAAATTTCAATTGTCAGTAATTAGTCCAAAGTCACCTTGAGTCCGAGACCTCTGAGCTCATGGAGCAATACGTTGAGAGACTCCGGTATACCGGCCTGCGGCATAAGGTCTCCCTTGACTATCGCTTCGTATGCCTTTGATCTTCCAGTCACATCGTCAGACTTCACAGTCAGGATTTCCTGAAGGATGTTGGCTGCTCCGAATGCCTCAAGTGCCCAAACCTCCATTTCTCCGAAGCGCTGTCCTCCGAACTGCGCCTTACCTCCGAGAGGCTGCTGGGTTATGAGTGAATAAGGTCCTATTGAACGAGCATGCATCTTGTCATCAACCATATGGCCGAGCTTGATCATGTAGATGACTCCGACTGTTGCAGGCTGGTCGAACCAGTCTCCTGTACCTCCGTCACGAAGATATGTCTTTCCATATCTTGGGAGACCGGCCTTATCTGTGTACTTGCAAATGTCATCAAGACTGGCACCGTCAAATATAGGTGTGCTGAACTTGACGCCAAGCTCTTCACCTGCCCATCCAAGTACTGTCTCATAGATCTGGCCGAGGTTCATACGTGAAGGCACACCAAGAGGGTTCAGCACGATATCCACTGGAGTACCGTCTGCAAGGAATGGCATGTCCTCGTCCCTTACAACCTTTGCAACGATACCTTTGTTACCGTGGCGTCCTGCCATCTTGTCACCGACTCTGATCTTTCTCTTCTTTGCTACATACACTTTGGCAAGCTGCATCACTCCGTTAGGCAGTTCATCGCCGACCTTTATCTTGTCGAGGATTCTCTTGTTGCGTGCAGCTTCCTCTTTGTGAGCTATGCAGTAGTTGTTGATAAGCTCTCGGATGAGGATGTTTGCATTCTTGTCTGAAGTCCACTTGCTTGAGTTGATGTTCTCATAGTCGATGGCCTTGAGATCCGCAACTGTTATGTCCTTGCCTTTGGCTATGATTTCCACGCCATAGAGGTCGCTGATACCTGCGCTCTTCTTTCCCTGAACCAGAACAGCAAGCTTCTCGATGAATCTTGCACGAAGCGTCTCTGATTTTGCTGCGAACTCTTCCTCAGCCTTCTCTATCTTGGCCTTCTGGTCGCTCTTGGCATTCTTGCGTCCGCTTTCTTTCGCTACCTTTGAGTAGAGTGCAGTGTTGATTACAGTACCGCTGAGTGAAGGAGTTGCCTTGAGAGACGCATCCTTGACGTCGCCGGCCTTGTCACCGAAGATGGCCCTTAGGAGTTTTTCTTCCGGAGACGGATCGCTTTCTCCCTTAGGGGTGATCTTACCGATCATTATATCGCCTGGTTCGATGTGTGCACCGATGCGGATGATACCGTTTTCATCGAGGTCTTTTGTTGCCTCTTCGCTGACGTTTGGAATGTCGGATGTAAGTTCTTCCATACCACGTTTGGTATCACGCACTTCTGTGATGTATTCATCAACATGGATCGATGTGAGGATGTCCCAGCGGATCATACGCTCAGATATCACGATAGCATCCTCGTAGTTGTAACCCTTCCAAGGCATGAATGCAACCTTCAGGTTTCTACCCAGAGCAAGTTCTCCGTTCTGTGTAGCATAACCTTCTGTCATTATCTGACCTGCTTCAACCACGTCACCCTTTCTTACGATTGGCTTGAGGAGGATGGTCGTGCTCTGGTTGGTCCTTCTATATATAGGAAGCTGATATACTGTGATTTCAGGATCGAAGCTTACGAACTTCTCATCCTCGGTACGTTCATACTTCACGTGAATCTCTTTTGCATCAACGTACACTACCTCACCCTTTCTGCTTGCCTTAATCTGAGTTCTTGAGTCAAGGCAGACTCTTTCTTCCAGACCTGTTCCGACAATAGGAGATTCCGGATTGAGGAGTGGAACCGCCTGACGCATCATGTTCGCACCCATGAGAGCACGGTGGGCATCGTCGTGTTCAAGGAACGGAATGAGCGATGCTGCTACTGATGCGATCTGGTTAGGTGCCACGTCCATGAAGTTCACCTCCTCCTTGGTCACTACAGGGAAGTCTGCTCCATAGCGGCACTGGATTCTGTCTTCAAGGATGTTGCCGTCCTTGTCCATCTTAACTTTTGCAAGCGATACCATCTGGTTCTCCTCTTCCTCTGCACTCATGTATATCCAGCCATCGGAGTTGAGGTTTACCTTACCGCCTTCAACCTTGCGATAAGGTGTCTCAATGAATCCTAGGTCATTGATCCTTGCATAAACGCAGAGAGATGAGATAAGACCGATGTTCGGTCCTTCCGGAGTCTCGATAGGACAGAGACGTCCGTAGTGTGTATAGTGTACGTCTCGGACTTCGAAGCCGGCGCGGTCTCTGGAGAGACCTCCCGGACCGAGAGCAGAGAGACGACGTTTGTGTGTCATTTCTGACAACGGATTTGTCTGGTCCATGAACTGTGATAGCTGACTCGTTCCGAAGAATGAGTTTATCACAGATGACAATGTCTTTGCATTGATCAGGTCAGTAGGAGCGAACTGCTCGCTGTCGCGGACGTTCATTCTTTCGCGGATGGTACGTGCCATACGTGAAAGGCCTACACTGAACTGGTTTGCAAGCTGTTCACCAACGGTCCTGATGCGTCTGTTGCTCAAGTGGTCGATATCATCTACGACAGCCTTGGAGTTTATAAGCTGGATGAGATACTTGATGATCTCAATCATATCAGTGTTGGTGAGTACTCTTGTGCTCTCGTCAATTGTGAGGCTCAGTTTCTTGTTGAGTCTGTAGCGTCCCACATCTCCGAGGTCATATCTCTTTTCAGAGAAGAAGAGCTTGTCTATGACATCCCTTGCAGTCGCTTCATCAGGTGGTTCTGAGTTACGAAGCTGCTTGTAGATGTAGTTGACTGCCTCCATCTCTGTATTTGTAGGGTCCTTCTGCAGAGTATTGTAGATGATGGCATACTCGTTGACGTTAGCCTCGTCCTTCTGGAGAAGGATAGTCTTCACATCAGTCTCTGAGAGTTTTTCGATTGTCTCATCGTTCAGGATTTCGCCACGCTCTACGATAGGCATTGTCCTTTCGACAGGAATGACCTCTCCGGTATCTTCATCAACGAAGTCTTCAATCCATGTCTTGAGAACCTTTGCTGCGAGTTTCCTGCCCTCGTTTGCCTTCAGGTTCTCTTCGGTAGCTTCAATCTCATCTGCAAGACCGAATATATCGATTATGTCCTTGTCGCCGTTGAATCCAATGGCTCTTAGAAGGGTTGTAACAGGAAGCTTCTTCTTACGGTCTATGTATGCATACATGACATTGTTGATGTCTGTTGCAAACTCGATCCATGATCCCTTGAACGGAATGATTCTGGCGGAATAGAGCTTTGTTCCGTTTGCATGGAGACTCTGTCCGAAGAATACGCCAGGTGATCTGTGAAGCTGTGATACGATGATTCTTTCTGATCCGTTAATTATGAATGTACCTCCTGGGGTCATGTATGGAATGTTGCCCAAGTATACATCCTGGACTTTCGTGTCGAAGTCCTCATGCTCTGGATCGCTGCATGAAAGGCGGAGTTTTGCCTTCAGAGGAACGTTGTATGTCAGTCCTCTCTCAAGACACTCATCAATCGAATACTGCGGAGGATCGATGAAGTAGTCGACGAACTCCAGCTTGTAATTGTTTCTTGTATCTTCGATTGGGAATATCTCCTGAAAAACCTGATAAAGGCCTTCGTTTCTCCTGTTCTCAGGAGTTGTGTCGAGCTGGAAAAAGTCCTGGAATGACTTCAGCTGCACCTCAAGAAGGTCAGGGTACTCTAGGAGAATTTTTGATGATGCGAATGAAATTCGCTGATTGTTAGTCTTTTTTGACATCTTTCTGCCTTAGATATAGAGAAAAACTTTATTACGACAAAAAGGTTTAGAGCCAAGTGGCCCTAAACCTGAGTTTTTTTCCCTTTAGGGGAAGGGGATGAAGTTATTTAATTTCAACTTCAGCACCTGCCTCCTCAAGGGCAGCCTTAAGAGCTTCAGCCTCTGCCTTAGAAACTTTCTCCTTAACAGCTACCGGAGCCTTGTCAACGATTTCCTTAGACTCTTTAAGTCCAAGTCCTGTAGCCTCCTTAACAGCCTTTACAACGCCGAGCTTAGCTGCTCCAGCTGACTTGAGGATAACGTCGAACTCAGTCTGCTCAGCTTCAGCTGCTGCTGCTGGTCCAGCTACTGCAACTACTGCTGCAGCTGCAGGCTCAATTCCGTACTCCTCCTTGAGGATAGTTGCGAGCTCCTGTACATCTTTCACAGTAAGGTTTACCAACTCTTCTGCGAGTGCTTTAATGTCTGCCATAATTGTATTTATTTAAATATTGTTTGTTACTTCTTTTAATTATTCTGCTGAAGCCTCAGCCTTGTCATCATCCTTGTGCTCAAGAGCTGACATGACGTTGCGGATAGGTGACTGGAGGAGTGATACGATGTCAGCGATCATTTCCTCACGAGACTTGATTGCGAAGAGGTTGTTGAGCTGGTCTGCACCGATGAATGCCGGCCAGTCCTGAACGAATGCACCCTTAAGTACAGGCTTTTCGTTACCGCCTTCATTGAACTTCTTGATTACCTTTGCCGGAGCATTAGGAGCTACAGTGAACATGATGGCAGTTGGACCTGCAAGCACTTCTGTAAGCTTTTTCATCTCCTCGTTATCTGAAGCTTCAAGAACCTTTGTGATGAGTGTGTTCTTTGCTACAACGAGCTTTACACCTGCCTCAAAGCAAGCCTTGCGGAGCGCATGTGTCTTGCCTGCATTGAGTCCTGCGATGTCAGTGATGTAGAAGTTTGGAGTCTCCTCCAACTGTGCTGAAATCGCGTTGATAATTTCGAGTTTTTCTTCTTTTCTCATAACGTTTTAGCACTTTTAGTCTACTGATTTAACATCTACGCTGATACCTGGACTCATAGTCGAGCATACGGATACAGCCTTCATATAGGTTCCCTTGAGGGTCTGTGGCTTAAGCTTGATGATGGCAGAAAGGAGTTCCTTTGCATTCTCATAGATCTGAGTACCGGTGAAAGATACCTTTCCTACAGCTGCGTGAACGATACCTGTCTTGTCAACCTTGAAGTCGATCTTACCAGCCTTAACTTCCTTTACAGCCTTTCCTACTTCCATAGTCACTGTACCGGTCTTAGGGTTTGGCATGAGACCTCTTGGTCCGAGGATACGTCCGATTACACCAACCTTTGCCATTACTGACGGTGTACAGATGATGACGTCTACGTCAGTCCATCCACCCTTGATCTTATCGATATATTCGTCGAGACCTACATAGTCAGCACCAGCCTCTTTAGCTTCATTCTCCTTGTCTGGAGTACAAAGTACGAGTACACGTGTCACTTTACCAGTTCCGTGAGGAAGTGTTACGACACCACGTACCATCTGGTTTGCCTTACGAGGGTCAACGCCGAGGTTTACGTGAAGCTCTACTGAAGCATCAAATTTTGTATAGGTGATCTCCTTGACGAGTTCACAAGCCTCAGCAAGCTTATATTCCTTAGCTGCATCATACTTGGCGAGTACAGCTTTCTGATTCTTTGTAAGTTTACCCATTTTACTTGTGAATTTTAGAGTTCAGGAAATTCTCCTTCTACTTTGATACCCATGCTTCTTGCGGTACCTGCTACCATTGTCATTGCTGATTTGAGAGTGAAGCAGTTCATATCCGGCATCTTGCTCTCTGCAATAGCTTTCACCTGATCCCAAGTGATTGTACCAACCTTCTTTCTGTTCGGCTCAGCAGAACCTGAGGAAATCTTTGCAGCTTCCTTGAGCTGTACTGCTACAGGCGGCTGCTTAACCTCGAATGAGAATGACTTGTCGCTGTAGACAGTGATTACCACTGGCAATACCTTTCCTGCGCTTTCCTGCGTACGGGCATTGAACTGCTTGCAGAAATCCATGATGTTCAGACCCTTTGAACCGAGGGCCGGACCTACTGGAGGTGATGGATTTGCTGCGCCACCTTTAATCTGGAGTTTAATGAATCCAGTTACTTCTTTTGCCATAATTGAATGTTATTCTTTAGTTACTTGTGTAAAGTTGAGTTCCAAAAGTGTCTTTCTTCCGAAGATCATTACCATGACCTTGAGTTTGCTGCGGTCTTCTACAATTCCTTCAACAGTACCGTCGAAACCATTGAATGGACCGTCTGTAATCTTAACGGCATCTCCAATGTGATAGTCTACGACTGTCTCAGCCTCTGTGCCAGCCATCTCATCCTGTTCACCGAGAATTCTTTTCACCTCGTCATCTCTGAGAGGTATCGGTAGCTTCTCTTCCTGTGATTTGCCGTCTCCTCTTTTAACATCTCTCTTTTCCGTAAGGAATCCTGACATGTGAGGGACTTCGTTGCGGATGATATGCTGCAGTTCGCCAGTAAGTTCCGCCTCTATAAGCACATAACCGGGATAGAAAAGCCTTTCTGTACAGATACGCTTTCCATCGCGGATTCTATAAACTTTTTCTGTCGGAACAAGAACCTGAGAAACCAGATCCTGAAGACCACGTCTTTCAATCTCCTTTTCGAGATACTCTTTGGCTTTCTTTTCTTTTCCGCCTGCTGCCCTTAATACATACCATTTTTTATTGCTCTCGCTCATAAATCAAGGTATTTTAAAGTGTATATATAAATGACATCAGGTGCTGGAAGCAGAAGTCTATAGCGAAGATCAGTACAGCGAAAATTACAGAAGCCACCATCACAACGATAGCAGAGTTCTGCAATTTATCCCACGAAGGCCAAGATACTTTCTTGGTCATCTCAGCATAAGACTCTTTCAGATAGTTGATAAACTTTCTCATCTTTACATTTAATGGACATTGCAGATTGGAAGCGGTTGCAATGTCTGTTAAACATTACCAAATCGTAACCTTTGATATTTTATTAGCAGGGGAACCAGGATTCGAACCCAGACTAAAGGTTTTGGAGACCTCTGTACTACCCTTATACTATTCCCCTGTAATGGTGGGTGAACTTTTCAGGACACCCACCTGATATTGTGACTTTGATTAGTCAATGAGCTTAGTAACCTGACCGGCACCTACTGTTCTACCACCCTCGCGGATTGCGAACTGGAGACCCTCGTTGATAGCTACTGGGTAGATGAGATCTACAGTGATAGCTACGTTGTCACCAGGCATTACCATCTCTACACCCTCTGGAAGTGAAATTTCACCAGTGATATCGAGTGTACGGATGAAGAACTGTGGACGGTAGTGGTTGTGGAATGGAGTATGACGACCACCCTC
>JAFRZX010000031.1 GCA_017442315.1 Bacteroidales bacterium
ACCGATAGCAAATGCATCCAGAAGGTTCTACAACTTCTCCACAATCTCCCTGTCCAGTCCTGTAAACTGTACAATATGATCTACTGGTATCCCGGCGGCAAGCATCTTCCTGGCCACTTCCATATTTGCTTCTTCACGTCCCTGAGCCAGTCCTTCAGCTATGCCGTCTTCCCGGGCGGCAGCCAGTTCTCCGTTACGTCTTTTCTCGTCGTACATATCCTTGTCGTATTGTTCTCGTTTCGTCTTGCTGAAATCACCGATTTCAAATGCATCGAGGAGATCCTTGCAGGGCCTTTCTGCCGCCCATTTCGGAGGTGCCGTCATCTTGCCTGAATTCTTCAGCAGATACAGCAGCTTGTCCTCCATCGTAACACACTCATCTTCAGCTTTGTGAAATCGTGTCAGCTCAGCAAAGATAATAACAATTGTCTCATCCAGCAAGTCATGGCATTCCTTTTCACGGAATGTATACTCAGAAATATACCTATTCTCCCAGTACTCCTTGTCCGGATGATCGATATCCACGCCCATCAGCCCGATAAGATATACGGGGGCGACATCATAGTCGAAGCCTGTTTTGTTCTGCCTGTCAAATGCCCGGCTCGCATAGCTGACACATCGTTTGAACCACGATTTCTCTCTGTATCTCTGCGTCTCCACGATGAACTTTGTACCCGAGGCATCACTGCACATGAAATCGAACTTGAATTCCTTGCTTTGCCCGATGACGGGTCCCTGATGCTCTGTCGGTTGATAGTAGATATCCTTGATCTGCCTGTGCTTCGGAAGCATTGTATTCAGCAGCGCCATCACCGCCTCCTTATTGCTTTCATCTCCGAAAAATGCCTTGAAACCTCCGTTGCTGAGTATGTCCACATACCTCTGCTCGCTATCTTCAAAAATCTTCTCTTCCATATCAGAAACATTTAAGTTAACAGGAGCAAAATTCGTCAGCATATTTCAATCGATGTATAAAATAAAGAAAAACAACTGTTTGCGAATTTTATAATTCCGTAGATTCGTCACATATAGCGGATTTTCGTCACATTTTTCTTTTTATTATAACCTTTTCTTTTTTTTATTATTGTAATTCAGACTACAGATGGTACTATATTGAAGTCCGGGAATCGAAAATCCGCCGATACTACAAAAACGGACCGGAGTCACCCGACTCCGGTCCGTTTTGCTGAACTTATGTTTAAGTTGTTATGGTTGCATTGTAGTGTAGACGTTCTGGACATCATCGTCCTCTTCGATACGCTCGATGAGTTTTTCAATGTCTGCCTTTGCATCACCATCGAGCACTTTGAGATCTACGTTAGGGAGACGGGTGAACTCGGCAGCAATAAGTTCATAACCGTTATCCTCAATCCATTTCTGGATGGCATTGAATGCGGTGAACTCTCCGTAGAGCACGATCTCCATCTCTTCGTTGTCATTCTCCTCTTCAAAGATCTCTTCTACTCCATAGTCAATAAGCTCAAGTTCAAGTTCCTCAAGGTCATAAGGGTTTGCTGTCTTCATGCGGAACATGCACTTGCGGTCAAACATGTAATCCACACTGCCTGATGTTCCAAGTGAACCTCCGCTTTTCGTGAAGTATGAACGTACGTTTGCAACAGTACGGTTGTTGTTGTCAGTAGCAGCTTCAACGAGGACAGCGATGCCATGAGGACCATATCCCTCGAATACCACCTCCTTATAGTCGGCCTGATCCTTATCCGTCGCTCTCTTTATTGCGCGCTCGATGTTGTCCTTTGGCATGTTTTCGCTGCGTGCAGTCTGGATAAGTGCACGAAGTCGTGGGTTTCCTGTTACATCAGGGCCTCCCTGCTTCACAGCAATTGTGATTTCCTTACCTATCTTGGTGAAGACGCGGGCCATGTGACCCCATCTTTTGAATTTACGTTCCTTTCTGAACTCAAATGCTCTTCCCATATAAAATATTTCTAAAGGTGCTTTCTATCTTGGTCTTGTCCGTCCTATCTTGCTTCAAGACGTCCGATATACTTGTCGATATTGTATCCTTCCCTTGACTGCGGATACTGGTCTTTTATCTTTTTGTAGAAACTGAGGGCCTTTGCATTTTCGCCAAGTTTCTCAGCTGTTACGCCGGCTTTAAGAAGGTATCCTGCAGCATAGATGTTGTCGATTGTTTCAGCTGCAGCCTCAAAATATTCAAGAGCCTTGCTGTAATTCTCCAATCCTATGTATGCGTCACCAATACATGCTTTTGCACGTGCTGAAAGAATACCGTCCTTGCCTTTATATGATGATAGATAGCTGATGGCTGATTCCCAGTTTCCGAGCTGAAGTTCGCATACTCCTGCATAGAAATATACGGCCATTCCAGCCTTTGTACCATACTCATCCAGAATCTGTACGAATCCGAGTTCGTTTCCGTCACCGTTGAGTGCGAGTTCAAAATCACCGTTACGGAAATTTTCCTCGGCAAGAGCCATCTGGCCCTGAGCCTCCTCAACTGATGGCTGATATGCGAATCTGAACCAGCAGAAAACGGCTACAGCCACTACTACTATTCCCATTACGATACCTCCTAGGAGTTTACCGTTCTCATTGAAGAATTTTTCTGTCTTTGAAACTGCCTCTACGATTGCTTCAGCATTTTCGTTTTTGATTTCTTTTGCCATATTGATAAGTTTTATATTTGTCAAATGCGAGCCGAAAAAACACGGCGCGGAAAACGGCGGCAAATTTAGAAAAAAATGTCCGAATTAACAATAAGAAAAACTCTTGAGCAGTTATTCTATATATCTGAACTTGGATATGTCGCGTGGCTTTGCCTCTGGTTTTTCATCCGGGTATCCTAATCCTATGCATATGACGGGATCGTATCCTTCGCTGAATGCAAGAGTCTCCAGTGCCTTTTCAGAGTTCTTCAGGAAGCGCACCGGACTGCCGAGACATACGGATCCGACCCCCAGAGACCATGCTGAAAGCATTATGTTTTCGGAAAGGAGCCCGCAATCTATGGCTGAACAGTCGTATGAGGTATCGTTGGCTATGAATATCATAACCGGCGCACCTCTGAAACATCCCTTGATGATTTCAGGTGCAATGTCAGGGTTTGCTTGAACCATTGACTCGCATATGCTTTCCATCGCTTCCGGGGTGTCGGCTATGCGGATCTCCCAGGATTGTCTGTTCATTCCGTTAGGGGCATTTATTCCGCATTCCATTATCTTGTTCAGAGTGTCTCTGCCGACTGCTGCCGGTCTGTAGTTGCGTATGCTTCTTCTGGACATGATGTTTTCGATGACAGGATTGCTTCCGTTTTTGTCATCTGTCTGTGTCGGATGGCATGAAATGCAGGCAGATGCTATTGCTGCGGCTGCAATGATAAACATGTGTTTCATAATCTAAGTAAATAGTTATCCGCACCAAATATAGTTATAATTATGGATAGTTCATAAGATGTTGTGCCGCTACCGCTTGTTTTCTCGTTCTAATTGTTTAATTTTGCCATGATATAGAGTGTATCTATGCCCACGTTAGAGAAAATCGTCATTTCAGACTTCAGAAATATAGGATTCCAGGAGCTTGTCTTCTCTCCTAATGTCAATTGCATAAGTGGCAATAATGGAGAAGGAAAGACTAATCTTCTGGATGCTGTATTTTATCTGTCAATGACCAAAAGTGCCTTTGCTTCATCCGACAGATTCAATTTTCGGCATGGAACTGAAGAGTTTTCCATAGCCGGAACTTACCGTATGGAAAACGGCCTTCAGAGTCGCTTTGCACTAAGAATGAATTCAAAAGGGGAGAAAAAGGTCAAACGTGATGACAAACCGTACACTAAGGTTTCTGATCATATTGGGGTTCTGCCCGTTGTCATGGTTTCACCTGCTGACGTTTCCATGGTTAGTGAGTCTGGCGAGGAGAGAAGACGTTTCGCTAATGTGGTTCTGTCGCAGATGGATAAGGAATACATGACATCCCTGCAGCAATATAACCGTTTGCTGCTCCAGCGCAACAAGATGCTTAAGGATATGAATCCTGACCCTCAGCTTATGGAGGTCATAGATATGCGTCTGGCAGCTCTTTCAGTTCCTATATATCAGGCGAGGAAGTGTTTTGCCGATGATCTGAGGCCGGTGGTGGCCGAATATTATAAGAATCTGTCAGGAGGGAACGAGAGTGTCGACATTGTGTACGAGTCGGAACTTGATAAGGCTCCATTGGATGTTCTGCTTGCTTCATCTTTTGAAAAGGACAGGATTCTTAAGCATACGACTACAGGAATACATAGGGATGATTTCATATTCACTATGAATGGATATCCGATACGACGGTTCGGGTCCCAGGGACAGCAGAAGTCTTTTCTGGTTTCTCTGAAGTTTGCGCAGTATGAAATCATGAAGCGTAAGTATGGATTTGCTCCTTTGCTTCTTCTTGATGATGTGTTTGACAAGCTTGATATGGGAAGAATCTCGAATCTTCTGCAGATGGTTGCAAGCAAGGACTTCGGACAGATTTTCATCACTGACAGCAACAAGGTCAGAATGGCTGGCATTGTGGATGGATTGACTCAGGACAGGGCATATTTTGAAACCGCAGGAGGAACATTCACCAGATTATGAAAGATAACAGATTGAGCAGGAAGGATGCGGTAGGAATGGATTTCCTTGTCAAGGAATATATACGCGAGATGAAACTCTCGTCAGGAATCAACCGCCAGAGGGCAATGGCAGCGTGGAGTGCGGTTTCCGGTGCTGCCGGATATACTGTTGATGTGTCGTTTGACAGGGGAGTGATGTGTTGCGTCATGGCTTCTTCTGTAGTGAGGAATCAGCTTTATTTCCAGAAGGATTCACTTATTGCCAGGCTGAACGACTTTCTGGAGCATGATGAACTGTTTGTCAGGGAACGCAATGACGGGCCTGTTGTAAAGAATCTTATTTTGAGATAGATATGAAAATTGTAGCAGATGTAGATATCCCATTCCTTGGCGGAGTCTTTGAACCATATGCTGAAGTTGTCTACCGGAAAGGACAGGACATATGTCGTGAGGATGTGGCAGATGCTGATGTGCTGATGGTAAGGACAAGGACTTTGTGTGATGCATCGCTTCTTGAAGGTTCGTCTGTAAGAATGGTAGCTACGGCGACCATCGGTATGGATCATATAGATCTGGAATATTGCGCTGATCATGGAATAGAGGTGGTCAATTCGGCTGGATGCAATGCTGGAGGAGTCATGCAGTATGTCTTCTCGGCTCTTTATGGAGTGGCAGCCCGCAAGGGTATAAAGCTGGATGATTTTACAATAGGGATAATAGGAGTCGGACATGTCGGTAAAAGAATAGAGGCTATGGCAGAGTATCTTGGTTTCAAGGTCCTCAGATGTGATCCTCCGAGAGCAGCCGTTGAGGGGTCTGAAGGATTCTGCAGTCTTGAATATCTTCTTGAAAACTCTCAGATAGTGACTTTGCATGTGCCTCTGGAACCTGGTACAAGAGGCATGGCGGATGAGACATTCTTTGCCCTGATGCAACCGGGGTCAATATTCATCAATGCAGCAAGAGGTGAGGTAGTTGATGAGGATGCCTTGATTTCTGCTATGCCGAAGTTCGGAGCAGTCGTAATCGATACCTGGAACAATGAACCAGACATAAATACAGAACTTTTGGATATGGTGGATATCGCCACACCTCATATTGCCGGCTATACCTATCAAGGTAAGCAGAACGGAACTTCAATGGCTGTGAGGTCTGTTGCCAGGAGATTCGGAATCCATGCACTGGAATCATTCACCCCTGTTGACGATGAAGACCACAATCCTGTGCTTCTTGACCTTAAAGGAAAGAATCATGGAGAGATAGCAGCTGTATTCCAATACAATTATCCTATTTTTACAGATGATTTCCGTCTCCGTATGGAACCTCATAGATTTGAAAAGCTTAGGACGGAATATAAATATCGTAGGGAAATATACATTGAAACCATATAATTAATGATATAACCGATGTTTACAAAAAATGACCTTGCACAGATCGAGCAGAGAGGCTCATCAGTGCAGAATGTAGAAGAACAAGTGGAGCGTTTCAAAAAAGGATTCCCTTGGCTGAAGATCGTTGCTCCTGCCACTCCGGAAAGAGGTATACAGGTACTTGACGAGGCTGGAGTGGAGGCTGCTGTGAAGTATTATGAAGGCGCTCGGATCAACGGCAAGTGTAAGTTCGTACCTGCTTCCGGTGCTGCATCACGTATGTTCAAGGACCTTTTCAGCGGCCTTGATGCTTTGAAGAGTGGAAAAGATCTTGCTGATGATGCACCTGCCGCCAGATTCGTTGACAAGATTCAAGATTTTGCATTCTATACTCCAGAACTTTTCGGAGAAAAGACATGTGCATATCCTGAATACAGGAAGGAAGTGCTGGCAAAGACCTTGACCGATGAAGGCCTCGGCTATGGCTCCAAGCCTAAAGGAGTGCTTGATTTCCACAAGTATACTGATGGCGAAATAAGGACGGCTTTTGCCGAGCATCTTGTAGAGGCGCAGAACTACATGAGGAATGAAGATGGAACGGCTAACCTTGTCGTTACCATTTCTCCGGAACATAAGCATCTGTTTGAGGAAGCTTATGCTGCAGTCAAGGATGCTTACGAGGCGAGATACGGAGTGAAGTACAATATTTCCTTCACTTTCCAGGACAAGGCTACCGACACTGTTGCCGTTGATGTTGAGAACAAGCCTTTCAGGACAGAGACTGACTCGCTTCTGTTCCGTCCTGCAGGTCATGGGGCGCTGATATATAACCTGAATGCAATAAAAGAAGAAGTCGTATCCATTAAGAATATTGATAATGTCGCAAATGAACGGCTCCTGCCTCAGACTGCAACATGGAAGAAGGCGCTTTTGGGAAAGGCTCTTGAACTTCGTGACATCCTGTACGGCTATCTCCGGGAACTCGATGCGATATGCACTCCTGTTGCCGGCTCACGTGTTGTTGTAGCCGGTCTGCCAGGCTATGATCCTGTTTATGAAGATCAGTATGCAAGTGCCGAAGTTATGTCTCTCTGTGATGATATAGAGGAATTCCTCGATAAAGTATTATGTGTGAAGATGCCTCAGGCCGAGACCTGCAAGGATCGCGTCGAGGCGCTCCGTGCTAAACTGAACCGTCCTGTAAGAGTGGCTGGAATGGTTAAGAACCAAGGTGAGCCGGGCGGCGGACCTTTCATCATTGCTGAGAAGGATGGCTCGACCTCACTTCAGGTTCTGGAGAGCGTTCAGATAAATATGTCTGATGAACATGCACGCAACTCTTTGGCATCGGCTACCCACTTTAATCCAGTAGATATCGTATGCTGCCTGCATGACTATAAAGGACAGAGTTTCGATCTGCTCAAATATGTTGATGCTGATGCCGGATTCATAAGCTCAAAGAGCTATCAAGGCCGTGAACTCAAGGCGCTGGAACTTCCTGGCCTATGGAATGGAGCGATGAGCAATTGGAACACTCTGTTTGTGGAAGTACCTCTTGAGACATTCAATCCGGTAAAGGTTGTTCTTGACCTTTTGAGACCTGCTCACAGGAACTGATCGTCTCAGGAAAGGATTTTTCTGCTGTTGACACTAATGTTCATTGAGGTCTCCTCTTGCTGTGAGAGTGCAGCGGAGGCGACCTCATTTGATAATATGAGCTTCTTCATTTCTGCCTTATGTATGGTAATGGCTTCAGATAGTCTGTGCAGACCTTTGCTGAAGAATCTTGTGAAATCCCGTTCTGTATCGCATAATGTTTCAAAACTGAACATTATATTTCTCATGTCATCAAGGATGACAGGCTTTACCAGATAGGTCTCCATCATTGCCGAATTGGATGCATCGAGAAACATATCAAATGCTTCTTCTTCTATTGTGAAGAATATCCTGATGGATAATACGTTCTCTTCATATTCAAGTACGGCGACATTGTCGTCAAGGTTGAAGAGGATATGTGACTTTTCAAGCTGAGGATAGTAACCATCTTCCATCAAGTGTCTGAATATGGTTCTCATTGTAAGTGAATTGCGCTTCATGTTCTAAGATGTTTTTGAAACTGTTTCTCTTGGCATTGACATATATGATGCCAATCTTTTGTATAAATTTCGATATGTGATATATGTTTTGTCTGAATTAATTGTTAAATTTGAAAGATTTTATAAATGCGCATTCATATGCACTGCAAGATGAAGCATATCTTAATTCCTGATGCAGAAGAGAAAAGTCTTGGTTTTTATCTGGCCATGGAGGAATTTGTAGCGCGTGAAATAGCGGATGAAGCTTTCTTTGTATGGCGTGTGGCTCCTACTGTGATCATCGGAAGGAATCAGATTCTGGAGAATGAGGTTGACCTTGAATATTGCCAAAGCCATTCGGTGGATATAGTACGTCGCAAAAGCGGTGGAGGATGTGTGTATTCCGATAAGGGTAATATCATGATTTCATATGTATCCCGCAAGGGTGATGTTTCGGCGGTCTTTGACAGATATCTGTCAGAATTGACTGCTTCATTATGCTCGTTAGGTCTGGATGCAATGCGTTCTGGACGCAATGACGTCATGGTTGATGGGTACAAGGTCAGCGGAAATGCATTTCGGCAGTTGCCTCATAGAAGCATAGTACATGGGACAATGCTCTATTCCACAGATATGGATGCTCTTGCAAAAGCAATACTGCCTCCTTTTGAAAAACTTCAGCGCCATGGGGTGGAATCTGTAAGACAGAGGGTGACTAATCTGTCCGCATATGCATCCCTGCATCCGGCACTGGCTTCCATAGAGGCTTTGGAGGATTATCTGGTGGCCTGCTTTACTGATGGTGAAATTCTGCTTTCTCCTGAACAGGTGAAACAGATTGAGGATACGATGAATAATTAAATCATAAGAATTATGGAAGATAATCTCTTGAAGACCTGTCTCTACGACAAGCATGTGGCATTGGGAGCCCAGATGAGTCCTTTCGGTGGCTTCATCATGCCTATACAGTATACAGGCATTGTCGATGAGCATAATTCCGTGCGTCATCATGCCGGTATGTTTGATGTATCCCACATGGGAGAGATATTTATCAGCGGACCGGATGCTGAAAGATTTGTAAATCATATCTTTTCCAATAACATCAGCGGTATTCCTGACGGCAAGATCCTTTACGGTATGCTTCTGTATCCGGAAGGGACAGTCGTGGACGATCTTCTTGTATATAAGGAATTCAAGCCGGACAGTTATCTGCTTGTAGTGAATGCATCTAATATAGCAAAGGATTATGCATGGATCTGTGCGCAGAAAGAAGGCTATGATGTTGAGGTGGTCAATGAATCGGATTCATGGGGAGAAATTGCACTCCAGGGCCCGGAGGCAGAGAAATTCGCAGTCGAAGTGCTTGGGATACAGTCGCTTTCCGGATTAGGGTTCTATACATATTGCGAGTGTCAATGGACAGGACGGACGGGAGTCGCAGAAAGAATGATAATCAGCCGTACCGGATATACCGGTGAAGATGGTTTTGAGATATATGCGTCCCACGAAGCGGTAAATGACATATGGGATAAGCTTCTTGAAGCAGGTGTGCTGCCATGCGGACTGGGGTGCCGCGACACCCTACGCTTTGAAGCCGGCCTTCCTCTCTATGGTCATGAACTAAGTGATGATATTACTCCTCTTGAAGCCGGACTGGGAATGTTCGCAAAGATCAGGGAGAAGGAGGAATTCATTGGAAAAGATGCGCTTATAGCCCAGAAAGAAGCTGGTCTGACGCGAAAGATCGTTGGTATCGAACTTCAGGATAAGGCTATCCCTCGTGCAGGTTATCCTGTTGAGATAGAAGGCAGACAGGTAGGAGTGGTGACGACTGGGTATCGTTCCATATCTACAGACCGTAGCGTGTGCGTGGCGATGGTCGAAAAGCCATACACCGAATTGGGAACTCCTGTGGAGATAAGGATCCGCAAAAAGGTATTTCCTGGGATAGTTACAAAGAAGCGTTTCTATGAGACCAATTACAAGAAATAATAATCAATAAAACAGAAATTATGGCAAAGACAGTTGACGGACTCTATTACAGTGAGTCACATGAATGGGTAAAGGTTGAAGGTAATGTTGCATTGGTCGGAATCACAGATTTCGCGCAGCACTCCATGGGTGATCTTTCGTATGTGGATATGCCGGAGGTCGATGATCAGCTTGAGGCTGGCGAAGAATTTGGTGCGGTGGAAAGTGTAAAGGCTGCAAGCGATCTCTATAGTCCTGTTTCAGGTACGGTCATAGAGATTAATGAAGAGTTGGAAGATTCTCCTGAACTTCTGAATCAGGATGCCTATGCCAACTGGATCATGAAAGTGGATATGAGCAATCCTGCTGAACTTGAATCTCTTATGGATGCATCTGCTTATGATGCTATGTGTCAGGGTAACTGATCTTATTGATTATGGCTTTCGCATATTTTCCTCATACGGAAGATGATATACGCGCCATGCTGGAGCGTATAGGGGTTTCTTCTCTGGAAGATCTTTACAGTGACGTTCCTGAAGATGTCATATATCGGGATCAATATGATCTTCCTGATGCAATGTCTGAGCATGAGGTACGTAAGTATTTTGATGATATTGCCGCACAAAACAGGCAGATGCTGTGTCTGTGTGGGCTTGGAGCATATGACCATTATTCTCCAGCTGTTATCTCCCACATAATATCCCGTTCAGAATTTCTTACAGCTTATACTCCTTATCAGCCTGAGGTTTCTCAAGGAACGTTGAGGTATATCTTTGAGTATCAGAGCATGATTGCTGAACTTACCGGTATGGATTGTACCAATGCATCTATGTATGACGGTGCTACAGCTGCGGCAGAGGCTGTCATGATGGCAATGGCATCAACGAAGAAGAAAAAGCGTGTTCTGATTTCGGAAACCCTTCTTCCTCAGGTGATGAATGTTGTAAGGACATATGCCCGTTACAATGGTATCGAGCTTGGTTTTGTTCCAAGCCATGAAGGTGTGACTTCTTATGGTGCCCTTCTGACGGAACTTGCGGCTGGTGATGTGGCAGGAGTGCTTGTCCCAGGCATCAACAGGTATGGAATAATAGAAGACCTTACCGGTTTTGCAGATGCTGTGCATGCTCAGAAAGGTCTGCTGATTGTATATTCCGATCCATCATCTCTGGCTGTCATAAAGACACCGCGTGAATGGGGTGCCGATATCGCTTGTGGAGACGCTCAGACACTTGGCGTGCCTATGTGTTTTGGCGGACCTTACATAGGTTTCCTTGCATGTATGAAGGACCATGTGCGCAAGCTTCCGGGACGTATTGTCGGAGCAACCCATGATGTGGATGGGAAACGCGCTTATGTCCTGACGCTTCAAGCCAGGGAACAGCATATCCGTCGTGAGAAAGCAACCAGCAATATATGTTCGAATCAGTCTCTGATGGCCCTTTATGTTACTGTGTATATGTCATTGATGGGACCTCATGGACTCCGTCAGGTAAATGAACTCAGCTATGGGGGTGCACATTATCTTCATGACAGGCTCATGGATACCGGGCTATTCAAAGAAGCATTCGACAAGCCGTTCCTGAAAGAGTTCACTTTGAAATCTCTTGTTCCAGTGAAGGCCCTTCAGGAAGCGCTAGCCGCTGCCGGTATATTCGGAGCTGTTGAGGTTGAGGATGGTCTTGTGAATTTCTGCGTGACGGAAAAGGTCTCTAAGGAGGATATAGATAAAGTGATCAATGTTGTGAAGGAGGTCAAAGCATGAAATACTACGACAAACTGATCTTTGATCTTTCCAAGGATGGAAAGCAAGGATATTCATTGCCATCAAGTAAATGGAGTGCGTCCGTGGGGGAACTTCCGTCAGGTCTTTGCCGTACGGTGGCTCCGGAACTGCCTCAGGTAAGCGAACTGGATGTCGTCCGCCATTATACCAACCTTTCACAGATGAATTTCGGTGTTGATACGGGCTTCTATCCGTTAGGAAGCTGTACCATGAAGTATAATCCGAAAATAAACGAGGAAATAGCGGCTCACCGTGCTTTTGCCTCCCTGCATCCTTTGCAGCCGGCCTCTTCTGTTCAGGGAGTCTTGAAGATATACAGAGAACTGTCACGTGCTCTGTCTGCCATTACAGGTATGGCGGAGTTTACCCTTGACCCATTTGCCGGTGCTCACGGTGAACTTACCGGTTTGATGATCATTCGTCAGTATCATGTCTCCCGTGGCGACCTCAAGCGTACGCGTATTATTGTGCCTGACAGTGCTCACGGTACCAATCCTGCTTCTGCTGCCGTATGCGGTCTGGAGGTTGTACAGGTCAAGTCCAATGCTTCAGGCCTTGTTGATGTTGAAGATCTTAAACCTTTGCTGGATGATACGGTAGCCGGAATCATGATGACCAATCCTAATACTCTTGGACTCTTTGAAAAAGACATCCGCAATATCGCATCTCTGGTTCATGAGTGCGGAGGACTTCTGTATTATGATGGAGCCAATATGAATCCACTTATGGGAGTCGTACGTCCTGGAGATATGGGATTTGATGTTCTTCACCTTAATCTTCACAAGACCTTTTCTACTCCTCACGGAGGTGGAGGTCCTGGTGCGGGGCCTGTCGGAGTTGCGGCTCACCTTGTATCACACCTGCCTGTGCCAAAAGTCATGGAGGCCGAGGACGGTACTTTCTATATTGCAGATGGGGCCTGCAGATGTCCATCCGCACCGGAAGGTGCAGGAGTCTTCGGCAAAGAATGCGGATGCATGCCGGATTGTGTCTGTGGTTGTCAGTCATGCGGTCAGATCTCCGGATTCATGGGCAATTTCGGAGTGCTGCTCAGAGCATATACATACATCCTGATGCTCGGCAGACAGAACATCAGAATGGTAGGACCTCTATCCGTGCTGGGTGCCAACTATATCAAGGAATCCCTTAAGGACAGTTTCAGACTTCCTGTTCCGGGAGTATGTAAGCATGAGTTCGTCTTTGACGGTCTCATGGACCAGTCGACAGAAGTTACGACTCTTGACATAGCCAAGAGACTGCTTGATTATGGCTTCCATGCTCCAACGATTTATTTCCCTCTTCTGTTCCACCAGTCTATAATGATTGAACCTACAGAGACGGAGTCTAAAGAGACCCTGGACGGCTTCATAGAAATAATGAAGCATATTGCAGCTGAAGCTGCAACTGATCCGGAGACATTGAAGACGGCTCCTCACACTACTCCTGTAAGGCGTCTGGATGAAATAACAGCTGCAAGACAGCCGGTGCTTCAGTATAAGGATATGTGCATATGAAGATAATAATAATAGGTGCAGGACCGGGTGGATATGAAACAGCCCTGCTTGCAGCCCAAAGGGGAGTAGAGGTAATCCTGATAGAATCATCTCATGCAGGAGGTACATGTCTTAATGAAGGATGCATACCTACAAAATCTTTCTGCAGGAATGCAGAAGTGCTTGACGGTCTTGTTGAGGCTGAAGCATTTGGAGTGACGGACCTGTCATATGGCTTTGATTTCAAAGCTGTCACAAGTCGTAAGAATACTGTAGTAGAGCAGCTCCGTAAGGGAGTTGAAAGTCTGCTGAACCATAAGATGATCACTTTTGTACATGGAAAGGCGTCATTTAAGGATCAGCATACCGTAGTTGTTGATTCCGCCGATATTGAGGATCCGGCAAAGAATGGCAAACTGGAATTTACCGCAGACTACATTATCATTGCTACTGGTTCTGTGTCGGCATCGCTTCCTGTGCCGGGAGCCGATATGTCTGGCATACTGACCTCAAAGGAAATATTGGATATTGAGGAAGTTCCCGGACATCTGTGTGTCATCGGAGGGGGAGTGATTGGCTTGGAGTTCGCTTCCATATTCCGCAGTTTCGGCAGTGAGGTGACAGTGCTTGAATATTGCAAGGAAATACTTCCCCGATTTGATACCGATTTGTCCAAAAGATTGAAACAGAGTCTAGGTAAACGTGGAATAGAGATATGTACTCAGGCTCAGGTTACGGAAATCAGAGCCGAGGGTACCTCTTATGAAGTTGCTTTTCTTCGTAAGGGCAAGATGGAAACTGTTAAAGCTGATAAGGTTCTGATGGCAGTAGGCCGGAAGGCAGCAGTAGACACTCTCAATCTGTCAGATATAGGTATGGAATATACCTCACGTGGGATTCTGACCGATGAAAAGACGATGCAGACCAATATTCCTCATATCTATGCTGTTGGAGATGTAAACGGAAGGATGATGCTGGCTCATGCTGCTGTTTTCCAAGGTATTGTCGCACTTGACCATATCATGGGGATAAGTAATTCCATTGATCTGAATGTAATGCCTGCAGCTGTGTTCACCTCGCCAGAGGCAGCTTCCGTGGGCATGACCGAGGATGAATGTAGGGATAGAGGTATTCCGTTCAAGTGTCTGAAATCTTTCTTCAGGGCAAACGGTAAGGCTGTGACCATGGGCCGGACAGACGGATTCTGCAAGGTCGTTACCTCTGAGGGACGGGTGGTAGGATGCCATCTGTATGGTCCTCATGCTTCTGATATTATCCAGGAAGCCTGTGCGTTGATTACAAGGGGTGTGACAGTGGAGGATTTCATGGGTATAATACATACTCATCCTACTTTGACTGAGGTACTGCAGTCAGCTGTTCATTCATATTGACATATTTGAAATATTTAAAAAAATGAAACGGTTTCTATCAATAATGCTGATTCTCGCGATGGCATCGTGCAGTTCTGGAGTTGAAAAGGAATTCTGGCTTGGGGCAGACCTAGGCTGGATAACGGAGTATGAATCTCAAGGTCATAAGTTCTATAACTCAAATGGAGAGGAACGCGAATGTACGGCCCTTATGAAAGAGCTGGGCCTGAATGCGGTGCGTCATCGTGTCTGGGTAGATCCTTCTGCTCATGGTAATTGGTGCAATAAGGAGGATCTTTTAGTAAAATGTCTCAGAGCGAAGGCGTTGGGTATGGAAATTCTAGTAGACTTTCACTATAGTGACTGGTGGGCCGATCCGCAGAAACAGAATATACCTGCTTCATGGAGTGGACATAGCTATGAGCAGATGAAAGAGGACCTTAAGGCTCATACTGTTGAGGTATTGCAGTATCTGAAGGATAACGGTATCACTCCGAAATGGATCCAGGTGGGCAATGAGACCCGTAACGGATTCCTTTGGTCTGTAAAGTCCAACCAATACGGCTGGCCAGAACTTGATGAAAACGGAAATACTGTCATTACCGAGTCAATGGGTCATGTTATCCATAATCCGGAGCAGTATGCCGGTTTTTTTGCAGCGGGATATAAGGCATGCAAGAGTGTCTTCCCTGATGCTGTTGTGATGGTCCATCTTGACAATGGATTTGATCGGGAGCTTTATGATTTCAATCTTGGAGTCCTTAAGGAAAATGGGGCGGAATGGGACATGATAGGAATGTCTCTCTATCCTTACTGGGCACTTGACGGTGGATATCGTGATGATGAGGAGCAGACTATAACAGACTGTATTGAAAACATCAGATATGTAAGCCGGAAGTTCGATTGCGATGTAATGATAGTGGAGACCGGGTTTTATGTCGATGAATCCGATCCTGAACGTCTGGAGAGGGGACGCCGACAACTGGCCCGTGTGATACGCGAGTCCGTTACCATGACTGACGGGCGTTGCAAAGGCGTATTTTATTGGGAACCGGAATGCAGGCCATCACAGTATAGGCTTGGAGCCTTTACAGAAGATGGCCGTCCGACTGTGATCATGGATGCCTTCAGGAACTGGCAGGAATAGCGTACTTCATGGCAGCGGTTTTGGACGCAGACCGGAACCGCTGCCTTTTCATCTGCAGATCATGATGGTGAAATCACCTTTCAGTCGTTTCATAATTGTCTTTATTCCATTTTGTACGGATTTCTCCTCCTGTCAGATAGCTTAACACTTCTACCGTCAAACTTACGAAAATCATTACTGCTAACCACATATCGCACTATATTTATCTTATTACAGTGCAAATATATGGACTTAGTGTGCCAGATCGTGGCACAGTGTCATTTCTTCAATAAGATGGTCAGCGTCTGCTATCTTATCTATTATGAAAAGTACATATCGGATATCAAGAGATATGTTTCTGCAGATATCAGGATCGAACACAATGTCGCTCATCGTGCCTTCCCAGACACGGTCAAAATTCAAGCCTATCAGATGTCCTTCCGCATTTATTACAGGACTTCCTGAGTTTCCTCCTGTTGTATGGTTGGTTGCTATGAAACATACGGGAATCTCTCCGGATTCATCTGCCCATTGGCCATAGTCTTTTTCATTATAGATATCTCGCAATTTCTGAGGAATGTTGTAGTCAAATATCTCAGGATTGTCCTTTTCCATTATTCCTTTTATTGTTGATGAAGGGGTGTAATACACGCCATCAGCCGGAGAATAACCTTTAATATGGCCATAAGCGACACGCAGTGTTAGATTTGCATCCGGATAGAATTCCCGTTGAGCATATATGCAGTTGCTGCTGGAAGCAAATTCCATCTGACCTCTCATGTAATCCCTATAGGCAAGCTGCAGTTCTTGGTTGATGCGGTCATAATTTGGCTTTATATCGTTGTGATACCATTTCAGAAATTTATTGCAGAATTCAAAGGCGGGGTCTGTAAATACTTTTGCATGGTCTTCAGCTTTCAGTTCAGCAACCTTGCCCTGGTCCGCAAATAATGTGGTGGCAAATATGTGGTCACACCATGACTGTATGCTTCCATGTTTTTCCATCATGGCTTTATGGAATCCAGCTTTGAATTCATCCGGCATGTTCCTGTCATATTCGCACATTACAGCTGTGAAGCATTCTTTGTCTATAGGAAGATGATAATCCTTGAAGAAGCTTGCAGAGATATCAGCTGCCTTTAGGGAATCAAAATGCCATGCGGAATCCTTGTCCATTGTGTATAGGCGGGCTATCTTCAAGGCGAAGTTCGCTATTTCTATGGTCCGTGCGCTTTCCGAATAATAGTCTGCAGCAAAAACATACGGATGCTGCTCTTCATACAGTGCAGCTATTCTTTGAGTTATTCCTTCGTATTCACTGCCTTTGGCCCATGTCTCAAAGTATCTTTCGTATTCCTGCTTTTTCCTGACTGTCTTCATTTTCTTGATACCTTTCACTTCTCCCTGCCATTTCTTCCATGCATTTGCAACTCCTGCATTCTTGGATGAATACTGAATCCTTACTTTCTGGCTAAGGTTTTGATATCTGTTCATAATCTCAAGACGCAGAGTGCGCATATGTATCTTGTGCGGATCTCCTGTTTCTTCAATATATCTTACCCCTTCGGAGTGAATGTACTCCTGAGTTCTGCCTGGAAAACCGTATATGAAAGTGAAGTCTCCTTCTTGCACTCCTGAAGTGGAGATCTTGAAATATTTCTTTGGCCTGTACGGAACATTGTCCTTGGAATAAGCAGCCGGATTATTGTCCTTGTCAGCATAGATGCGGAATATGGAAAAGTCACCGGTATGACGTGGCCACATCCAGTTGTCGGTATCTCCTCCGAACTTTCCGATGGATGATGGCGGTGCACCTACAAGGCGTACATCCTGATATTCGCGATATAGGAACAGGAAATACTGGTTTCCGTAATACAGTGCTTCAACAGTTGCTCTCAAACCGTTGCCTTCTGCAGTGACCTCCTTGATGAGGGCTTCGGAATTTGTCCTCACAATGCCGGCTCTTGTATCTTCGTCCATTCCGTCTTCATATCCTTTCAGGACAACAGCCGTCACATCTTCCATCCTTTCCAGAAAACTTACAGTAAGTCCCTTGTTTGGCAGTTCCTCTTCTCTGGACATTGCCCAAAAACCGTCACGCAGATAGTCATGGTCTACGCTGCTGTGCTGCTGGATCTGCGAATATCCGCAGTGATGATTCGTTATCAGCAACCCTTCGCCGGATATAAGTTCTCCGGTACAGCCTCTTCCGAAAAGTACTATGGCATCTTTAAGAGAGGCCTGGTTGATGCTGTAGATGTCTTCAGCCTCAAGTCTGAATCCTTTCAGCTTCATATCGTCAATACGCTGGGAAATCAATGATGGAAGCCACATGCCTTCGTCTGCATGTATATTCAATCCTGTTGCAAGTGCCAGCACAAAGATTGCCAGTGTCCTTTTCATAATATCAGATATTTTCATGTTCCGTTTTATAATATACTTTCTTTTTCAAACATTATCCTGTAGCATTCGGTTTTTTTTTCCATATTCAGTGGGTAAGCTCTTGATGAAGATGGCATTCTCCAGAAGTTTATTTCTCTGTCTTTTATCATGAATATGCTCATGCCTCCTACAGGCGGTTCTTTGCAGCCGAACATTTTTACAACGACATCAGTAGCTTTCTGTCCGGTAGTAACAACAGTTCTGCACAAGGGTATCTGTTCAAGAATCGACTGTATGTCAGAAGGGGTGACTATCTCCAGAAATTTGTCGGATGCATTATCTTTCAGCCTGCGTATCTGCGTGGCTGTATCGTATAATGCTATCCCTTTGTCATTGCAGAATTCAATTATCTTCTCTTTATCGAATTTCTTTGATCTGCCCCCGGCTGTTATGAAATGATTTCTGTCTTTATAGAAGATGGTGCCCATAATACGCCACATGTCGTTTATGAAATTGGGATAAAAGAATTCCATTGACCATCTGTCATGCTTGGGAGGAAAGCTACCCAGCATGAGAATTCTGGCATTCTGGGGGAGAAACGGCTCAAGAGGATGTTTCTCCAAAGCATATGCTGTATTTGTGGAAGTATCGGTCATTTAAATATCAGAGAAAAAACTGTTCGTTCAGGATTGCTGCTTACAAGGCGTATGGAACCGTTATGTAGTCTCATTATCTGACGTGACAGGCTCAGCCCTATTCCTGTACCATCCTGTTTGGTAGTGTAGAAAGGTACGAATATTTCAGCCTGACTTTCCTTGCTGATAGGCTTTCCGTTATTCGATACATTGATTATTACATATTCTCCATTGTCTATCTCAGCTTCTATGCTTATATCGGAGGCTTCTGCCTGACATGCATTTTTGATCAGGTTGATCATGATCTGTGATATCTGGTTTTCGTCAGCATACAGAAGAATGTCTTCTGTCTTTTCTTTATATGTACATCTGACACCGTTTGAAGCGGTCTGCTGGCTTGTCAACTGTAGCACATGCTCAATCAGATGTCTTACGAAGAAAGCCTTTTTCATAGGTTTTGCAATCCTTGTCAGGTTCCTGTATGTGTCTACAAACTTTATCAGACCTCTGGCAGAATGAGAAATGGTATCCAGGCCTGCTGCTATGTCTGGTGCAGACTCATCGTCTGTCAGCGTTCCTTCTGCTTTTGCAGACAGGTATCCGGACAATGTGTCGCTCAGTGAGGCTATCGGTGTTACTGTATTCATTATTTCATGGGTCAGTACACGTATGAGCTTTGACCAGGATTCCTGCTCGTTTTCGTCAATCTGGCTGCTGATGTCATTGAATGCTGCAATCTTTACGGATTTTCCTCCTATTCTGGCTTGAGATGCAGTCAGCGATATTGTGATCTGTCCTCTTTCATTATACCAGCTTGCTTTTGTGTCTTCTGATTCTGATACGTTGGAAAATGCTTTGTATAAGTCTTCACTTATTGTCCGCAGTTGACGTATATGTCCGAAGGTGGCCATGCCCAATATGCTCAGGGATGTAGCATTGCAATAGTTTACCCCACCTTTGGAATCAATTACCACGACCCCTGTCTGGACATGGTCAAGCATGCTTCCATAGTATCTTTCCTGCTCTATTATCTCATGACGTTCCTTGTCGAAGATGTTTTTCAGACGGTTGAGTGTCATGTTCATCCTGCGTCCGAATACCCTTTTTTCATCAAATCTGAAATTCAGTTCCTTGTCTTCAAGGGCATCAAGCATATAAGTCATTTTTTTTCTTATACGCCGGTTTGTCAGCAGGACTGATATGACAGCAGTCAGAATGACTGCAGCGGATATAATGTATATTAGCTGAAATGTTGTCATTAGGAGTGCCGGAGGTCTTCTGTCTTTTTCAGATGTTGTACTTCTTCAGTTTGGCGTATAAAGTAGGACGGCTTATGTCCAGAGACTTGGCTACCATGGAAAGATTGCCTGAAAATCTGTTCATGGCAGCTCTTATGGCTCTTTCTTCGGCCATCTCAAGCGTCTCTTCACCGGATGACGATATATCTTCATGCAATGATTGCCCTATGTTGAGCATGATGTCTTCTCCGGTAAGTTCATTTCCTTCAGAAAGAATGACGGCCTTCTCTATGCAGTTCTGAAGCTCTCTTATATTTCCATTCCACCTGTGTGTCTTGAGTTTTTCTTTTGCCGAATCATCCAGTCCTTTCACATCACGATGATATCGTGCGGCATATTTCTCTGCAAACATTTCTGCCAGAGGGACGATTTCATCCTGTCTTTCCCTTAAGGCAGGGAGGTGTATGTGCATTGTGTTTATTCTGTAGTACAGGTCTTCTCTGAATTCACCGGACCTTACCATACTTTCCAGATCCTTGTTTGTAGCACATATGAGCCTTATATCAATCGGAACCGATCTTGTGTCACCGACTTTGGTTACAGCTCTGTTCTGCAGCACTCTCAGCAGTTTTGCCTGAAGGTGAAGCGGTATGTTGCCGATTTCGTCAAGAAAAAGCGTACCGCCGTTTGCCTGTTCAAATTTGCCGGTATGATCCATATGTGCGTCTGTAAATGCTCCCTTGACATGTCCGAACAGTTCACTCTCGAATAATGTTTCTGTCAGTGCACCGGCATCCACGCATACCATAGGCTTTTGTGAGCGAGCCGACATACGATGTATTTCTCCGGCGAGAATGTCTTTACCTGTTCCGTTCTCTCCAGTTATGAGTATGGTCGCATCAGTTGGTGCAGTCTTGTCTAAAGTTTTGCGTATCAGGTTCATGGCACGTCCGTTGCCCCACATCATCTTCACAGGTGTCGAAGGAACAGATGTTCCAGATGCTTTAAGTTGCTTTGAACGATGTTCATATGCGGCTTTGAGGGTGTCCAGAAGCTTATCGTTCTCCCACGGCTTGACAATGAAATCGAAGGCACCTCTTTTCATGCCTTCTACAGCAAGACTTATATCTGCGTAGGCTGTAAACAGGACAACTTCGACTTCAGGACATCGTTTCTTGATTTCGGAGAGCCAGTAAAGCCCCTCGTTTCCTGTGTTTATATCGGTATGGAAATTCATGTCCAGCAGGACTACGTCAGGCATAAAGTCTGCAAGCCTGCTGATAAGCTCTTTTGGTGAGGGAATCAGCTCGACTTGATTGAACGTCATGGGCAGCAGCATCTTCAGTGCGGCTCTTATTCCGTTATTGTCATCTACTACAAGTATCTTTGCTTTGCACTTTGCCATTTCTCAGACCAGTATGAATTTTTGAGAAATCATTATACAGCCTCTTATAATAACCTCTCGATAAGATTTTCCGAAAATCAGTCAAATATAGTTAAAAATAAGTCGTTGGCCAAAATGAAGTGTGTTGTCCATGCACAAAGAGCAATGATGGAGATGAGCCATAGTATGAAAAGTATCAGTCCTGGCCTGCCCTTATGTGGTTTCATCTTGAACAGGAGCATTATTCCATTGTAGATGCCCCAAACCCCGATTATACCTGCTATTACTAGTATGAACTGCCAGAATGCCGGTTCCATGATGATTGTTTCAACCGCCTTCAAGGATAGTATTTCGTCAGCCATTCCATATACGCGCACTATACCTTTTCCGAGCAGTTCTGGCATTGAAGGTATGAATACGCACCCTATCATGACACTTATTCCGCCGATAAGCAGAATGCTTCCAATCAGGATGCTTCCTATGCTTGCTAAAGTCCTGACAGCTGGTGCTTGGGCTGCATCGTTCAGTTCTTTTTTCAGATTAAGACCTTTTGAACCGAATTCCTTCAAGTCCATTGGCTTGCCCTTCATCGAACATTTTTCTTCCACTGTTCTGGCAGCCGGCATTGCTATCCACATGCAGATATAGGCCAGCGCAGCGATAAGAAACAGCGCATCGTCCGCTTCAAATAATCCTATGATGAAGACAGCCATAAATATGAGCCTGAATATAACCTTGTCGATATTGAAATATGTCCCAAGACCGGCACATACACCGCCTAGTACCCTTTCGTCAATGTTCCTGAAAAGTTTTCTGTTCTGTCTGTATTCTTTATTACTGTCTTCAGAAACTACAGAATCTTCATTCTTTGGGTCTTCCTCAGCCAGTTCGCTGGGTAGACCTATTCTTTCTATGATTTCTTTTATTGTCGAAATGTTAACTGTCATCCCTTTGGGACATTTTTCGGCAAGAAGTTCAGCTATCCTTTCCTCAATATCGGCGACGATTTCATCTCCGCTGGGATTGGAACTGAAGCTGTTGCGGACTTCATTGAGGTATTTCCCCAATTCGTAGTATGCATCCGATTCGATGATGAACGGATAGCCGGCAATGCTAATGTTTTCAGTAGTCTTCATTCTTATCATCATTTCAGGCCTTTTCTGATGGAACTGATTCCTTCCGACAGTTCATCCCATGCAGCGTCCAGACCTTTTAGTTGTTGTTTTCCTGTTTCTGTGATTTTGTAGTATTTGCGTGGAGGACCTTGGGGGGATTCTTCCCATCTGTATGTAAGTAGTCCAAGTTTCTTCAATCTTATCAGCAGGGGATAGACGGTTCCTTCAGCAACTATGATATTCACATTCTTGAGCTTCTGGATAATAGAAGATGCATATTCGTCAGATGAGGCAAGAATAAGCAGAATGCTGTATTCCAGCACTCCACGTCTCATTTGTGTCCTGTTGTTCTCTATGATGCTTTCCATTAAGAAATTTTTAAACAGCTTCTAAGAAATATATCAGTTTGCTTCAGTAAATCTCTTTATATTCTCTGCTGTAACCGGAATACCTCTCATTTCGCATTTTTCAGCTGCAGTCCTGGCCTCAGGAGCTGCAATCCAGATCACTACATATACCCAGAAGCCGGCTGATCCGCAGATGAGTGCTATAAGAAACAGTATTCTGATCACTGTGACATCCACACCCAGGAAAAGGGCAAGACCAGAACAGACTCCTGCAATCTTCTGACCGTCATGGTCTCTGTATAGCTTTCTTACCGGATTGTTTGGTATTGGTCCATCAGTCTGACTGTAAGCAGGACCGTTGCCTGATGCATTTATGCTTTCCGGATATCCGAGTTGTCCGGTTACATACTGAACCATATTCTTATCAACAACTTCCCTTCCGGCAAGCCTGTCTTTTAGCAAATCCGCTATTCTTCCTTCCGTTTCATCCATGATTTCATTGCTTGTGCTTGAGTCGTCCAGGGCAGATCTGAATCTGTCAAGATAAGAACTGAGTTCGTTATATGCGTCTTCATCTATTATGAAGCTGCATCCCCCAATTGCTACGTTGATTGTCTTTTTCATACTATTAGGAA
Source organism: Bacteroidales bacterium (assembly GCA_017442315.1). Lineage (GTDB taxonomy): Bacteria > Bacteroidota > Bacteroidia > Bacteroidales > UBA932 > Cryptobacteroides. The sequence goes on from JAFRZX010000031.1 coordinate 23,507, forward strand.
ACAGTTTGATTATTTCTACTTATTATAATTATTGTTGAAACAGCTTGTTTCTCATGTCCGTTCTGATCTTGTCCGGATTTCAGAATCTGTTCCATTTGTAATGCAAAGATATATAAAAAATCAAATACCTTGCAACACAAGGTATTTGATTTTCTGAAAATAGTGCCATATTCACCTGGAATGACCGAATTAAGGCATCTACTCCTTCTTCAGCGCCTCAGAAGGATTTGTTTGCATCATACGGACGCCCTGCACAAGTACAGAAAGTATGACTATGGTCAATACTATTGCAAGGGCAGCCAAATAAATGACAGAGGAGTTATCTGTCCTGATCACATATCCTTCGAGCCAATGGCTGATGACAGTATAGGCAGCCGGTATTGCAACAAGTGCTGACACGACGACAGGGAGTGTGAAATCAAATGTCATCTGTCTGACCATCTCACCTTTAGAACAACCGAAGACATTACGTACTGCATTATCCTTTTCACTAGTCTTTGCATAATAACTGCTCAGACCTATGATAGTCATTATCGTCATCAAGAGACATATTATCGAAAATCCGCTCAGAAGCTTGAGTATATTCTGCTCTTCCTGAATTTCCTCTCGAAGTGATTCTTCCAACGTCTTTATATAAACAATATCTCCATTATAGCCTTTTGAATCATAGAACTCCCTGATATATTTCTTGACCTGATTCGTATTTTCGTCGGTCTTGATGCAGATCTGCCTTCCGGTAGTAGCAGAGAAGTCGTTAAAAATGCTGATACCCATAAAGTCTCCGGATGTATCATCTATAATTGATCCCAATCTGAGGTCAGCCACTGTTCCACAAATAGGGGTGTCTACCCATTGATAATTGATCATATCCCCACTCCTAAATTCAGTGATGGCGTCATAAGTACTTTTACATAGATACAGGTTTTCTGAATTAATAGCAGTAGAAAAGTCCTCAAGGAATTGTATTCCTAAGATGTCGAAATACTCACGATCTCCCTCAATTACTCTTATCCTTCCTGTTTGTCCGTTCTTGCTTGCTATTACAGAATATCCTGCTCCGTCAGGAGGGGTAACATACGATCCTATCTTGCTGATATAAGCTTGCGCCTTAAGTTCGTCGTAGTAGCGGTGATTATCCTTGTCCAGGAAAGTGACGAGGATAATTCCCTCAGTCTCATAGCCCAATGGCTGATTCAGCAGATATCTGGTCTGACGGGTAATGCCGAAGAGGATCGATAATGCTCCGATGCTCAAAAGTCCGGCAATGCTGATGAATATCTTTCCAAAGATTTTCTTGTCTCTATACCTTGCTTCACCCTTGATGATGTTGATTGCACTATATGACGAAAGAATGATTGAAGGTACAGCGCTGGACAAACTTACCATCACAAGCAAGATTCCGCCAAGAACAAGGTATTCATTCAGATGAGCAAACGGCTGAATGTCGGCTCTCAGTACCTGACCTACTGGCTTTTGAAGCCAAGGGCAAGCAATATGGCAAAGACGCAGGACACCATAAGTAGAGCGAACGCTTCAATGAAACACCTAAAAATGATACCCTTCCTACCTGTGCCCAATAACTGACGTGTGGCAATCTCCTTGATTCTGAATCTAGAGAATGCTATAGTAAGAACTACATAATCAAGTAATGCGACAACTGTGAGGAATATGCACATTATCAAGTATATACCGAACAGTTTTCCGCTTCTGATATTTGAGAATGTGAAATATACTCCAGGAGCAGTTTCATCTGAAAGTTTCTTTATATCATCAAACTTACTCAACCTTACTACATTGCCTGATGGATCTTCGTCGGACAGGTTTTGAGTCTTTCTGTATTCCTCAGTCAGCTTTCTGGATAAGTCGTCAATATCAGTACCTTCTTTTACACGGACAAAACTGATTTCACTTATACGTATCATCCCGGCATAGTTAATCTTCTGCATTTCACGGAAAAGATCAATGCTGATAAATATATCCGGATCATTGAAGACTGTTTTTGCATAGGGTTTAAGCACGCCAGTTACTATAAGATTCACATCCACATTACTCATGTCTTTGTAATATCCAGAGTAAGCGTTGGTCTCAAATAAGTTGATTTCTTTACCGATAGCGTCACCATCAGGGAAAAGTATTCTTGCAATTTCTTCAGACAGTACTACTGAATTCTTGGTGGATAGAGCCATCTGCGGGTCTCCCTCAGCAAATGGAAAAGCGAAGAAGTCAAAGAAATTCCTGCTGGCGGCGACTGTTGATACATTGATTTCATTGTCTGCATATCTGATGACACTAGCTCCGGAGATCAGTGCCTTTCCATCATTTCTGGCAAAAAAAGTACACGATTCCTTGATGTCCGGGAACTTCTCATATTGTCCAGGGACTTCATTGAGAGCAGTTATTTCTTCTGAGCTATAGCATATATGTATATCATCGGTGTTCTTCAGCACATTGTTCACACTCATATCATCCACGATGTATGAACTCAATACAATCACAAAGGCCAGTGCAAGACTCAGTCCAACCACCTCAATGATGGCGTACAATTTATTTCTACTAAGGAATCTTAGGTAACTTTTCATGGTCTATTCTGTTTTAAGTGCGTTGGCCGGATCTGCATCGGCACTATGCCAGTACTGGATACCGGCTATAATGAGTGTCAGCGTCAGAATCGTGACAAAGGTAAATATGAATGTCCATACTGACAAGCCGGTGTGCTCCACAAAGCTCTCGAGCCATCTACTGACTGCGTAGTATGCTGTCGGAATAGCTATGACATATGAGACAATACCTATGATCACGTATCTCTTCAGTCCGTCCAGTACAAGACCCGCAGTTTCTGCTCCATATACCTTCTTCACAGCAAGATCACGTCTTCTGTACTGTACATCAAGAAGTACCTGTCCGAAGACTCCGATCAGCGAGAGTGCCGCCGCCAGCAGAGAGAAGATCGAGATGATCTTGCCCTGTTTTATCTCTGATTCGTAAACCTTCTCCATCACGTCATCATAGAACTCTACTTCAAAAAGGTATGACGGATCCATTTCATAAAGTATCGCTGAAATCTTCTCAGTCACATCTGTCTTGTCATATCCCTCCTGAAGTCTGATGTACGTGTAACCGAGTGTTGCAAAGTCCTTTGTAACATATATATAACATATCGGTGCTGTTTCATTTCTTAATGAGTTGATCCTGACTTTTCCAGTCTGTCCGATAATGCTTCCCATACTTTCGGTAATCTCTATTCCTCCTAAATCTTTCAGAGTCTGGTTCATTATAGCCTTTCCCACATCTGACACATGGAAGTTGTTTCCTTCAATTACAGGTATTCCCATTACATCCAGGAAGTTATGTGAGCAATAGATTGAGAAGCATCTTACCTGCTCTCCTCCTAGTTCGAGAGTGAACGTAGAATATGAGTCTGAAAAGCCCATTCCTTCCAATGCAAATGCCACGTCTTCCACCTCAGGAAGCGAACAGAGCCTTTCCTGTAGCCACTCTGACTTGAACTGATATTGCTCCGATGATATCTGGACTACAGCTATCCTGTCCTTTTCAAAGCCTGTATCATATCCGGTCATATATTCATTCTGCCTGTAGACAGTCAATGCAAATATCATCAGGGCAAAAGTAATCGCAAACTGAAGCGCGATCATGACCGTGCGGAATCTTCTTCCTGCTATAGAAAAAGCAAAGTTGCCTTGCAGTGCAAATGCTGTCGGTAGGGAAGTGACGTAGAAGCTCGGATATAGCCCTGCAACCAGACCTATGACAATCGAAATAGATCCGGTTATCAGTATAAGTGAGAACTGTGACGTGAAGTCGAATGCCATATCTGATATTCCCTGGGACATCAACCATCTGCTGACAGGAGATATTACTGCAAGAGCAATGGAGAATGCAGCAAAGCAGAATAATACAGCCTCAAGTATCAGTTCGCCACGAAGCTTGCCGATGGAACTTCCAAGCACTTTTCTTGTGTTGACAGCCTTGACACGCATAGGAGCAAGGGAGGTGAAGAATGTAGCATAGTTGATTCCACCTATTAGCATGACGAGTATCGAGATGCAGATAAGCATCCACGCCTGCTTCCTGCTTCCTGTCTTCCAGATAGTGCTGCCTCCATCTTCAAAGTAAATATCTTCAATTGGGGTCAGTTCTATGTCAGTAAGCCACTCACTGTCTGTATAGTTGTATTTGTCATTGAAATTCTGCTCTACAAGTTCCTTGTTGTCAGAAGAATCCAGAAGCACCCAGCAGGCGAAGTTGGCCCCGCCGTAGTTACCTTCATGTAGGGGCCCTACATGAAGGTAAATATGGTTCCCGATCTGAGAATTCGCAGGGAAGTCCTTGTAAACGGCTCCGACGCTGAATTCTTTTGTTCTTCCTTTTCCGAACTGATAGCCTTCATTATGGGTCATGATATGTCCGATAGCGGACTCATCCCCGTATAGTTTTTTCGCAAGTGATTCCGGGATGGCAATCTGCGACAGGTCATTTAACGCTTCTGCGCTGCCTTCGATAAACTCTGTTCCGAATACCTTGAAGAAATCGGGATATATGACATTAGTCTTCGATTTGAAGACGAATGCCGGCATGCCATCTTCGCGGATGGCGTTGAATATGGTCTCTCCGATGAACGGACAGTCGATTGATCCGGCTATGATGTGCGGTGAAGAACCGATGATATCGTCTGCATATCCTCGTGGGATAATATTCTTGAATATGTCGTCATCAGCAGCACCGACCTTGTCGACCCTGTATATGCGTCCCGATGTCGGATGTCCCATGTCAAACCCCACCTGATAACTGATCTCAAGCATCAGCACCATGAATGCCGTCAGGGCCAGAGCTAATCCGACAAAGTTCATTATCATCGCTACGCTGTAGCGCCTGAGGATTGCTATGAAATTCTTCATTATATATAATTATAGTTTTATCTATATCTGTTAAAGATCCTTCACTTCACTCAGGATGACATTCCGGATCATCATGCCCGGCCTATACCGTCATGCCTGGCCTTTTCCGTCATGCCCGGCCTGACCGGGCATCTGTTTCAACGTCGTGGTCGTCAGATCCCTGCCCGATCCCTCCGTCATGCCCGGCCTTTTTCCCCGTCATGCCCGGCCTGACCGGGCATCTGTTTCAACGTCGTGGTCGTCAGATCCCTGCCCGATCCCTCCGTCATGCCCGGCCTTTTTCGTCATGCCCGGCCTTTTTCCGTCATGCCCGTCCTTTTCCGTCATGCCCGGCTTTTTCCGTCATGCCCGGCTTGACCGGGCATCTATACTGAAAACAAAAATGGACTATGATTTGCTAATTGAGATGAAATAACTATCTTTGCAGAGAAAGATGTGAGTTGCATATAGGCGCGATAACATCAAGCTCCGCAGCCGTCTGGTTATACGAGGCCGTAAGTGAATGCTTACGGCCTTAGTATTTCAAGTTTGCTCTCAATCTCTTTTCTTGTCTGATATCTTGCATTCACCCTGACTGCTTTCCCATAATATACGACATAGCAGTCAGTTATCAGATTTGAAATGAAATCAGCCTTTCTTCTCGATATATACTTTGATAATTCAAATGTGTCAAGATGATGTACGTTCTCATCCAGATCGATTACTACAATCTTACACCCTTGCTTCTTTGCTGATTTGAATCCGGCAGTCACCCCTCTTTCGCTCATAATGCCTTTTCTGTCGCCAAGTTCTTCGCAGATCGTATATTCCGGATTCTTGTGGCCGAATGCATATGTATGTGAGTTTATGCGTATACTTACCTCTTCATATGAACAAAGGATTGCCCTGGCTGCACGGATATTGCTGCCTAATTCACTTTTATCGGCTTTTACACTGATCAAGAGACGCTCCCCGAACTCCTCATCCAACAAATATTCTGTCCCCATAATTACCACGAACAAATCGTTGATGGCAAAGGTATGAAAGCATCTGCTTAAAAGCAAATCCATTCTGTTTTCAGTATGTCAAAGAACTATACCGTCATGCCCGGCCTTTTTTCCGTCATGCCCGGCCTTTTTTCCGTCATGCCCGGCCTTTTTCCGTCATGCCCGGCCTGACCGGGCATCTATTCACTCTTCAACGCATCTGCCGGATCAGCGGTTGCAGCTTTCCAGCTTCTGATGACCACCACGCCGATGGTTACTGCAAGCACAGCCACGAGCGCTAGGGCGAACACCCACCAGTACATAGGGCAGCGGTGTGCGAATGTGGCAAGGTATCTGTCCACGATGACCCAGCTGATCGGAGCGGCAACTGCGAAGCATATGAGTACGATCTTCACAAACCTGCTGCAGAACATCGCAAGGATCTCACCTACGGTTGCACCATTGACTCTGCGCAGAGCGATCTCCCTGCGGCGGTACTGGGTCTCGAACATCACCAGACCGAACACTCCCATAAGCGAGATGATGATGGCCACGAGGGTGAATAGGCTGATGAGTTCGGAAAGAGCCTTTTCCTTCTGGTAGGTCGCATTGATGTTGTCGTCAAAGAAACGAATTGACCACGCTTCGGGAACTGTCTCTGGAGACCATTCGCTCAGCACTTTCCCTATATGTTTCATGACAGTAGGGATGTCAGCTTTGGCTGTGAGTCTGATAAAGGCGGTGTTTGGGTAATACCAGCCGTCTTTTCCGAACACGAACAGTGCAAACGGTGACACTTCATCCTTGAGGGTCGTAAAGCTGAAATCCTTGCAGAAACCGGCAATCTCGGCGTCTTCCTTATGCCCGTTGACCTTATCTTCAAGCGTGAATCCGTATTTATTGCGGGCAGTTTCGTTGAATATGAAGACTCCGTGTTCGGTGTTCTCATCTTCCGGCAGGAATGTTCTTCCTTCCGTGATCTGTATCCCCATGAATTCGGGAAAGTCATATGCTACCGGATAACACTGGAAGTTGATCAGGTTGCCTTTCCAGTCGCGTCCCCAGCCCATTCTTTCGGAAGCAAGAAGGTCTCCAGCAGCCCAGGTCACATCAGCGATCTGAGGATTGCTCTTGAGCCTTTCCTCTACAGCTTCCACATTGTCTCCTATGGTGTGGTTGGTGTGAACATAGAGCAGATGCTCTTTCTCAAATCCCATGTCGAAATTGACCATATATCTCCGCTGAAGATAGATGAATGACGAACATATTATCAGGACGGCGGATATTATGAACTGTATTCCGATCAAGGTATATCTCAGTTTCTGTCCTGTTACGGTAGCGCTGAAAGAACCTTTCAATACAAGTGCTGGCTCGAAGGACGTAATGTAGAAGGCAGGATAAAGGCTGGAGATAATGGCGATTGCTAATGCTATGACGCAAGTCCAGACAGCTGTACCGATATTTGCTCCGAATCCGGGATCAGCGCTGATGAGGTGTGTAAGGTGACTCATGTTGAACATCTGGACCAGTGCGATGGCCAGAATCAGTGCTGACGTGATGAGGACAGTGCTCTCGGAAATAGTATCGGCAACGAGCTTACGACGTGTGCATCCGAGCACTTTCTTTGTGTTGACGGCTCTTATGTGTTCGGGGATCTGTGCAAAGAAGAAATTTATATAGTTTATAAAAGCGATGCCGACTATCAGAATGGCCACTATAAGAAGGATTATGCTAGTGGTCCTGTTGCCGGACCGGATTGAGTTAGTTGCCACTTCATCTGTGAAATACAGACTTTCCAATGATATGAATTTTGCGTCCGCCATGTCAAGAAGCCTGTTCATGGCAGAGTCGAACTCTTCCTGGAGCATTCCCATTTCTTCTGCAGGAGGCATTTGTCCGAAATATTTATCCTGGAAATATTCGCGTACCCTTGGTGAAAGTTCCTCTTCCATCTGACTGATCATAGATGGATCGTACACCTTTATGAAGTAGTTGAAACTCCATTCGGAGAAATTTTCTATACTTCCGTTGCCGAGGTTCCAGATGAGATCGATGTCGCTGAAATGCGAGTTTTTAGGCAAATCCTTGAATATTGCCTTTATCGTGTGTACGCTATGGCCGTTTTCCAGGCTCATTCCGACTTCGAGACCATATTTTTCAGCAGCCGTCTCGCTGATAGCAAAGGTGCTGAAATCCTGCAGGTCGTCCAGAGATCCGCTTACAGTCTCTATGCCCAGTGCCTGACAAGCTGTACCGCTCATGGAGGTCATTCCGAAGAAGTCTATGTCTTTCCTCTGCTCGTCATCTGTAAGCCAGTATCGGCTGCTTTCTGTGTTCGAGATGTTCATGATCCCGCCATACTCTATGTTGGGAGATGTCTCAATGATCAGCTCTGCCAGCGGCCTGTTGAACACAAGTGTTCTTTCTCCAATGCCAACGAAGTCTCCTGAAGTGATTACGAACACTTTCTCCGAATCCTTGATGCCCTTGTTGAAGTTCAGGTCGTAATTCACCTGAACGAGAATGATGTAGAATGCTGCAAACGCCACAGCCATGCCCAGCACATTGAGTATGCCTGACATTGCCGAGCTGCCGCGTCTGAATATGTTGAATGATGCCATTGTTTGTTGTTATTGGGTTGTTTCGTATCTATCTGTTCGTCTTTCCCCGTCATGCCCGGCCTTTTTCTGTCATGCCCGACCTTTCCCCGTCATGCCCGACCTTTTTCTGTCATGCCCGACCTTTTCCGTCATGCCCGGCCTTTTCCGTCGTGCCTGGCCTATACCGTCATGCCCGGCCTTTTTCCGTCATGCCCGGCCTATACCGTCATGCCCGGCTTGACCGGGCATCTGTTTCAATGTCGTGGTCGTCAGATCCCCGGTCAGGCCGGGGATGATGTATGAAGTCACGGGGATGATGTATGAAGTCACGGGGATGACGTTACAGTTCATTCTTTACATCACTGACGATCTCACCGTCAAAGAGATTTATGGTACGCTGGGCAACAGCCGCATCCTTCTGCGAGTGAGTCACCATCACGATTGTCGTACCTTCTGCGTTGAGTTCGCTCAGAAGTTCCATCACCTCCTTGCCGTTCTTCGAGTCGAGATTACCCGTAGGCTCGTCGGCGAGAATCAGTTTAGGGTTGGAAACGACTGCGCGGGCGATGGCCACACGCTGCTGCTGACCGCCGGAGAGCTGCTGAGGGAAGTGCTGCGCGCGGTGGCTGATGTTCATCCTTTTGAGAATCTCGTTCACACGCTGCTTGCGTTCGGATGCGCTTATGTTCAGGTAGCGAAGAGGAAGTTCCACATTTTCGAACACATTGAGTTCGTCGATAAGATTGAAACTTTGGAACACGAAGCCGATGTTGCCCTTGCGGAACTTGGTACGGTCCTTTTCCTTGAGTTTTGCAACTTCATGACCGAGAAGCATATAGCTTCCTTCTGTAGGGTTGTCAAGGAGTCCGAGAATGTTCAGTAGAGTTGATTTTCCGCATCCTGAAGGACCCATTATGGCCACGAATTCACCGTCCTTGATCTCGAATGAAACCTGATTGAGTGCTGTTGTCTCGATTTCCTCTGTACGGAATACTTTGCTGAGGTTAGTTACTGTAATCATCTTAGTATCATTTAATCGTTAATATTCTGTATAGTTTACAAAGTAATATATCAGTATTGTGCCAAAGTGGATAATTGTCTAATGTCTAGTGTTTTATGTATTTGGTGTATGCGTGTAGTGTAAAGAAATTTTACAGAAGTGTAAAGATCCCCGATCAAGTCGGGGATGACCTGCTGATCAAGTTGTGGATGACTGCCCCGTCAATCAGGTAGGGGATGACGTTTGGGATGAGATCCCCGATCAAGTCGGGGATGACTTGCTGATCAAGTTGTGGATGACCACCCTGTCCCGTCATTGTCGGCTTGACCGCCCTGTCCCGTCATTGCCGGCTTGACCGGCAATCTATTCATTCTTCAGAGACTCCACAGGATTGCTCCTTGAAATCTGAATGCTGTTGAATATCACGCATCCGGATACCAGGAGGATGATCGCAACGTCCGCAAGGATGAAGAACCAAGGTGAGAGCGCGATCTTCTCCGAGAAGTTCCTGAGCCATGCTGATGCCGCGAAGTAAGCACCTACGTTTCCGAGGATGATTGCCGGAATGCTGAGCTTCATGATTTCCGTCACATATATTCCCATTATCTCCTTGACTGTCGCTCCGTTGATCTTGCGGACAGCCATCTCCTTGCTCCTTCGCTGCGACTCGTCACGGACATATCCGATGAGTCCGAAAAGGGCGATGATTATAGAGACCAGACAGCCTATGATGACCGTATTCCTCATCCTTCTTTCGCTGGAATAGGCCTCCCGCATGGAGTCTTTGTAAGACTTCACTATCACATCCTTGTTCTCTATCCTCGACTGAATCACTTCTTCCACCTTTGCCATCATCTCCGTAGTGACTTCCGACACCTTGATTGCCATGAACGGCATATAGTCCTTTCCCACCTCTCCATAGAACTTGATGCTGGCGCGTGTGTCCTGATTGGTCAGAGTGTTGATCCTGTAATCCTTATACACTCCGCTGATCGTTACCGCACCGATCTGGTCGTCATGTTCAGTGATATATACCTGCTTTCCTACTGCTCCGTCGCTCCAGTCCCTGAACTCCATCATCTTCTCCACGAAACTCTCGCTCACAGCGATCTCTGTCGGTGACTGAGGATATCGGCCTTCTATGAATGGAATCTCAAGCATTTCAAACAGCCCTGCTGATCCACAATACTGGTCGGCGATATTGAAAAGGTTTTCCTGACCGTTGTCAAGCAGATACACATTGTTTCCTGATGACGAATCAAGAGGAAGCGTATAGGACACCTGAACATCAAGCACTCCGGGAACAAGCTTAAGGTCATTCATTATTCCCTGATGAACGCTTCGGTCTGTTCCGGTAAGCACCGTCCAGAGAAGATCATCATATTCATATCCCGGCTTGTCATTCACAGCCTTGTTGTACTGTGCGGAGATCACACCCATCAATGTGAGCAAAAGCGCACAGATCCCGGTCTGGATGAAAAGGAGTCCCAGTTTCCATATCTTCTTGTTCTCCTTGTAGTTTCTGATGGCTGCTCCGGCAGGAATCTTCGAATAGAGATAGCCTGGCACAAGCGCTGCAATGAAGAATACAGCCAGTATGACCCCTACGACTGTTATATATGTACCTCTTACAAGAAGGGCATCGACAGGAACTCCGACGATATCCTCTATTACAGTCTGAAGCGAAAGCACGATAGCAACAACCACGACCAATGCCGCCGCGACATCAACTGCCGCTTCCTTGAACATGATTCCGTAGATGTTTGCGCCTGCTGCTCCATAGCACTTGCGTACTCCCATCTCCTTTGATCTCTTCACCAGAGCGGATACTGACATCAGGATATAGTTCAGGAGCGAAATCAGGATGAGAAGTATGGCTACGACGGTCAGTATGACCATCATGTTCTTCATTCTCGCAGAAGATATGTGCTCACCCTTCAGAGGGGCAAGGAAAAAATGAATGTCAAATCCAGAAGTCTCTGCCATCTGCTTCAACTCCGGCGGATAGTTTTTCTCCTGCATCAGCCTGATCGCCGGTGCAAGCATGTCTGGCTCGGTGCCTTCTGACAGTCTTACATATCCTCTGTAACGATCATTTCCGAACCAGTTCTCTGTAGAGGATGCGACAAGGCTGGCCATGGATATGATCACGTCGTTCCTGATAGAACTGTGATGCGGGAAATCCTTGAATACACCGCCGATCTCTACCTTGAAGTTCGGCATCTCCTCGTTGTATATGGTCTGACCGACAGCTTCTGACACTCCGCCAAGTTTCTCGGCAAAGGACTCGGATACCATCGCCACAGCGATTTTCGTGAATGCCTCCTTTGGATTTCCGGAGAGTATCTCGGTGTTGAAGACATCAAAGAAACTCGTATCCGCAACAATACATTCTCCGTTGATGACATTCTTCTGCTCGTCGATGAACTTGTCGCTGTTGAAGATGAATGTCCATCTTGTAGCCACTTCCACACCAGGAACGTGTTCCTTGAATCCAGGAGCGATGGCTCCCGAAATCTGCGGGAAATCCTTGTCCTCTCCGTGCTGTGTATATACAGTGCGTATCTGGTATATCTGATTGTAATCAGCATAGCAGGTGTCATAACTCATCTCATAGCATACCTTCGCTATCAGAATCAGACCGATGGCCACTCCCGTACCGAGAGACAGCGCCTTTATTATTGTTTCCTTGATTTTCATGTGTCTGCCAAATGTTTGATATTCAGGGTTTTTGTGTATTTATCCTGCCTCCCCTGATCTGCAGGATGTTTGCTTGAACTGGTTGAGGGCCAGCTGGTTACGTGGCGAGGGGTGGGGGACGTTTGGTTTTAGATCCCCGATCAGGTCGGGGATGACGTGCTGGGATGAGATCCCCGATCAAGTCGGGGATGACGTGCTGATCAGGTCGGGGATGACGTGCTGGTCAAGTCGGGGATGACGTGCTGGGATGAGATCCCCGATCAAGTCGGGGATGACGTTTGGGATGACGTTTGTTTCGTCATTGCCGGCTTGACCGGCAATCACGTCAGAATAACAGCACCTCATTATCACCAAAATTATCATATCCCGAAGTTATCACTTTTTCTCCGGCTTCCAATCCTTCGAGTACTTCATAGAACTGCGGGTTCTGACGTCCTATCCTGATCTCACGGCGCACAGCTTTTCTTCCTTCAAGATCCGCCACATATATCCACTTCCCTCCGGTCTTCTGGTAGAATGTGCCACGAGGTATAAGGATGGCCTTTTCCGGCTGTCCGAGCTGCAGGTTGAGATAGTAGGTCTGACCTGTCCTTATGTTTGTCGGCTGCTCACCGCTGAACTTGAAGTCTGCCTTGAACTTGCCCTCACGCACTTCAGGATATACCTTCCTGATAACAGCATCATATGTTTCGTTCTGACGCTCGAAAGATGCAGAAAGACCCGCGGAAACTCTGTCTATATAATGTTCATCTATCTGTGCCTCAATCTTATAACTTTCCAGTTCGTTGATCTGACCTATCTTCGTGCCGCTGGCAATCGATTGACCTAAAACCACGTCAAGAAGTCCGAGCTCTCCGTCTATCGGAGCCTTGATGGTGAGATTATCCTTCCTGCGGCGTATCATCTGCATGTTAAGGCGCATATTGTCCAGACTTTCCTCCATCTGCTTGATCTCCACTCCGCGATACAGACTGTCCTGAGTAGCGCGCTCCTTGACAAGTTCCAGCCTTCCTGCGGCAAGTTCGTAATCTTCCTGTGCTGTGAGATATTCTTCTCGTGCAATCAGTTTTTCCTCGTACAGGACCTTGTTCTGCTCGTATTTGCGACGGAGACGCTTTACCTCTATCTGCAGCTGGAGTTTCTCCTGCTGTACGCTCAGCCTCTGCTGTTCCATGGAGATCATGGTGTTGCGTAGAAGGTTCTCCTTTTCTGCCAGTTCAGCCTCGGAATTCAGGATCTGCAGGTCGAGATTGTCATTGTTCAGACGGAGAATCTCATCCCCTGCATTCACTTTGGAACCTTCCTCGATGATGATTTCTTTCACTATACCCCCTTCCTGCGGACTTATCTGGATGGTTGTCATCGGTTGCACCTGTCCGCTGATGCGGATGTAGTCGTTGAACTCTCCACTGCGTACCTCGTTTATCGCAAGTGTGTCTCCATTGACTCGGAGTGTGCTTGCATCATCTCGGAATATGAGCCATAGTATGAACATTGCCATAAAGACGCTGAACCAATATGGCAGGGCCTTTCTGGTAAAGGCCACCGCAATTCCTTTCTTCTTTTCGATTATCTTGTCCATGATTTTTATTGATTTCTTTTTCATTTGCTTATGATAGCATGAGGAGACATTTTCATACCCCTCTGCGTAAGGTAACAGACTGCTGAAGCAGGAGCAGAATGTGGCCTATGGAATAAACAGACATCAGCTATTGATTTATATAACTTATACCATTATAATACTTTACCACGCTGCGTTTGAGGTAGAGTTTCAGAAGTGCATCCAATCTGTTCGTCTCTGCATTCAGCCAGTTGTCCGACGCTTTCTGGAAATCTAATGCAGATATAAGACCTTGTTCCAGTCTTTTGAGATTCAGTCTATAGGCCTCTTCATGTAATATGGCCATTTTGTCTGCTTGATGGAATGCTGCAGATGCTCCTTCGCAGTCTTGGATTGCACGTATGACTTCAGCTTCGACTTCTCTGGTTTTCTGCTCATATTCCAAAGAAGTTCTTTTGTATGCATTCTTTTTCCGTCTGAGATTCGAGAATGTTGAAAGCCTGTCAAAGATAGGGAAACTGAGAGACATCTGTATGTATTCACCGCCGTTGTTTCTGAACTGGCTATGAAAAGGTGCAGGAACATATCCGGCTTGTCCAGGGTATGTATAATAGCTGGTGGACCAGCCCGCATTCAGTGATATGGCAGGAGTGAATCTCCATTTAGCTGTCTTAAGGTCCAGCTTGGCATTCTCCAAATTGCCTTTTGCTATTGCAATGGAAGGAAGGGTCTTCAATGCCGAACTGATTATCTGTTCCTTATCATGGGCAGGAACCACTAAGACAGGCACATCATCATCTGCCATTGAAGTGTCTATTTCGAGCTTTTCCTCCAGTGGCCAGAACATAAGGTCTTTAAGTGTCAACAGGGCATCGGTCAGTCCGTTCTCAGCCGATACCATCTGATATTGCCTGTCTGCAAGCTCGGCTTCCATTTCGATCACATCGGTATATCCCTTTTGTCCGAGTTCTTCCTGTTTTCTTGCCAGTGCAAGTGCATCGCCTGCTGTATTGACCTGCAATGCCAGAATTTTATAAAGCTTTTGAAAATATACCACATTATAATAGGATTCCATGACTGCAAGACATAGTTCATCTCTGATCAGGTTTTCACGATCCACCCCTATCTTAATGGCGGTTCGGCTGATCTTCATATTATTTAAAGCAGAGAATCCGTTGAATATGGTAATTGCTCCTGATATTGAGTATCCGTTATTCAGTGATGTAGTAGATACATATGTGTTCGTTTCCGGGTCAACTGAGCGTCCGAAATTAGAATATACATATGTCCCCGCCGAGATGTCCGGTGTAAAGGCTTTAAGAATTGCATCCCTGCGCGATATGCGCTCATCATCTGTAAAGGTTTTCTGTTCCCTTATCTTCATTGAATTTTCCACAGCATATTCCATACATTGCTTCAATGACATGGTCTGCTGAGCCAGTGATGCGCCATTAATACATATCAAAAGAACAGATATTGCTATTATCTTCCGAGTCATATTTTTTTGTCTGTTTGTTCTGTGTGTCGTGAAACATCCACTGTGCCATATTTGTAATTTATTGATTGTTAGTATGTTGTGTTTTCGTATGGATGCAGGTAGTGTAAAATAATCTTACATGATGTGTAAAATCATGAAACTGTATGCAGCATGGAATCTTTTTTGTTTGAGAGAATTTCAATTCTTGAAAACACGTACATCATGAGAAAAGATAGGAACTTCATGTATCTGGTATCTGAATACATCGGAATCGTTTCCCGCACATCATTCAGAATATTATGTGACAGAAAGGATAGCGATTATGTTACTGTACAGGTGTTTGTAATGCTTTGGAAGACTTATGGCAAAAAGAAAATCAACTTGTCTTTTCGAGATTGGCTGATCCGGTATGCTTGTATTCTGTCGCGCCTAAGGATAACCCGCAGGCGTCTTATGTCTCTGGCAGGAATGGCTCCAGATCTTTTTGTATCTTCTAAACCAAAGGCTGAAGATTATGATGATTATGTCACGACACAGGCATGGGAGGTCTTTTGCAGGGCTTCAACTGCTATGACTCCTATGCAGAGAATTGTTTTTACACTTATTTCTCTTGAAGGAATGAGAGTATCCGATGTGTCTGAAATATGCAGTCTGTTCAAGTTCAGAGTCATGCTTGCACATAAGAGAGCAGTCACTAAGGTCAGACAGGAACTTCACAAGTTCGGGAAAGACAGTGATTATGATGCCTATATCGGATTCATGAAGAAAGTGTCAGATGATCTGGAGGATATTCATATGCTGGAAAAGATGATTTTTGAAAGAACGATTGTCTGTTCCAGTGCGTCAAATGTCCGTTAGGAGTAATTTTATCCCAGATGGAATATCATTTGCTGAGTGTGAGTGCAATCTGTTAAATACATCTTATAATTAATATGCAAAAGGAACAATCCAAGAGAATCCAGACCTCGATTCTCAATTCTTTGGAAAAAAAGATTCTTGTGTGGCTGGCAGAAAGACAGCCGGTATGGATGACGTCAGATAAACTTACTGCAATCGGAGTGATTGGCTCTATAGTCGTTGCGGCAGGTTATATATTGTCCAACTATAATATAAACTGGTTGTGGCTGTCTTCTGCAGGATTCCTGATCAATTGGTACGGTGATTCTCTGGATGGAACATTGGCAAGAGTACGTAACACCCAGAGACCTATCTACGGATTTTATCTTGATCATAATATAGATGGAATCACGATGACCATAATGTGTGTCGGTGCAGGCTTATCGGAGATGCTCAATCTTTATATCGCAATGGGAGTCCTGATCATATACCTGCTGCTGTCCATATCAGTGTATATCAATGCCCATCTTAAAGGAGAATTCAAACTTACCTATGCAGGGATGGGACCTACTGAGTTTCGCCTGATTATGATAATCGTCAATACTTTGTTCATTTATATCGTTCCTTTACGTGAATATATCTGCCATTATACGATTTTTGGAACGGATGTAACATTCGGATCTTTTGACTTTATCGGCCTGGCAATACTTGTTGTATTGGTAGTAATACATCTGAACAATTTCGTCCGTGATGCTAAAGGCTACGCCAAGACTGATCCTTTGAAAAAATGGGAAGGAAGATAGAGCTGCTGAAGAAAATTCCTAAATTCATCCTGTCAAACGGTCTGGGTACAGCTGTTGATACGCTTGTACTCTGGCTGCTTTCACACTATGTGTTTAATTCCTATGCAGGAGACTATCTGTTGTCCCCATTCATATCATTTGAATGTGCTGTTTTTACCAATTACCTATGTTCTTTTTTCTTTATCTGGAAAGACAGGGTAAAAAGACGTGATTCAATATATTTTATGAGAAGGTATATCCTTTACAATATATCATCTACGGTGGTGTTCTTATTCAAAATGGGAATTTTGCTTCTTTTGGAGGCCGTGTTCGGGTGGAATGTGGTGATATGCAATCTTGCCGCATTGTGTGTCTCTGGATTTGTCAATTTTTCTATGGGAGAATGGGTGATCTTCCGTAAGAGGTTTTCTTGAATGAAAGAATTGCAGTTATGCCGTTGTTGTCTATAAAAGAACTTGAACAAGCATCCTCCATATTTCGTGGTAGGGTAGGTAATCATATAGGGCGCAGCCTCATGCGTATGCTGGATGTTGATGGAATAAATCAGCTTTACGATAGGAATTCGCATCTTTCCGGGCCTGAATTTGCAGGCTCAGTACTGAGAGATGTTGGACTGAACTATACTTTATCCATATTTTCATCGAGGTCCAGCAATCCATATGCGACGCTTTCCGATATGCTCCCTGACGGTCCGTTCATAACCATCAGCAATCATCCTTGCGGTCATCTTGACGGCATTTCGCTTGTTGACATTTTCGGTCATCTTCGTCCGGACTACAAGGTCATGGTCAATGACATTCTCGGCAGAATTACACCACTTGAAGAAAATTTCATAACGGTTACTCCGACAGGAACACGGAGGACAGCCCCTACTTCAGCAAGCATCAGTGGCATAAGGGCAGCATTGCAGCATCTCAGATCCGGAGGAGCATTGGGACTATTTCCCTCCGGAGCAGTATCTGATTTAAGCATGAAGGATATGTCTGTACGTGACAGGAAGTGGCAGGAACCTGTCCTGCGTCTGATAAAGAAAGCCGGTGTACCGGTTCTGCCGGTTCATTTCCTTGACGGAAACTCAGATTTCTACTATGCTTTGGGACTTCTTAGCTGGAAAGTCAGACTTCTCAGACTTCCGGCTGAAGTATTCAATAAAAAGGGTAAGGAATTCCGTATATGTGTCGGTCCTTTGATCAGTCCGGCAATGCTTGATGCACTTCCTTTAGATGATGGGACATTGGAAGTTTTCCTGCGTTCAAGTGTTTATCATTTGATATAGATATGGATCGGTCTGCGGATGTACGGGAATCAGGATGTAGCTGATGTACCACCTCCTAAGGCTTTATACAGGACAATCAGTGCCAGATATCGGTCTCTCACAGCATTGCTGTAGTCTATTTCTGCGTTGAAATGACTTCGTTGCGCATCAAGGACATCGATATACTCTATCTGGCCGTTCAGGTATTGGAAACGGGCAAGTTCGACGTATTTTTCAGATGCCGCTTTCAGTGTCTGCATCAGTGCGGTGTTTTCTGTTTCCGCAATGTACGCTGCTATCGCATCGTCAACTTCCCTGAATGCATGAAGGATTTTCTCTTCATACTTGAAGCGTGCCGCATCATATGCCTCCAAGGATGCCTCATATCTGGCTTTCTTCTGCCCGAAAGAAAATATCGGAGAACTTAGTTCTCCTATCATATATGTCAGAGGGGCCTTGAGAGCACCTTTGAGAGCATTGTTCTCCAACCCTCCTTCCAATCCAATGACAAATCTTGGAAACCTGTCAGCCCAGTAGTATCCGACATCTGCCATAGCTTCCTGAAGTGCATATTCCGCCTCCCTTACGTCCGGTCTTCTTTTAAGCACATCAGAGGGAACACCTGTAAAAAGTGTATCAAGTCTCAGTATTTCCGATTCTATAGTAGAACGTGAAACTACACATGGAAGCGATCCTGTAAGGAAAGATATTTCATTCTCTTTCTGTTTTATCTTAAGTTTCAGGTCAGGAAGCATAGATGCAGTCTTTGCCAGTTCCACCTGAGCCTGCTGGTAAGGAATTTCCGAAACCAGTCCTCCTTCAAAACGCAATTTAGCCTGCTTTACATTCTCTTGTCTGATGGCAATGGTAC
Organism: Bacteroidales bacterium; assembly: GCA_017442315.1. Lineage (GTDB taxonomy): Bacteria > Bacteroidota > Bacteroidia > Bacteroidales > UBA932 > Cryptobacteroides. The sequence goes on from JAFRZX010000031.1 coordinate 42,492, forward strand.
TCTGAACTATGTTCATCTCCCTGTCTAAAGCTACAAGCTCAAAATAAGCTGTAGCTATGTCGGAAATCAATGTCATCTGGACCGCCCTACGTGCCTCTATTGTCTGAAGATATTCAGAAACGGCTTTTCTGTTTGCCCATCTTATTCTGCCGAAGAAATCCAATTCCCAAGATAATGTCAGTTTAGCAGAGACCTCGATATCTTCAACATAGTTGTCTCCGTTCCTGCTGTTGGTCTCTCTGTCCAGATATGCGTCAAATCCTACTGAAGGAAACAGATCTTTTCTACTGACTTTATACAGTTTTTCATATTCTCTGATCCGCGCACATGCTACCAACATATCCTTGTTGTATGTCAATGCTTTATTAATGAGGTCGGTAAGAAGCGTATCACCGATCAGTTCCATCCATGAGAGGTCGGCAATGCATAATGAGTCATCAGCCTCATTATGCAGCAGTCTCTCAGGACATCTTATCTCCGGTTCTATGCATTTTGATGCAGCGCAGCTTGAAACGATGGCAGCTGCTATAATGATATATATGATATTCCGCAACATCAGCTCTTTCCTTTCTTTATATATGTTTTCAGTTTATATATCCATACAAAGAAGAACGGTACAAGCACGATTCCTATTGTCATAGCCATCAGCATACCTGAAAACGCTCCTACTCCTATCCCTTGCCTGCTTGCAGAACCTGGTCCGGAGGCTAGTACCAGAGGCAACATACCTAATATGAATGTCAATGATGTCATCACTATCGGCTTGAAACGCATTACTGCTGACGAAACTGCTGCCTGAACGACATCTGCTCCTTTGTCTACCTGTTCCTTTGCAAACTCTACTATCAGGATCGCATTCTTGGCAGCCAGTCCTATGAGCATTACAAGTCCTATCTGGAAATATATGTTGTTTTCAAGTCCGAACACAACGATTCCCAAAAATGCACCGAGGCAGGCTCCCGGAAGTGACAGGATGACGGCAATCGGAACTGACCAGCTTTCATACTGGGCGGCAAGAAAGAGAAATACGAAAAGGAAGGCCAGAAGCAGCACGATCCCTGTTTGTCCGTTCTGTTTCTTCTCCTGAAAAGAAAGTCCGCTCCACTCAATCTCAACATCCTGATGCACCTTTTCTTCAACCACTTCTTCCAATGCAGCCATTGCCTGTCCCGAACTGTATCCTGTCGCAGCTTCTCCTGAGATATAAGCAGAATTGTACATGTTGAAACGGCTTATTGTTCCAGGCCCAGATGTATAGGATGTGGTTCCGAGTGAAGTTACAGGTATCATGGCTCCTCCGTTGCCTTTGACAAAGTACAGATTCATATTGCTCTGGGATGCCCTGTACGGGGCGTCTGCCTGGATGTACACCCGGTAAACCCTGTTGAAAAGGTTGAAGTCGTTTACATATACGGAACCGGTAAATGTCTTCATCGTAGTGAATATGTCCGAAACCGAAACGCCCATAAGCTTTGCCATATCCCTGTCGACATCTATGTATAACTGAGGAATCTCATTCTGCATGGATGACGACACCCTTGAAAGTTCCGGTCTCTGAGACGCATAATGGACCAATGTGTCGGCAGCAGCCCTCAATTCTTCATATGTGACGTTGCCTCTGGCTTCCAGTGCCATCTCCACTCCTCCTGAAGAACCTAGCCCCGGTATCACAGGTGGCGAACTGACATATACTTTACATTCGGGATATCTGCTGAGCTCTTTTCTCAAGTCGTCCATGGATCTGGAAAGGTCCTTTTCCTCTCTGTCTTCCCAAGGCTTCATTATTACAGTCATCTGGCTTCTTGACTGATTGGTCCCGGAACGAGGGCTTGATCCTGTTACGTTAAGTACGTGGACGACATCAGGCAGCGACTTTATATACTCTACAGCCCTGTCCGTTACTTCTCTTGTCCTCTCCAGAGACGCTCCTTCCGGCAACTCCAGCTCGACGGTAAAATATCCCTGATCTTCCTGAGGAATGAAACTCTGAGGGATGAATTTCATCAATATTAATATCAGAAGGACTGATACCCCGAAGAAACCAAATACCCATCTGGAGTGGGATATGGTCCAATTGATGATATTTCCATACAGTATGTTGCCCTTGTCCAGCCATCTGTTGATGGCACGGAACAGCCGGTTCTTGGGCTTTTCATCCATTGACGATGGCTTCAGTACCTTTGAACACATGACAGGGCTGAGGGTCAATGCTACAATGGTGGAAATGATCACAGACACAGCAATGGTTATCGTGAATTGCCGGTATAGCATACCTGATATGCCTGAAAGGAAACTTACAGGAACGAACACTGCGCACAGGACCAAGGATGTCGCAATAAGCGCACTTCCCAATTCTCTCATAGCTTTTTTTGTCGCTTCGTAAGGTGAGAGCCCTTCCTCCTTCATAATCCTGTCGACATTCTCAACGACTACAATGGCATCATCGACAACAGTTCCGATGGCCAGGACAAGTCCGAGCAGAGTAAGGGTGTTGAGAGTGAATCCGAAGATCAGCATGACACCAAAGGTACCTATCAATGAAATAGGTACAGCTACCGCCGGTACAAGAGTACTTCTCCAATTCTGCAAAGACAGGAATACCACCAGGATCACAAGAATCAATGCCTCAAACAGAGTCTTGTAGACCTCGCTGATAGATTCGCTGATATAATCTGTCATGTCGAATGGAATGTCGTATGTGATTCCTTCCGGAAAATTCCGACTGATTTCCTCCATCGTCTTCTTTACATCTTCGGATACTTCCATTGCATTCATGCCCGGAAGCATCCTGATATCCATGACTGCCGCATTCTCACCATCTATCCCACTCTCTGTATTATATGAAGAAGCCTCCAGAGCAATATCAGCAACATCCCTCAATCTCAAAATTGAGCCCTCCTTATCTGCCCGGACTACGATATCTTCAAATTCCGATACTGTAGACAGACGGCCCTGAGCTACTATAGGAATAGTTACATCTATTCCGGAAATAGGCTGTTGTCCCAATACACCTGCAGCAGACTCTCTGTTCTGCTCCTTGATTGCTGAATGAATATCCTGCACTGTAAGCCCTAGGGCAGCCATTCTTTCGGGACGCAGCTTTATCTGCATTGCATAATAACGGCTACCTATATTCGAGACCTGTCCAACTCCCTTGACACGTCTGAGCATATCAAGTACATTCAGTGTGGCGTAATTGCTGAGATACACCTCATCAAATTTCGGATCATCGGACTTCAGTGTGATGGTCATGAGTTTGCTTGTAGCCTGCTTGTCTACCGATATTCCGTTCTGGACAACTTCTGCAGGGAGTCTTGATTCTGCTTCCTTTACCCTGTTCTGGACCTCGACAGCAGCCATGTCTGCATCGGTGCCGATATCAAATGTAATGTTTACGGAGAACCCGCCGTTATTAGTACTTCTGGACTCCATATAAAGCATTCCTGGAGTTCCGTTCAAAACCTGTTCGATTGGTGCCGCCACTGCCTGAGAAACGGTTTCAGCACCTGCTCCGGGATAGCTTGCTGATACTCTTACAACAGGGGGTACAATCTGAGGATACTGATCCACCGGAAGCAGCACAAGTCCTATTATACCTATCAGCACGATCAGAATGGAAATCACCATTGAGAAGACCGGCCTGTCAATAAAGAAATCACTTTTCATATTCGATATCTTCTACCGGATCAACCCTCATTCCATGGCTGAGTTTATGGAAGCCTTCTACAATTATCATCTCATCTGCACCAAGACCACGCTCTATCACAAACTTGTTTGCTACTTCAGGTCCTAGTTCGACAAATCTTTTTTCGACAATGTCATCTTTTCTCAATACGAATACATATGCTCCTCCCTTCTCTATGACTAATGCTTTAGACGGAATGACTATGGCGTTTTCATAAACATCCATCAGAAGCCTTACTTTGGTAAGTTGACCAGGAAGCAGAATGTGGTCAGGATTCGGCATCTGGGCGCGTACAGAGAAGGTCCCTGTATTCGGATCGACTTTAGGATCTGCAAAATCCACCATACCCTTGATAGGATACTCCCGGTTGTCCGCTATGGTAATTGTTACGTAAGGATTCCACTTTCTGTCTTCTATTCTTTTCCCAAGATTGACATTCCTTTCCTTGCTCTTGAGATAGTCAAGTCCTGTCATGCTGAAATTGACTTCAACAGTATCGCTGTTTACCACTGTAGCCAGCAGAGATTTTCCTCCGGGACCAACCAGGGTTCCGATGTCGGCAGAACTTTCGCTGATGAAACCCGAAATAGGGGATCTGACCTCAGTGTAGCTCAGTGCAATCTCTGCTTGTGCCAGATCTGCTTCACTCATCACGACTTCCGCCTGTGCCGCTTCGTAAGCGGCAATAGCATTATCAAGGTCGAGCTGGCTTGCCGCATTCTGCTCATAAAGCGGTCTGATGCGCTGCAGGTCCCGTTCTGCTTTCTGCATGAGGGCCTTGTCTTTCTTGAGCTGAGCACTTGCTTTCTCGACCCTTGCACGATAAAGTTTCGGATCTATCGAATACAGGAGTTCATTCTTTTCCACATATCCACCCTCTTCAAAGAACATCCTTTCCAGATAGCCCTCAACTCTTGCACGGATCTCAACATGTTGTCTAGCCTTGATTTTTCCTGCATATTCTACATATATCTCGACATCTTCCACCATAAGCGGCTCTGCCTGTACGGTAGGATAGACAGGGGGTGCCGGTTTTGGCCATTTCAGGTATATGATGAGGCCTATCAGCAAAACGGATACAAGTATGGCAGTAAGAATCACCCATCTGGGAAGTTTCTTCAAGTCGGATATCCTGTTGATTAATTTCTTTCCGTTACCGGCCAGTTTTTCAGTGGGTATATTGATTTGCATCTTGATTGTTTAAGTCGGCAAATGAGTTTTTCTTTGTTTTCGATTACAGTATATTGAGACTCTGCTCCTTGATCTTCTCAAGTTCATCCTTCATCATCACTACGAGCTTCTGGATTTCAGTGTGATTGGCCTTTGATCCGGTAGTGTTGATCTCACGTCCCATTTCCTGTGCTATGAAACCAAGCTTCTTGCCTGGATAAGGCTCTTTGTCTATTGTTTCCAGAAAGTATCTGCAGTGCTGGCGCAGACGCACTTTCTCCTCGTTGATGTCGAGCTTCTCGATATAGAATATCATCTCCTGTTCCAGGCGGCTCTGGTCGGGTTCTGTCTTCAGTTCTGCAAATCTGCTTAAAATTTTTTCCCTGACAGTATCCACTCTTTCCTTCTCATAAGTCTCAACCTGCTCGGACAGGGCAAGTATCCTTGACACTTTTTCTGTCACATCCTTATAAAGAACTTTACCCTCCTGGGAACGGAAGGCGTTTATATTTGCAAGTGCTTCATCGATGCATGCTTCCACAGCAGGCCAGTTCTCGTCTGTAATGACATCCTGTTTCTTGACATCCATTACTTCAGGCATGCGCATGATCATGGCAAGAAGGTCATTCGGATTATGCATCCAGAGGTTCATTGCTCCTATCCTGCTTCCGAATTCTTCTATCTGATGGTAGTATTCCATTGCCAGATCCATGTTTATCTTCTTGGCACTGTCGGCAGCATTCGGCTCGAATGTTACGAAAAAGTCAATGTTGCCACGTGTTAGTTCTGTCGCAATTTTATGGCGGACAATCATTTCCTTGTCCTTTGGGAGCATGGATGTCTTTATGCTGATATCTGCTGTCTTTCCGTTCAGAGACCGAACTTCCACTGTAATCTTTCCTGTTGCAAGCATGGCCTCGGCCTTGCCGTAGCCTGTCATTGATTTGATCATATTGATGTTTTTCTGTTTTGAGCCCACAAAAATACAGAAAAATCCGTATATTCGCGGGATTATTTGCAAATTCATTATTACCAAGAATATGGAAGAGGTAAACAAA